>CALBSQ010000093.1 GCA_937967325.1 uncultured Chloroflexota bacterium
AGATTTCTGCCTGTCTCGTGGGCTCGGAGATGTGTATAAGAGACAGACTCTCGCCGCCAGGTACAGTGTCGGTTCAAAGACGGGCGTGCGATAGGGCAGAAGCTGCGTCGGGTCCTGATTGGCGCGCACAAAGGTGAAGGCGAAACTCAAGAGGGTGAAGTGAGTAAGCGCCTGGACAAAGCTCATGGCGGCGTCGTGCTCGGCGGCCGTGGCCGGCGTCACCAGCATGCCCAGCCCGGCGAGCTGTTCCAGGAACCAGCGTTGCCAAGCCACCGCCGGCCGGGCGTCGGGCGACTCGACGACGGAGACGACGAGACCGGTGACATCACCCGCGGTGCGCCCGAAGAGCGGATGCGTACCGAGGATCCCCACCGAGGTGGGCAGCAACGACGACAGCTCCAGCAGCGGCCGTTCTTTGAGCGAGAGCACGTCTACGGCCAGGCTCCCTGGACGCATCCCGGCGGCATAGGGAGCCAATACCGACCGGAACTGCGCTGAGGAGGTGAAGGACGTGGCGACGAGCAAGATATCGCAGAGCCGGGTTGCCGTCGTCGCTTCGGATAGGTCCAGCAGGCCGACAATGTGCGTGACGTCGCGTAGCGCCGTGAGGCGTGCCAGCGTCTCGGTGATGTCCCGTGGCGCGGCTCCAAGAGCGGGCAACTCAGTCGGGGCGCCGCCACGATGAAATAGCAGCCAGGCCGGCGCCGCTCGCACCTCCCTGCCGGTCAACAAGACAGTCGAGCCGGCCGCATCTCGGCGCCAGCCCCACAGTTGCGCCTCCTCATCACGCCCGGCGAAGAGCGCGGAAAGTCGCTCGACGATCGGCGAGAAGGGAACGGCGCGGACCGGTCCTGTCGTCGTCACCGACGCGAAAAGATCGACGACCAGACAAGCGCGCACGCGCGGCAGGAAGAGCTCAGCGAAAAGGGAGCCCATCGCGCCGGCACCGCCGGCAATTGTCAGGATGGGCGAGGCGTCGCTAGCCAGATCACTCACACGTGCGCGGGCTCGCGTTCCCGCTGCTTGGCCGCCTCGGCGATAACCTGCTGGCTAATGTGGGACGGAACCTCCTCATAGTGGGAGAAGCTGGTCGAAAAGATGCCTCGACCCTGGGTGATGGACCGCAGGTCGATGGAATAGCGCTGCATCTCGGCCTGCGGAACCTGCGCCTTGATGCGCTGCGAGCCGGTTCCGGTCGGCTCCATGCCTTCGATGCGCGCCCGCTTGGTAGTGAGGTCGCTCATCACGTCGCCCATATACGCTTCCGGTACTGTGACGACCACGTTCAGAATTGGCTCGAGCAAGACGGCGTGGGCTTGCTCAGCCGCCTTGCGGACGGCAATGCCGGCCGCCAGCTTGAACGCCATTTCCGAGGAGTCGACCGGGTGATACGAGCCGTCGTAGACGATCGCTCGTACGTCGACGACGCGATTGCCACTGATCAGGCCCTCCGCGAAGGTCTCCTGGATGCCCTTATCCACCGCGGGGATGAACTGCCGAGGCACGGAGCCGCCGACAACCCGATCGACGAATTCATACCCAGCGCCGGTCTCCCGCGGCTCCAGCTCGATCCACACATCGCCGAACTGGCCGTGTCCACCGGTCTGCTTCTTGTGCCGTCCCTGGGCCTTGCCGTTGCCGCGCACCGTCTCTCGGTACGGCACGCGCGGGGTATCCAACACCAGCTCCAGCTTGTATTTGTTCTTCAGGCGCTCCATGGCCACGTCGAGGTGCGTCTCGCCCATTCCGGAGAGGATGGTCTGATTGGTGTCCGGGTCCTTGCGGACCGTGATCGTGTGGTCCTCTTCCATCAGTCGCGCCAGTGCGGGCCCTAGCTTGTCCAGATCGGCCTTGGTCTTGGGCTCGACGGCGACATGATAAGATGGGGGCGGATAGTTGATACCCTCCAGGACAACCGGGTGATCGTGACTGGCTAAGGTGTCGCCCGTGCCGGTGTCGCCCAGCTTGTTGATCACGCCGATGTCGCCGGAGGGCACGTCGCCCGCCGTCTCCTGTAGTTTTCCTCTCGCCGTCGCTACCTGAGCCACTCGCTCTTCGTGCTGCCGGTTACTGTTCCACACGTGCGCGTCGGCGCGGAACGTGCCGGCGATGACGCGGAAGTAGCTGATCTTACCGACGAAGGGATCGCTGGTCGTCTTGAAGACGAGCGCCGCGGTCGCCTTGGCGGGGTTGGCGGTCCCGGCCTCGACCGGTGACGGCAGGCAAGCCACGATGGCATCAAGCACCGCGGGGACACCGACGTTGGTCGAGGCTGAGGTGCAGTAGACGGGCACGACCTTGCCGGCCTTCGTCCCGGCTTGCAGCGCCGCGAGCAGCTCGCCGGCGTCGACCTCCTGCCCGTCCAGGTATTTTGCCAGCAGGTCGTCGTCGAGCTCGGCGATCGTATCCAGGAGGGCTTCCCGCGCCTCGGCGACGCCGTCGCCCATCTCTGCGGGCACCTCCTCCTCGTGCGACTCGCCATTGCTGGTGATGACCGCCCGCTGCGTGATGAGGTCGACGTAGCCTCGAAGCGAGCGCTCGTGGCCAAGGGGGAGCTGCACCACCGCCGCACGACTTCCGTACAGGCTACGCACCCCTTCGATGGCGCGCTCGAAATCGGCGTGCTCCCGATCCAACCGCCCGATCACCACCAGGCGAGGGAGGTCGCGCTCGTCGGCGTACTGGCTCACCAGCTCGGTGCCGACTTCCACCCCGTTGACGGCGCAGACCTGCACGATGGCGGCGTCGGCCACGCGCAATGCCTCCTTGACCTCGCCGGCGAAATCGGTGTAGCCAGGCGTGTCGAGCACGTTCACCTTGGTGTCACGCCACTCCAGCGGACATACGCTCAGGCTGAGCGAGATCTGTCGCCGCTGCTCCTCGGGATCGAAGTCGGAGACGGTATTCCCTTCCTCCACGCTGCCACGTCGAGTGATCGCCGCGGCCGTGTAGAGCAAGGCTTCGGTCAGCGTCGTCTTGCCGGCGCCCCCGTGGGATATCAGCGCGACATTCCGTAAGTTGGCGGGTGAATATGTCCTCATAGCTCCTCCTCACCGACAGGGCCACATCGACTGGCGGAGCGGAGATTATACTCCGTCCGCGCCGGCGACCGGTGTCGCGGAGTTCCCCCCGGCGGCGCGGCTGCGCCGCTCACGCAGCGCCCGGCTCACCGCCCGTTGGAGCAAGACGACGATGAGTGACAGCGTAGCCAGCGGAAGCCCGAAGACTGCCAGCCAGATCAGCGCATCGGCCACGGCATGGCCGAAGGCGCCAAGAGCCGTCAGGGCCGCCATAAGCGTGCGAATCGCGCTCCATCCCGGCTGTAGAACCGCAGCCGACGCGCCCGGCTGGATCGTGACCGTAATCGTGCTGAAGGCACTGTGGTTCTTGAGGTAGTTCTCCCGGCCTACGAGCTGCTCGATCTGTGTGTTGACGTCGGTGATCTGGCGCTGCACCGCCAGGGTGTCGTCCAGCCGCTGCGACTTCGCAAGCAACTGCAAGAGCTGCGCCTGGGTCGCCTGCAGCGCGTGCAGGCGCGCATCCACGTCTACGAATTGCTCGGTCACATCCTGCGTGTTGCTCGTCTCGCTTACGACACGTGTGCCCAGCTTGCGCAACTGATCCATGACTGCGGCAAAGGACGTCGCCGGCACGCGAATGGTCACGCTGGCCGTGAGGACATTGCCGGTAAACTGTGTCTTTTCGTCCGAGACGTAGCCGGCGTCCGCGCCGTCGATCGCGGAGGCCGCGATCTGGCGGACGCCGGTCACCAGCCCCGCCGGGTTGTCCGCCTCGATCTCGATGGCGGCAGTTCGAATGAGCATCTGACCCACCTGCAAATCCGGCAGCGACGCCGACTGCGCGACGGAGGCGGCGGCCTGGCTGGTGGCCGGCCGCGCGACGCTGCCGCCTGCCGCGTTCAATGGAGCAATGCCTGCAGGAGACCGCGCGGCCGTCGATGCGGCGCCATGCGGGCCGCCGCAGGCGGAGAGGGCAAGCGCAACGAGAACCAACAGCGGGAAAAGAGAAGGGAATCGGGCGCGGATCGCGGCAAACGCATCGGCATTTAGGGCGGAGCGCTCTCCCCACTGCGTGGGGTCCCCGACTGCTCGCCGCGCCCTTGGCATCATCGGTCGCGCCGGGCAGATTAGGGCGCGGCGAGCAGCGCCCCGAAGACCGGGTACCGTGGACAATGGCGGCACTGATAGCAAACCTCCCACGAATTGGCGCATTGACCAGGACCTTTCTTGAGCACGAACCCAGCGGTGTTACGATTCGGCCGCTACTCATCCCAATCAACGACTGGCCGATCGGAAAGGTTCCCAGGCGTGCAGCAGGTCGGGAGCGACGTCGACGAGCTGAGCGTCGCCCGTGCCCGCCGTGGCGACCTGCCGGCATTCAACACGCTCGTAGAGCGTTACCAACAGACCCTATACGCCGTAGCGCTGCGCATGTTGGCCGATCCGCACGCGGCTGCCGACGTCACCCAAGAAAGCATTCTGGCAGCCTGGCAGCACTTGGCAGACTTCCGCTCCGGTAGCGTGCGCGCCTGGCTCACCCGCATCGTGGTCAATCGTTGCTACGACGCGCTGCGCTCGCGACAGCGCCGGCCCGAGTACTCCTTTGACGCCTTGCTCGATGCGCAACCTCAGTCTGAGGCGCTGGCCGGTCAGGCGCCGGACCCTTTGCAGGCGGCGCTCGCCGGCGAGCTGGGCCGGCATCTGACGGCGGGCCTCACTCAACTTCCGCCGGACCAGCGAGCCGTGGTGATCCTTTGCGACGTACAAGGCTTCAGCTACGGCGAGGCCGCCGAAGTCGAGGGCTCCAACGTAGGAACGATCAAGTCCAGGCTCAGTCGCGGCCGGGCCAAGCTGCGCGACTGGTTATCAACTAGGCCGGAACTCTTGCCGGTGACTGTGCGTTCTCTATACGGACGGGGAGACGATGAGCACGCCGGCTGACGAGCATCCCGACGCGCTGCTCGCCGACTATTCGGTGGACGGCTTGCCCACTGCCCAGGTCCTGCTTGTCGAACGCCACCTGGCGACTTGTCCGCGCTGCCGCACCCGGCTCGAATCGCTGCGGACCACCGCGGTCCTGCTCCGCAGCCTGCCCGAGCCGTCGCTGCCGCGCTCGTTCACGCTTCGCCATGCGGCGCCGAGGTCGCGGCGGCCACTGGCGCTACCTGTTTCGCTGCTCTCTGCTGCCGCCGTCCTGCTCCTCGCCTTCGGGCTTTCCCTCGCCGTGTACCCGCCACGAACGACTGTCACGGCGTCGACCGCTAGCCGTCCTGCAGCCGTCGCGGCGGGCGGCACTGCATCGAAAGCCGCGGCCGCGCCGACGGCGGGACCGGCATCAGCGGCGCTCGCGGCCGCCCAGAACCGCGACCAATCCTCAGCGGCAGCGAGTAGTCAGGCAGGTGCAACCTCCGCGGCGGCTTCCATGTCTCAGGCATCGCAGCAGGAAGGGAGCGGTACCTCCGCCCTGCGCCGGCCCTTCGCCGCAGCTGCGCCCAGTTCGGCCCGCCCGCCCGGCCAAGCTTCTGAGGCGCCGCCACGCGTGCCTGGTCCGACAAACGAAGCCGCGCAACAAGCGCCCTCGGCCACCGCGGCAGGGCCATCTATCCATATGTCGCCACTGCAGCTCGGCCTGGGAATCGCGGGCGTTGCCTGCCTGCTTGCCGGGGTTGGCTCGCTCGCGCTGGCGCGGCGTAGGTCCGCAGGCTAGGCGCCACAATCGACCCACTGGATTACCGTCGAAACCGAGGTTAAATCTGAAGCGCTCGGTCTCGCCACCGTTTTTCGCCTGCCGCACTTCGCTACAATCACGTTACAGCCATTCCTTGCAGCGGTGGGAGCTGGTATGCGATGTAGACAGACTATGTGTTGGAAGCCCTGCGCCGTTGGTCTTGTGGCGGTGACGCTCACTCTTGTCTCTCCAGCAGCGTTCCATCCGGCAGCGCAGTTGGATGGAGCAGCGGCGACCACGCCCATCGCGCTTCGCGCCGTCCAGGTAGCGAGCGTCGTTTCCGCGCCGGGCGGCAGTCCATCGGGGCTGGCGGATCCCTCGGGCGCCGGGCGCGATAGGACGATTTCGCAAAGCAGACCTGCGGAATCCCTAGCAAGGGAACGAACGGACCGGGTCACCGTCGCGGCTCAGACGACGCTGGGAGCCACTGGTCCGACACCCTCCCCGACCGCCATGCCGCTAGATGTCCTGTGGTCACGTCTCCGGGCCTTGCAGTTTGCGCCTGTCTTGGAGCACCTGGCGCCGCTGCCGCTGTCCGCCCGCGACGATCCGCTGTTCGGAGTCGACGACGCTTTGGCAGCCGACGATCCGACGGCGGCGATACTGCGCGGAAATGGGGCCTCGATCGACCGGCTGGAGGTCCGGTGGGACGACGTAGAGCCAGAGCCAGGAGTCTTCGATTTTCAGCGAGTGGACGACTTGCTGGCGACGTCCGCGACGCTGGGCTTTTCGGTCCTCGCCGTCGTCGATGGAACTCCGGCGTGGGCGGTCGACTCGACGACCGTGCCGGGCGCCGGCCCCCCAACGGGTCTGGACGCCGCCCCGTTTCTGGCCGACGGTTCGCCTAATCCCGGCAATCCTTGGGCCTTCTTTCTCGCGACTATTTCCAATCGGTACGGGAGCCGCCTCGTTGGCTGGGAGATCTGGAATGAGCCTAACAGCCCGGAGTTCTGGCGCGGCGCCACGGATCAATACGCCCAATTGTTGATTGTCGCCCACACGGTCCTTTCGCGCCAGTCACCGAGCGCTCCCGTCCTCATCGGCGGACTCGTCGACGACGACGGCGCCTTCCTCAAAGCCCTGATGCCGCGTCTCTGTCCGGCTGCCGCGTGCCAGGCTCCGTTCGCGGCCGTGGCCTGGCACGTTTACGACAATCCGGCGGCGGTGCTCGCGGTCGCGGCGACGACGCGGTCGATCATGGCGCCGTTTCGCCTGTCCCCTGCCGTCTGGATCACCGAGGCCAACGTCCCCGTGGATGATCCCGAGTCGCCGGGTGACGCCATCGCGGGACCAGACTCAGTGACGCCAGCCCAACAGGCGGCTTTTGTCATGCAGGTCTACGCACTGGCCCGTGTCGCCAACGCTCGCAGCGTGTTGTTCTACCGCGCGTCCGACGTCGACGATCGCGGCCACTATTGGGGCCTGCTGCGACAGGATCTGACTGCCCGGCCCGCCTTGATGGCCTACCGGACGGCCGCCCAATGGCTGAGCGGCTCGCGAGCAACGAGTCTTGTGCATCCATTGCCCTTGGTAACCGAGGCCAAACTCTGTCGCGGAAATCAGGCGGAATATGTCGTTTGGACGGAGGAGCCAAGCGGGACGACGATCAAGATTCCGTCCGACGGTCGCTCAGGTCAACTCATTCAGGTCGACGGAACGGCGATCGAGGTGCATGCCTCCGCCGGCTCATTTGACGTTGCTCTGCCCGGCGCTGGCGGGCACGGCCCGGCCGCTGTGGCGCTCGGCGCGCCCGTCATCCTGATCGTGCCCAGCAATACCGGCTGCTAATCTTGCTTCTTGGCGGCGGCAAGCTCCACCTGATGCATCAGGTCGTCCATGGCGAACGGCTTCGACAACACCGCCTCCGCTTTTTCGCGACCGCTATAGTTGAGCCGCGACGTGTAGCCGGACACCACCACGACCGGCACTTTCTTGGCGTCCCAGTCGTCCTTCAATTCTTTGAGAAGGGTGTTTCCGTCGTAGTCAGGGAGGGCTAGCTCCAGCACGACGGTAGCGGGCTTCTCATCCTTCACGAACTTGACCAGGCCGGCGCCGCGCCGGCGAACCACCGGCTCATAGCCTCGGTTGCGGAGGGCACGCGCTACTTCATCGCAAACCTCGCTATCTCCGTCGACAATTACAACTTTCCGGCTCTTCGTGTCGGTAGCCATTGCTCTTTTCTCCTGGACGGTACTACTGTCGTCTCTATGGCGCAGGCGGACGACCGCCCGCGGCTACATTTTAGGATGCCATTGTAACAAAACCGCGCCGCCCGAGCCATGATAGACCAAGCGCTCTTTTGACGATCGCCTGGCAATTGTGCTACCGTATGTTCAATTGAAGATGGCGCAGAACGGGACGACTACCCGGGGCCAAGGTACCCAGAGAGCCGGCAAATTGCTGCGATGCCGGCGCCGATGGCCACGGTGAATGGACCCGCGAGTCGCGGCCCGAAGCTCGCACCGGTTGTGGGTGTGTAGGCGCCGCCGGAAGTCCCCCGATACCGAAGGACAGGGCATCGGCCTGATATGCAGCGCCCGTGCCCGCAACGAGGTTCGGCGCCCGACGCCGGACGAACCGGGGTGGCACCACGACGATTCTTTCGTCCCCGAGATGGAAGAATGTATGGTTGGTGAGGCGGTGCGGAGCCGCCCCGGAAGAGGCGCACCGGTGCAGTCGCTCATCGGTCCAGGGCTGAGCTTTCACGCGCGACCGCTGTCGCTCGACATCCCATTCCTGGAGGTGTTCGCTCGTCTGCACGCCCGCCTGCCCCGGGTGTTCTTGCTGGAGTCGCTCGAAGCCGATGAGCGCGTCGCCCGCTATTCCATCATCGGCTTCGCACCCAAGCATCACATCACGGCAAAGGAAGGCCGCCTCTTTGTCGACGGCGACGCTGTGACCACCGCCAATCCTTATCTGGCGTTGCGCGAGCTGTTGGGGGCGCAGCGCCTACCGACGCCCGGCTACTGCGGCGGCCTGGTCGGCTATTTCTCCTATGAAGCCACGCGTTACTTCGAGAGCGGGCTCCGCTTCCAGCAGACGGCCTTCCCGGACTTTGAGCTGGGTCTGTTCCTGGATGGCCTCATCCTCAATCGCCTGACCGGGAGCATCTACTATTTCTACCTGCAGCAGGATCGCAGCGAATTGCTCCTGCAGAGCATCGCGGAAGGACCGCCAGCCTCCGACGATGTCGATGCCGTCCTTGCTGTCGAGTACCTCGGCAGCAACGTCAGTCGCGACGAGCATAACGCGCAGTTCGCCGCGGTTATGGCGGAGATCCAGGCCGGCAACAGCTATCAGGTCCAAATCTCGCGCAAATTCCGCTACCGGATCGAAGGGTCGAAGCTGCCCATCTACCAGGCGCTCCGCGAGCTGAACCCGTCGCCACACATGTTCTACTTGAAGTTCGACGACCGTGAGCTCATCGGGTCCAGTCCGGAGATCGTGGTCCGGTTGGAGCGCGGCCTCATGGAGGTCATCCCGATCGCCGGTACGCGGCGACGCGGTCGCGACCGCGAGGAGGATGAGGCGCTGGCGCGGGAGCTCCTGGAGGATCCCAAGGAGCGCGCCGAGCACATGATGCTGGTCGATCTGGCTCGAAACGACGTGGGGCGACTCTGCCGATTCGGTACCGTGCAGGTCCGCCGGCTCATGTACCTGCTCAGGTTCAGTCACGTGCAGCACATCGTCACGGACGTGGAGGGGCGACTGGCGCCGGGGCACGACATGTTCGATGTCTACGCCGTGTCGTCACCCGCCGGCACCGTCACGGGCGCACCCAAGATCGAGAGCATGAAGATCATCAACCGCGTGGAGAAGGAGGGGCGCGGCCCCTACTCCGGCTCCGTGGGCTACTTCTCCTTGAGTGGTGATTGCTACTTTGCCATCGCGATTCGCAGCCTTTTCGCCCAGGGTAGCGACGCCTGGGCGCAGGCCGCCTGTGGCATCGTCTACGATTCTGTCGCGGATTTGGAGTACAAGGAAGTGGAAAACAAGGGCGCGGCGGTTCGGCGAGCGATTGAGCGGGCGGCTCGATGAGCACGCTCATTATCGACAACTACGACTCGTTCACCTACAACCTGTACCAATATCTCGGCGAGTTGGGTGGTGACCCGTCGGTCGTGCGCAACGACGAGGTGACGCTGGCCGAGGTACGCGCGCGGTCGCCGCACCGTGTCGTGATCTCACCAGGCCCCGGCTCGCCGGACGAACCACGCTACTTTGGCGTCTGTGCCGACGTCATTCGCGAGCTGGGACCGGAGCTGCCGGTGCTGGGAGTGTGTTTGGGACACCAGGGCATTATTCACGTCTTTGGCGGCAGGCTGAGCCGCGCGCCATTTCCCGTACACGGCAAGGTCTGGCGCGTGCAGCACGACGGCACTGGGCTGTTCAGCGGCCTACCTTCGCCGATCGAGGCGATGCGTTACCACTCGCTCATGGGCGAGCAACTGGAGCTGCCCGACTGCCTGCAGATCAACGCGCGCACCGACGACGGTCTCGTGATGGGCGTCCGCCATACCGACTTTCCCATCCACGGCATCCAATTCCACCCCGAGAGCATCGGCACGCCGCAAGGTAAGCAGTTGCTGGACAACTTCTTGCGCCTGGACGCGCGAGTTCCGGTTGGAGTGGGGCGATGATCAAAGAGGCGATCGCCCAGGTCGTCGACGGTCATTCGCTCACCGCGAGCCAGGCCGAGGTTGTCATGCTGGAAATTCTGGAGGGAGTCGCTACGCCGGCGCAGTGGGGAGCGCTGATGCTGGCGCTTCGCATGAAGGGCGAGACGCCGGAGGAGCTCAGCGGCTTCGCCGCCGCGATGCGCGCTCGCGTGACGGTGGTCCTAACCGACGCCCCTGTTGTGGATACCTGCGGCACCGGCGGCGACGGGGCGCACACGTTCAACATCTCGACGCTGGCGGCGTTAGTCGTGGCTGCTGCCGGCCAGCCGGTGGCCAAGCACGGTAACCGCGCCATGAGCAGCGTCTGTGGCAGCGCCGATCTTCTGGAAGGACTCGGCGTCAACATTCAGCTGGGACCAAACGAGGTCACCCGCTGCATCGCGGCGACCGGATTCGGATTCATGTTCGCGCCGCTCTACCACCCCAGCATGCGCTTCGCCGGCCCACTCCGCCGGGAGATCGGCGTCCGTACCGTGTTCAATCTGTTGGGTCCGCTTACCAACCCGGCCCGCGCCCGCCGCCAGTACCTGGGGGCGCCCAACCCCGTAATCGGTGAGAAGCTCGCCCGAACGCTGGCGCTGCTCGGTAGCGAGCATGCCCTGGTGGTCTGCGGCGAAGGGAATATCGACGAGCTCACCTTGACCGGAGCGTCGCACGTCTGGGAGGTGCGCAGCGGCGATCTGTGCTCGTATATGCTGACGCCCGAGCAGGTTGGTCTTGATCGGTGCCATCGCGACGCGCTAGCCGGCGGTGATGTGGCGCAGAACGTCGCCATCGCTCAGCGCGTGCTGGCTGGCGAGCCGGGGCCGTGCTTAGACGTGGTGCTGCTCGGCGCCGGCGCCGCGCTGTACGCGGCCGATGCCACGCCCGGCATCCGCGAGGGCATCGCCGTGGCACGGGAGGCGGTTGCCTCGGGGCGAGCCGCGGAGACCTTGGCGGCGATCGTGGCGTTTGGAGCCGGGCATGATTCTTGACACCATAGTCGAAAAGCGACGCGAGGATTTGCAGCGCTCCAAGGGGGCCATCCCCGAGCGGTTGCTGCGCAAGATCATCGCCACGCTGCCGGCGACACGCGACTTTGCCGGGGCGCTGCGACGCCCCGGCGAGGTGGCGGTGATCGCCGAGATCAAGCGCGCCTCGCCGATCAAGGGCGTGCTGCGCGCTGACCTGGATCACCGGGCGCTGGCCCAGACCTACGAGGAGTCCGGCGCGGCGGCCATCTCGGTGCTCACCGAAGAGCGACACTTCCAGGGCAGCATGAACGACCTGCGTCAGGTTCGCGGCTTGACCACGGTCCCAGTTCTGCGCAAGGACTTCATCGTCGACCCCTACCAGGTGCTGGAGGCCCGAGCCGGGCACGCCGACGCCGTCCTGTTGATCGTGGCAGTTTTGGACCAGTACGAGTTGAACTCGCTGCTGGCGACGGCGGAGAGCATTGGCCTGACGGTGCTGGTGGAGGTGCATACGCCGGCCGAAGCCGAACGGGCCCTGAGCGCGGAAGCCACGATCATCGGCGTCAACAATCGCAACCTGGAGGATTTCAGGGTCGACCTGGAGACGACCGAGCGGCTTATGGGGTACCTGCCGGCGGGATGCACCGTCGTCAGCGAGAGCGGCATCCGCACGGTCGACGACGTGCGGAGAGTCCGCGATTGGGGCGTCAACGCGATCCTGGTGGGCGAGGCCCTTGTGACGTCCGACAATGCTGGTCGTGACCTTGCTGCGCTAGTCACCGCGGGCCGGGCGTCAGATGATTAATTGCCCACCGCGGGTGAAGATCTGCGGCACCCGCACGCTAGCCGGCGCTCAAGCGGCCGTGGACGCCGGCGCCGACCTGCTCGGCTTCATCTTGTATCCGCCGGCGCGGCGGTACGTGCCGCCCGACCAGGTGGCGCTGATCCTCCGTCAGTTGCGCGGCCGCTCGACCGTTCGCGCGGTCGGCGTATTCGTAGATCAGGACGTCGCCCACATCGCCGCCGTGGCGGACCGGTGCGGTCTCGACCTCATCCAGCTCTCTGGCGACGAGGCGGCTGAGCTGACGCGGGCCTTGTCGAGGCCGGTGGTCAAAACGTTCCGGCCAGCCTCCGCTGCCGATCTCCCCGACTTCCCGGCCTACCGGCTGCACGCGGCACTGCTGGAGGCGCCGGGACGCGGCTGGGGCGGCAATGGTCGCCTCACCGATTGGTCGATCGCTCGTGCCGTGCAGCGATCCGCCGCCCGCCCGCTCGTGTTCCTGGCGGGGGGCCTGCACGCTGGCAACGTCGGCGACGCCATCGCCGCCGTGCAGCCTGATGGGGTAGACGTGAGCTCCGGTGTGGAAACCGGCGGTGTTCAGGACCCAGAGCGCATCGCCGCCTTCGTGGCGGCCGCGAAAGGACAAAGGCCATGAGTATTGCTGAGGCAGCTCCCACCGTAGGCAAGCGAGGGTACTTCGGGCAGTTCGGAGGACGCTATGTTTCTGAGCTGCTGATCGGGGCGCTCGAGGAGCTGGAAACGGCCTTCGACTCGGCCTGGGCCGACCCCGCGTTCCGCGGGCGGCTGGATACGTTGCTCGCTCAGTACGTCGGGCGTCCCACTCCCCTCTATCCGGCGCGGCAACTGTCGCGCCGGCTGGGCATCGACGTCTACCTGAAGCGCGAAGACCTGGCCCACACCGGGGCCCACAAGATCAACAGCGCCCTCGGCCAGGCCTTGCTGGCCGAGCGGATGGGGAAGCGGCGGGTGATTGCTGAAACCGGCGCCGGCATGCATGGCGTCGCCACCGCGACGGCCGCCGCCATGCTGGGCCTGGAATGCGTCGTCTATATGGGCAGCGAGGACATGCGCCGGCAGGCGGCCAACGTGCAACGCATGACGCTGCTGGGAGCCGAGGTCCGAGCGGTGGAGTCGGGGAGCCGCACACTCAAGGACGCCATTAACGAGGCCATGCGCGACTGGGCGGCCAGCGTCGAGCAAACCTTCTACGTCTTCGGTACCGTCGCTGGGCCGCATCCCTATCCCACCATCACGCGCGAGCTCCAATCGGTGATCGGGCGGGAAGCGCGCCGGCAGATCCTCGACCAAGCTGGCCGGCTGCCGGCCGACGTCATCGCCTGCGTCGGCGGTGGCAGCAACGCCATGGGCATCTTCGCTGGCTTTCTCGGCGACCCAGCGGTGCGGCTGACCGGCGTGGAGGCTGCTGGGCGAGGCGTAGATACCGCTGAACACGCCGCCACCTTGAGCGCCGGTTCCATCGGCGTGCTGCACGGCGCCCGTACCTACCTCCTGCAGACGCCGGACGGCCAGATCCTGGATACACACTCGATCTCGGCCGGCCTGGACTATCCGGGCGTCGGTCCCGAGCACTGCGCCCTCAAGGACAGCGGCCGCGCTTCCTACGTTGCCGTCACCGACGATCAGGCGCTGGACGCCTTCCAACTGCTGGCTCGGACGGAGGGCATCCTGCCCGCATTGGAGTCGTCGCACGCCATCGCTTGGCTAACGGTCGCGGCTGACAAGCTCGGCGATGGGCCGGTGCTGGTCAACCTTTCCGGTCGCGGTGACAAGGACATGCCGACCGTGCTACGTGCCCTGGGAATGGAGTAATCCGCTGTGTCGAGCATTATCACGGACACACTGCGGCGGCGTCAGGCCGAGCGGCGCACGGCGCTCTTGCCTTATCTCACGGTCGGATTCCCCGACATTGACGCGACGCCGGACTTGGCTGAAGCATTGGCGTGTGGTGGCGCCGACCTGATCGAGCTGGGGGTGCCCTTCTCCGATCCCATCGCCGACGGCGTCTCGATCCAGCGGGCGGGGCAGCGGTCCCTCAGCAACGGCGTCGACCTGGCGCGGTGCCTGGACACCGCTGAGCGCTGCCGCCAGCGCACCTCGGTCCCCCTCATCCTGATGGGTTACTACAACCCGTTCCTCCAGTACGGTCTCGACCGGCTCTGCCGTGAAGCGGCCGATTGTGGCGTGGCTGGCTTCATCGTTCCCGACTTGCCGCCCGAAGAGTCGGACGACATGCGCGACGCCGCCTGCGCGCGCGGCCTGGACGTGGTGTTTCTAGCGGCGCTCACCAGCTCGGAGGCCCGCCTGGACCAGATCGGCCAGATGTCCGCCGGCTTCGTCTACTGCGTGACCGTGCGCGGCGTGACGGGGGCGCGGACGACGCTTTCGCCGGAGCTGCCCGGCTTCCTCGATCGCGTTCGCCAGCACACCGCGCTGCCCCTGGCCGCCGGCTTCGGCATCAGCACACCGGAGCACGTCCGCGACGTCGGCCGCCATGCCGATGCCGCGGTCGTTGCCAGCGCCCTAGTCAACCTGCTGGAACAGACCGAGCCAGCGGAGCGACCGGCGGCTGCCGAGCGCTTCGTCCGCTGGCTAGCGGAGGGGACCGCACCCCACGAAGGGGCTAGGGGTTAGGAGCAGAGGCGGCCCCACCCCCGGCCCCTCTCCAGCGGAGCTGGAGAGGGGAGACCACGAAGGGAGCCGGGCGGCCCTGCCCACTC
>CALBSQ010000094.1 GCA_937967325.1 uncultured Chloroflexota bacterium
TCGGCGGGCTGATCGGCATCATCTTCGGCTTCGCCGGGACCTTCGCCGTCGGGCATCTGGCAGGTTGGCGAACGGCGATCGCGCCCGCCTCCATGGGCCTGGCCTTCGGCTTCGCCGCCCTGATCGGCATCTTCTTCGGCTACTACCCTGCCCGCAAGGCGGCGCGGCTTGACCCGATCATCGCGCTGCGGCACGAGTAGTCCGGCAAGGCAGGTTTGCCGTATTGGTGTAGGGGCTGGGCTTGCCCTGCCCACCTGGGCGAGGCAAGCCTCGCCCCTACACCAATCCCGCAAACGTCCCCGGGTTAGGCGGCGCCCAATCCCGTATTCACATCCCCGCCCGACCATGGGATAGGATACAGGGGACCTACCTAGAGGATTGGAGTAGACCATGGCCGATCAAGACGTGCTGCGTCACATCAACGAGCTGGTCGAAGAGGAGCACGCCCTCTTCCACAAGGCGGAACACGGCGGTCTCGATGCGGAGGGGCATCAGCGCTTGCAGTCGCTGCAAGTCTCATTGGATCAATGTTGGGATCTCCTGCGGCAACGCCGGGGTCGTCGCGACGCCGGCAAGGACCCCGAAGGCGCGCACGTTCGCGACGCCGCGGTGGTGGAGCGCTATACGCAGTAGGCGTAGACGGCTTGCATCCGGCCGTCCAGAACTGGCTGCCGCGGGAGTGAAGTTGTGAGTCGAAGCCGGCGTATCGTGCTGCTCTTGCTGGCGCAGTGGCCGCCGCTGACGCTGGCGTTGGTTGCGGGAGCAGGCTACATCGCCCTGCAACTGTTGCCGCCACTGTTCATTCGGGACGCCATGTCCATCCTGGGCGGCAAGCACGGGCAGGTCGTCCAATCCATCGGCGCCGCCATCGCCTGGCTGATGGTCGCCAACGCTGTCCGAGGCGTCCTCTTCCTGATCAGCAACCAGATGGGCCACATCGCCGGCTATCGCATCGTGCGCTTCCTGCGTCTGCAGGTGTACGCCCACCTGCAGCGGCTCAGCCCGGCCTTCTACACCAAGGAGAAGACCGGCTACCTGGTATCGAAGGTCGTCAACGACGTCGACACCATGGAGCTGTTCGTCGCGCACGCCCTCCTCCAGATGTTCACCAGCCTGGCGCTGCTCGTCGGTACGGCCGGCATCATGTTCGCCATCAACGGAAGGGCATTCCAACGGTCACGCGGCGCCGCGTGACGCCCGCCGCCGCACCACCATCGTGGTCGCCCACCGCCTCTCCACGATCAAGCACGCCGACCGCATCCTGGTCATGCAGGATGGCGGCGTCGTGGAGGAGGGCGACCACGACACGTTGATGCGGCGTGGCGGCCTCTACAGTGAGCTGTACCGGGCGCAGATCCGCCGCCAGGAGTGGGAGCTGGTGTAAGTGCCCGACCATGAATAATCGTCGTGGCGAGATCGGCTGGTGCGGTGCTGGCCCCCGCTCTGCCTTCGGCATCTCTCCCCCAATGCTGGGGGAGAGCGGTGACGGAGATGTCCTTTCCAACCCTGGCCGGCTCTCGGTTCGGGTCGGAGAGCCGTTTGAGAGGCTACAGGCCCGTCGCGGCTCTCCCCCAGCATTGGGGGAGAGATGCCGAAGGCAGAGCGGGGGCCAGCACCGCACCAGCCGATCTCGCCATCAGCCTTACCCATCGCCGGGACCCGCGCTGACGACGCCTGATTGGAAAGGAGCGAGATGTGACCGAGCGTACCCAGCGACCCATGACGCCGCACGATCTGACGCGCATCCAATACGTCAGCGACCCTCAGCTTTCCCCCGACGGTCGGCGCGTCGCCTTCGTCGTGACAACACTGTCAGAGGAGAAGGACGAATACCTCTCCAACGTTTGGGTGGTCGACTGCGCGGGGGGCGAGCCGCGCCGTGTCACTGCTGGTCCGACGCGCGACACAGCGCCGCGCTGGTCGCCCGATGGGTCGCGCCTCGCCTTCTTATCGGACCGCGAGCCCAAGAAGGGGGCGCAGCTCTACGTGATGCCGACCGCGGGCGGCGAGCCGGCTCGGTTTACCGACCTCAAGCGCGGCGTCTCGCAGCCGGTCTGGTCGCCCGATGGCAGCCGCCTGGCCTTCCTGTCGCGGGTCGGCGGCTGGGAGGAGCCGGAAAGCGATGAGGAGCAGCGCAAATCCAAGCCGTCGAGAGTGATCCGAATGATGAAGTATCGTTCCAACGGCGAAGGATTCGTCTACGATCGGAGGTCACACGTCTTTGCCGTGCCGTCGGAGGGCGGCGAGCCGCGCCAAGTGACCGCCGGCGACTTCGCCGACAGCGGCCCGGCCTGGTCGCCCGACAGCCGCTGGATCGCCTTCGCTTCGGCACGCCACGCGGACCGCGACTACGACAATGCCGGCGACATCTTCTTAGTTGCCGCCGAAGGAGGCGAACCCCGCAGGCTGACCGACACGGCAGGTCCGGCGGCCAGCCCGTCGTTCTCCCCAGATGGTCGCGCCATTGCCTACGTCGGCGGCAGCCAGATCAACGAGGCCGGTCGCAACGCGCGCCTGTTCAGTGTCGGGATCGACAGTGGCGCTCCGCGCTGCCTGACGCCATCGCTCGATCGCTCCGTGACGGCGTTCGACGCCCCGATCTGGTCGGCAGACGGCGAGTCAATCGTCGTCGGGGCCGCTGACCAGGGGGACGAGGTCGCGTACCGGGTGACGTTGGCGGACGACGGCGAGGCAGGCGACGCGCTGCCGGTTATCGCCGGGAATCGCCAGATCAGCGCCGTCAGTGGCTGCGCCCAGGTGTCCCTGCTCGCCTTCCTGGCCAGCGACCCTATCCACCCGGCCGAGATCTATCTATGCAATGCTGACGGCAGCGGCGAGCGCCAACTCACGGATTGCAACCGGACCTGGCGCGCCGAGGTGGCATTGTCCCAGCCGGAGCACGTACGGTACCGGCGCGACGGCGTCGAGCTCGACTGCTGGGTGATACCGCCCTTCGGCGCTCAGCCTGAACAGCGCTTTCCGGCGCTGCTGAGCATCCACGGCGGTCCGCACGCCCAGTATGGCAACACCTTCTTCGACGAGTTCCAAGTCTATTCCGGCGCCGGTTACGCCGTCGTCTATACCAACCCGAGGGGCAGTCAGGGCTACGGCGAGGCATTCACGCGAGCGGTAGTGGGGAACTGGGGTGGGTTCGACTTCGACGACCTGATGGCCGGTCTCGATGAGGCGCTCCAGCGTTGCAACTTCATCGATGCCGACCGGCTGGGCGTTATCGGCGGCAGCTACGGGGGCTACCTGACAAGCTGGACGGTCGGGCGCACCAAACGCTTCAAGGCCGCCTGCTCGGAGCGGGCGCTGAACACCTTCGGCTCCTTCTTCGGTACCAGCGACATCGGCCCCTGGTTCGCCGCCCACGAGAGCGGCTACTTGCCCTGGGAGAACCAGCGCTGGTACCACGACCACTCGCCCTTGAGCTACGTGCAGGACATCACCACGCCGCTGCTGATCATGCACTCCGAGAACGACCTGCGCTGCCCGATCGAGCAAGCGGAGCAGCTCTACATGGCGCTGAAGCGGCTGCGGCGTGACGTCCAGTTCGTCCGCTTCCCCGACGAGACGCACGAGCTCTCCCGTTCCGGTCGCCCCCGCCACCGCCTTGAGCGCTTCCGGCACATCCTGGAATGGTTTGCCCGCTACCTGCGAACGGACATAACGGTTCCGGATTCCACAGATATTTGATGCAATCGGCCCAGGATGTATCCTATGCTGATTGCACTGCACCGCAGCTCCCAGCCGTCTACGGAGGAGTGTCCAATGCCCGAACGATCCAGCCTTCCGTTCCTATTGCTCGCGCCACTCTTCATTGTGGCGATCGGCCTCCTCGCCGCACTGCAGCCCGTGCCGCCTGTCATGACCATGGGGCCGGTGCCGGCCATGGTGCGCCACTTTGAGGGCCCGCGGGAAAGGGCCTTCCCCAACCAGCAGTTTCAGCGCCAACGGCGAGCCCCCAACGGCCAGGCCATGGCGCAGCCCCAGGGCCAGTTTGGGCGGCGGCCTTACTACCGGCGCGCAGAGCAAGAGATGGCGGCACGGTCGATGCGTACCAGTCCCGGGTACACCCTCGACGGCTGGCGCCTACTGGCTGCGCTGGGGCTGAGCGGCGGACTCACTGGCCTGGTCTGGTCGACGATGAACGGGCGGACGCCGAACCCTGTCGGCGGCACGACCGGCTCAGCGCTACAGGACGAAGTCGCGCGCCTGCGTGACGAGCTCGATCAACTCCGGCGAGATCAACGCCACATCCGCGCTACGGTTGACTGGCAGGGGCGGCTGCTGACCAATGTGCAGCAACCTGAGCCGGAGCCCGGCGCCGGTCCTGCCGCGCCGGCTTCAGATCCCACGGAGCCGGCGTTCTAGCTCTCCGCGATCTGGACACGCGGCCCGGCAGCGTCGCCTTTTCTCTCCCGTCACACCTCGACGGCGGCAGCTAACCGCTCGGGGACGGAGACAGGCTTGACCGCCTGGGCGCGTACCGTGCGGAGCAACATCCAGGACACGACGTACATGCAGGCTGAAAAGATGAACACCGCGCGGTAGCTGCCGGTCAGGTCGATACAGGCGCCGGCGGCCATGGCCCCGATCGGCAGGGCGATGGACCAGATCAGCGAGCCGAGCCCGGTGAACTCGCCAGCGCGGTGGCGCGGCATCATGTCAGCAAGCAACGGACCGATGGTCGGACCGGTCATTGCGCCGCAGGCGCCTAAAAAGATCATGGTGATAAGGCCCTGCCCGAACGTCCGCGTCTGCGAGCCAACGAGCGTCACGACTGCATAGGCCATCAGCCCCACGGCAAGCACCGGCAGCTTGCCGGCTCGCCGAGCGAGCATGCCCATTGGGAAAGCCAGGATGCCCGTTACCACCACTGCTACAAGGACCAGTACGAAACTTGTGCCGCTGCTCACGTGCAGCACGTGGACGGCGAACTGGGTCAGGAACGGGCTGGAGGCGCCGTAGCCGAGGAAGAAGAAAAACATGGCGCCGGCATACTTTGCCACTTCGCGTTCGGCCAGCACGGACTTGACGTACGCCGTGGGTCTCCAACGGGGACGAGCTGCCGGCTGCCGCTGCTCCACTGGCTCGCGTATCGTCAGAAAGGTGATGCCAAACCCGATGACCAGTCCGGCGATAATGACGGCGAACAGCCAGGGCTGTTGATGCGCGAAGAGCCGGACCGCGGCCAGCAACAGGACGATCTGGCCAGCCATACTGGTCGCCGTCATGATGCCCCCGAGCGGCCCTCGCTCGTCTGGGGTGGCGACATCGACCAGCAGCGCGTTGTACGGATCGACGGCTAACGCCAGAAACAGCCCAAGGAACGGAATGGCAACGGCCATGACGAGCGCCGGCGGGTGGGTAGCGATAATGGCGAGGATGATCGCGGTCAAAGGCACGCCCAACAGGAAGAACGGTCGCCGGCGACCTAGCGGCGTGCGGAGGCGGTCGGAAACCGCGCCGACCGCCGGCTGCACCACCGCCCCGATCAGCGAGCGTTCCTGCGCCAGCAGACCGATCAGGAAGTGGGGGAAGCCGTAGCTCTCAAGGATCAGCGGCAGGATGGTGTTGGAAAAGCTGTTGACGAAATTGGCGCCGCCACTGCCCGCGCCCATACCCAGCATCAAGCGAAAGCGCAGCCGGGCCACGAGCTATGCCTCTCCCTACTGGCGCTGGTCAGTCATCCGTGCCGCGGCGAGTCGAACTTGGACCGCCCACGAGAGGCAACCTGCCTCCAAGCCACACCGCAAGGGATGATACCTTGCCATTGGCGGCAGCGGCGCGAAGGAGCCGTTCCAGGCCCATTCTGCCCGATTCGGACTCAGGACCTCGCCCGGACTCTCGGCGACAAGCGCGCCGGCCATTGAGCGTGTACTCTCTTCACCTGCCCGGCGCAAAGTTGGTGGCGGAAGAGGAGCAGAATGGTGGGGGCGATGATCGCCGGTGTCGTCGGTGTGCCAAAGCAGGAGCTGGATACCCCGGCCCTCATTGTGGACTTGGAGGCGCTGGATCGCAACGTCACTCGCATGATGGCAACGTTCCGCGGCGCCGGCATCGGGTGGCGGCCGCACACCAAGGGGATCAAGGCGCCGGCCATCGCCCACCGGCTGCTTGCGTCTGGCGCGCTCGGCGTCACTTGCGCCAAAGTGAGCGAAGCAGAGGTCATGGCGGCGGCCGGCATACGAGACATCCTCATCGCCAACCAGGTCATCGGCGAGACGAAGGTGCGCCGCCTGGCCCACCTGTGTTCGTACGCCGATCCGATCGTGGCCGTCGATAGTCCAGTCGGCGTGGCCCAACTGGAAGCAGCGGCGGCAACGGCCAACACTCGGCCACGAGTGGTCATTGAAGTGGATACCGGAATGGGGCGCTGCGGAGTTTCGCCGGGAGAGCCGGTGGTGGAGTTGGCACGTCGGGTCGCCGATACCGCTCACCTCCGCTTCGCCGGCGTGATGGCCTGGGAGGGCCATACCTTGCGCATTAGCGAGCCGGTGGCCAAACGGGCCGCCGTCACAGAGGCTGTCGCCAAGCTCACCGGTTCCGCGGACCTCTGTCGCGCCGCCGGATTGCCGGTGTCCATCGTGAGTTGCGGCGGCACGGGCACCTACCAGATCACCTCGTTTTTGCCGGGCGTGACCGAGGTCCAAGCCGGTGGCGGCATCTTCGGCGACGTCAACTATTGCGACACGCTGGGCGTGCCGCACGAGTGCGCGCTCACCGTGCTCACGACGGTCATCAGCCGGCCGCATCCGCGCCTGATCGTCACCGACGCCGGCTTCAAGGCGCTTGGCCCGGCCCAGTACCGCCCGCGGCCGCTGGGGCTGCCGGCCGAGCAGGTCGAGTCAGTTGGCCTATCAGCAGAGCATGGACTTGTACGCCTCGCTAGCCCCGACGAAACCGTCCAGGTAGGTGACCAGCTCGAGTTCATCGTCGGCTATGGCGACGCGGCCGTCTTCCTCCACGACTTCCTCTACGCGGTCCGCTGCGGTACGGTCGAGGCTGCCTGGGAGATTAGCGGGCGAGGGAAGCTGCAGTGAGGATCAGCGTCCACTGGAGAGACCGTCGTCACTACCGATCTTGCCTAGTGTGAGGTCGCTGTTGTCGGTGCCGAGACAACTGCCAGGGTGCGCGCCATTGCGACGGCCGCTGCCGGATTGTCGTGCCACTCAATCTGATATTTGGTCCCGTCGCCGGTCTGCCAGGTGACAGTGGTGTAGCTATGCGGCCCCTGGAAGTAGACTACCCAGCCATGAACTGCGGACGGCACCGGGGGCGCCGAGCCAAGCAGCGCAGCCAGACGATCAGCGGAGGTCCGAGCGTCGGGATAGCAGCAGCCTCCGGCAGGCGCATCGCGGACAGCGTACCGCCAGACTCCCGCGTCCCAGGAGGCAGCATCGGCTCCAGCGACCGAGGCAAAGCGCCGCGCCACCGATCCGCCCGGAAGAGGCGGTGGACTGGGGGTTGGCGGCGACCCTTTCGGCAATATCTGCGCCACCGCGTCTTCCGGCGCCTGGTCCACCGAGTCGCCGGCGCGCAACTGTCCGAGATAAGTTGCCATCGACCAGGCGCCCGGGCGTAGGAGCGCGGGATCGTCCGGCGCGATCTGCTGCTCCTAGCACACCATGACGATGGTGTAGCCGCGCGCGGAAACGACCTGGTGTGTCGACTGGTCGCACGTCACGAGACCGTAATGGTGGCACCGGAGCCCGGCCTCGGGAGCCCGGGGGGCGCGCTCTGGCAGCCACACTGGGACGTGAGTCTGAAGCGGGAGCGTCTGCGCCAGTGAGGCGAACTCCGGGTCGACTGTCGTAGCCGTCGTGCTCCCGGCCACCTCAGATTCCGGGCGCGGCACGGACCTTGCCGGGGAAGCCCCCACGACGGTCGCGCCGTGCCCCGAGGCAAACACGGACTCTCCTTTGGCGACATTTCCACCATCTCCTGCAAGCCTGCAACCGGCCAGCAGCAATGCCAGCCCCAAAGTCAACAGTCCGCGTGCGTCCACGCCCATGTCCTCCTGCCCCGGCAGCCGTACCGATCCCAAAGTACGGAGGTAATGCAGCGCAGATGCGGTGCGTGCCCAGCGGCTACCGAAAAATGGCGAGGCGAGCGGGAACACCTATGGCAGGGCCGATGCGCGACACAACCTGTGTCACGGCACGTCCGCTTCGCCCCTGCCACCCGCGTTCGGCAGCCCCAGCGGTATCTGGGGAGAGGCGGATGCACTAGCCATCTCACTGGAAGCGGTGGCCGAGGGAAACAAGGCGGCGAAGGAGTATCTCACCGAACCCAGCCCGAGCACGTAGGCGGGGGGGTACGACTGCGGAGGGCAGATGCTCCGCGCGTCCCCATCCGGCAGCACGAGACCCGTCTCCAGGTCGACGGCCCCGTAGCGCGCCCCCGCGTTCTCCACCCAGCAGACATCAGCTCCTGTAAAGCGAATGACTGCGGGGGGGCCGCTTCCCACCAGGGCGTGCGCCACCAACCGGCCGCCATAGCGCGCTGCCATTCCGCCACCGCCCAGGCGTGAGCCATACAAGTCCAACACAAAGGGCCTGCCGGCCAGCGCACCCTCCCAGCAACCATGGATCTGGTAGTCGGCCACGGTGAACGCGCCGGCATTGGGTCCGAACGGCGCGGCCATCCCCTCGGGCAAGACCGCCGGGCACTGGCTGGCCGGAGTGATCGGCCGCGCAGTGCCCGCAAAGTCCGGCGCGTCCGGGCCCGCCGCGGCCGCACCGCATGATCCGGCAATGGAGATAAAGAGGAGAGCGGCAAGCGCGGCAAAAGACATCAGGGATCGGAGAGTCCCCGGCGCCGCGCCGGGGTGGACGGACGTTCGGGTACGCGCGGAGGCGCAGTGCCCAACGATGCGCATTCCGCCGCCCGAGCGTCCCGCTGGTAAGAAAGGTTACAGATGTGGGATTGCGGCGGCGCCACCGCCCCCCGTTCGCGGCAGTGCCCGCGGAGTTTGAGCGGCGAACGAGGCTGCCGGTAGCGCGCTGGGCGTAACCGGCAATGGGGACCTCACGCCCTGGAGCCCGAGCACGCGCGGCGGCGAACCTGGAGGCGGCGGACAGACGAACTGTGCCTCCTTATCCGGCAGTACAACGCCCGTCTTGATGTCCACCGCTCCGTAGAACGTCCCGGCTTGCTCCATCCAACAGACACTTTCCCCGGTAAAGCGGACGACAACCGGCGGGCCAGTTCCCGCCAGGACGCGGGCGACAAGCTGGCCGCCGTATCTTACGGCGACCCCTCCACCCCCATACGCCGAGAAGTACAGATCGATGGTGAACGGTGCCCCGGCCAGCATCCCGGCCCAGCAGCCCTGGATCTGATAACTCGCCGCAGTGAGGCTCTGCGTCGACGGGCCGAACGGAGCGGCCAGGCCGCTCGGTAGCACCCGTGGGCAGTCGCTGGACGGAATGAGCCGACTGGCCGTTCCGTCAAAGTCTGGCGGCGGCGCTAGCGAACTCGCCGCTGCCCGCTCGACCAAACCCGGGGCCCAACAATAGCCACCCAGAAGCATTAACGTAAAGGATCCCGCCAGCGTGGCACGCGCTAGGCGGAGGCGCTTCCCCCACAGGTCGGCGTTCGTCCCGAAGTGAGGACACCCAGTGACCACTGGTTCCCCTCGTGTACACGACTCTAGCATAACACTTTGCTACTGAAGAAGCGCGGACAGCGAGGGAGTGACGAGGCTTGACGGACCTGGCAGCGCGGGCACGTAGGAAGCGCCAGCGGCGACGCAGCCGGGTGTGCAGGACGTTGCCGCTTGGCGTAGTGGGAGCCTTGGGGGGCGACATCAACCGGGATTGAGCCCGAGGCAGCGCGGACGGTGTCCGGACGATCCGACGAGCGACGCCGTTTCGCCTGGCTGGTGACTGCCCGGTGCGCTAGTGCTGCGACGCGGGCATCTCGTCTCGACGAGCAGCCGGGCCTTGCGACCGGTCGCCTGTCCCTCAGCGCTGGGAGCGATGATGCGGTGGACCGTCCGGCCCCCGATGGTCTCAAGGCGCCGCGACCGGCGAGTGCCTTGAGACCATCGGTCAGACGAGCCTTCGCTGGTGGTCGCCACAGGTGGTACCACAACGTCGGAGTAATGAGATCCTCGTCGACCGCGCCGAGCCCGCCAGGCTGTGCAAAGCAGTTCTCCGCATATTGCCAGGCCACGACGGCCCCATCATTGCACGGTGGAGTGGCCGGCGCGAATGCTGGAGCGTTACTAGCGCTCGTACAGCCGGGCTCAGGCTCACTGGCCCAGATGAAACCCACGCTGGCCTGTATCTTGAAGTCATTGCTAAACGCTGGACAGTAGGCACCGTCGAAGGTGGAGAACTGGGACAGCGTATTTGCGTACAGCCCTCCGGCCCCCGCATAGATGGAGTCAAACATCGTATCGGACCACCCTTGGATCCACTGCGTAGACGGATGCCAACTGGATTCAATATCGGCGAAGATGACCACTCCTCTCGGTACACCTAACGCTTGCGCGGCGTTGATCGCTCCGGTCGCGTCATTCACGCCGCTCTGGTAGTTGCCGCTAACGCTCTGCGCCGTGGTGTCGAAGTAGACCACCAGGATCTTGCAGTTCTTGCCGTGCAGGAAGGACACCTCCGCAGCGGTCAGCGAACAAGAGCTGCCGATGTACCTGCCCCAGAAGGCTGGTGCGGAGCCTGCTTGCTGGGCAACGTAGTCGAACAGGGTCTGCGAGCCGACCATGCTGTTCGCGGCGGCGCAGGAATCTACGCCCCAGTAGTTCGGGTCGTCGGAGGAGCCCACGTGGTCCTGATACTGCTGGATCCAGCTCCGCAGGTCGGTCGTGTCGCGGGCGCTGATAGGACGCGTCCCGCCCGCCACGGGCGGGCTGCCGTAGCTCCAGTTGGGCAGGCCGCCCAAACCCGCCTGGTTCCAGAGATCCTGGATCGCGGTGCGCAGCTCGACGAAATGGACCGCGCGGATGTGGGTGAGCCGAGACACGGGACTGTCGGTCCAGGCGTAGCCGTCCAGTCCCGCCGCGATCCGGTTCTTGTCCACCACGCTGCGCAGCTCGTTGATGTGCGTGGCGCGAATGTGTGTGCTGCTGGTGACACTGGGGTCCGTCCAGTTGGTTGCCATGATAGTACGTCTCCTTTTCTCACGATGCTTCAAGGGATACGCTCGGGGGGAGCTGTGCTCCCCCCGAGCGCCGGATGCCGGACCGCCGCGGGCGCCCGGCTCGACAGACACGCTGCGCTAGCTGACGTAGTAGCAGCCGTTGTAGTCGACGCGGGTGTTCTGGCCGGTGGAGTCCTTGATACCGCCGGAGAGCAACATATCCCCGCCCAGCAGCACGCCCGTCGTGCGCACGGTGCCGGCCACGTCCAGCGCCTGCTGCGGGCTGTCGGTGCCGATGCCGACCAGGCCGTTGCCCTGGATCACCACCCGATCCACCGCGTTCGCCTCGTCGCGGAAGATCCAGCCCTGGGCGGCGCTGCCCCAGTTGTTGGCGAACACCTGCGCCCCCAGCCCATTCGAGCGGATGAAGTGGTTGTCGTTGTTCACCAGCCCCACCGCCCCCGAGCTGCCCGAGTTGTAGCTGATCGTCCCGGCCACCGAGAGCTTCTGGGTGGGGCT
>CALBSQ010000095.1 GCA_937967325.1 uncultured Chloroflexota bacterium
GGGCGCCCGCTTGCGGGCCCTGCAATCGCGGCCCCGGCATTTCCGTCACCCGGGTTATTTCCTGCTTTCTGAGCAGTCGCCGTGAAGCACGGTGCTCGGTGCCCCCGCCTGGACAACGTCAGCCGGTTGGCTACCATAGGTGTCTGTCGTCGGGCACGGGCCCGCTAGCTGAGGAGCCATTGTGGCAGAGCGCTTGCCACCCTACAATGTCGTCTGCATCTGCCTCGATAGCCTCCGGCGCGACCACCTGGGCGCCAATGGCAACGACTGGATCAGCACGCCCCACCTGGACCGCTTCGCCGCTGAGGCCGCCGTGTTCGACCGCGCCTACATCGGCTCCTGCCCCACCATCCCCTGCCGCACCGACCTGTTCACTGGCCGCACGACCTGGCCGCATCGCGGCTGGACGCCACTGCCCCACGACCTGCCGGTGCTGTCCATCCTCTTTGCCGAGCGGGGCTACGCCACCGCGCTCATCGCCGACACCTATCATCTCTTCCGCGACGGACACTGCTTCGACCGGGGCTTCCGGACCTGGCAGTGGATCCGCGGCCAGGAGGGTGATCGCTGCATCCTCGACCTGTCCCGTCCGATCGCGCTGCCGGCGGCGCCGGAGAAGCTGCGCAATCCTGAGCGCCTGCGGACCAACTATCTGCCCAAAACGGCAGAGCGGCAGGAGGAGGCCGACTTTTTCGCCCCTCAGACTATGACGGCGGCGCTGCGCTGGCTGGAGCGCAACCGCTCCGTGCAGCCCTTCTTGCTCTGGATCGACGAGTTCGACCCCCACGAGCCGTGGGACCCGCCCCAGCACCACACCGACATGTACGATCCGGGCTATGCGGGCGAGATCGTCCTCTCGCCTCGCTATGGACCGGCCGACTACCTCTCCGCCGCCGAGCTCAAGCACGTGCGGGCGCTCTACGCCGGCGAGGTCACGATGGTGGACCGCTGGGTGGGGCGGGTGCTGGCCGCCATTGACGACCTTGGCTTGCGCGAGCGGACCATCGTGCTCGTCATGTCCGACCACGGCCACTACCTCGACTACCCCGGCGACCAGGGCCTCATCGGCAAGCCGGCGCCGCTGTTCGAGGCGGTGGCGCACCAGAACTTCATGCTCCGGCACCCGGCCGGACTGGGAGCGGGCCAGCGTCTCGGCACGCTGGTCCAGCCTATCGACCTCCTGCCGACGCTGCTGGACCTGACCGGCGGCGACATCCCCTCATTCTGCGAGGGCAGCTCGCTCCGGGCGGCGCTGGAAGGTGGGGCAGACCCCGGCCGTCAGGCAGCGATCTCCATCCAGCATCGCGGCACGCCAACCATCACGACGGCCGAGTGGAGTCTGATCTACGTCCCGCCCACGGCGGCCGGCGCGCCGAGCGGTCCGACCGACGACGCCCACCACATGCTCAAGCCCGGCGGTGGCGCCTGGACCTCCATGCTGTTCGATCTGCGTCGCGATCCGCTGCAACAGCACGACGTGCTGGCAGAGCACCTACCCGAGGCGCGCGAGCTGTATGCCGCCTTCGCCTCCTTCCTCGAAGCGCGCAACCCCGCCGCGCTGGCGCTCTACCCGCCGCCAGAATGGTGAGGCGGGATCGGGCATGACAATGTGGGGCGGTGCGAGCGGCGAGCAGACGACAGCCACCAGTGGCAACGACACCGGGAAAGCTATAGGAAGGTTCTAGCCCGTGCGTATTCTCTACATCGATATCGATTCCTTGCGCCCTGACCACCTGGGTTGCTACGGCTACCACCGGCAAACCAGTCCGAACATTGACGCGCTTGCTGCTCAAGGTGTGCGCTTCGATGGGTGCTACGCCACCGACGTGCCCTGCCTGCCCAGCCGCACCTCGCTGTTCTCGGGGCGGCTCGGCATCCACACCGGCGTCATCAACCACGGCGGCGTGGCGGCCGAGCCGTTCGTCGAGGGCGCCGGCCGCCAGTTTCGTTCGACATTGGGCCGGACGAGTTGGATGTCCTGTCTGCGCCAATCCGGTCTGCGCACCGTGACGGTGAGCCCCTTTGGCGAGCGGCACTCCGCCTGGCACTGGTATGCCGGCTTCTCCGAGATCTACAATACCGGCAAGGGCGGGCAGGAGCGCGCCGACGAGGTCGCCCCCGTCGCCATCGACTGGCTCGCCCGCAACGGCAAGACGGATAATTGGTTCCTGCACGTCAACATGTGGGACCCGCACACACCCTACCGCTCGCCGGCCGAGTTCGGCGACCCTTTCGCCGAGGAGCCGCTCCCTGCCTGGCTGACCGAGGAGGTGCGGCAGCAACATTGGCAGAGCTACGGTCCGCATTCCGCCCAGGAGATGCGCGGGTTTGCCGCTGTTCCGCAAACGCGGTTCCCGCGCCAGCCCTCCCAGGCCGCCTCCATGCAGGACGTGCGCCGCATGTTCGACGGCTACGACACCGGCGTCCGCTACGCCGACGACCACGTCGGCCGCATCCTCGATGCCCTGGCCGGCCAGGGCGTGCTTGGCGACACGCTCATCGTGGTCTCCTCCGACCACGGTGAGAACTTGGGCGAGCTCAATGTCTATGGCGACCACCAGCTCGCCGACTACTGCACGACGCACGTGCCCTTGATCGTCCGTGTGCCTTCGGGATTGGCCGGCGCCGCGCCGCGCGTCGACACGGCGTTGCACTACCAGTTCGACGCCGCCGCGACGCTGGTGGAGCTGGCCGGCGGCATGGTCCCAGCGAACTGGGATGGGGCGAGCTTTGCGGTAGCCTTCAGCAAGGGCGAGCCGGCCGGGCGCGACTTCCTGGTGGTCTCGCAAGGCGCCTGGAGCTGCCAGCGCGCCGTGCGCTTCGACGACTACCTGTGCCTGCGCTCCTATCACGATGGCTACCACGCGTTGCCGCCGGTGGCGCTCTTCGATGTCGTCCGCGATCCGCACGAGCAGCACGACCTGTCATTGGAGCATCCGGAGCTGGTAGGGAAGGCAATGACGATGCTCGACCAGTGGCACGCCGAGATGATGCGCACGGCGTCGCACGGGCAAGACCCGATGTGGACCGTGCTTCGCGAGGGCGGGCCGCTGCACACGCGCGGCCATCTGCCGGCGTACCTGCAGCGGCTGCGCGAGACCGGCCGCGGCGAGTGGGCGGATCACCTGGCGGCGATGCATTCGAAGGAGTGCTAAACCCTGCAGTGGGTGCTACATGATGCATCCACGAAGTTGAGGCGACTTTTCACTGTCATCCTGAGCGCAGCGAAGGACCCCCGGCAGGACAGACCAGACGCCATGCGGACCCGCGCAGCGCCGACGGCCCTGCCGGGGGTCCTTCGCTGCGCTCAGGATGACAACGGGAGGACCGCGCGTGGCGCTGGGAACCTCGGCGGGCTGGGCGCCGCTGGCCGTGTCGTCCTGGATTTGGCGTCCGAAGAGTCCGCGAAGGCGGACTTCACCCGTCGATAGCCCGCGAATTTATTCGCCGGGAGCCCGCCCCCACTGGACTTTCCCAGGACTTGTCGGACGCACCACTACACCTTATCGCCCGATATCCTTGCCCACAAAGCGCACTGAGGCCAGCGCCAGCGCCACTACGCCGACTGCCAGGACGCCGAGCATATCGCCCAGGGGCAGGCCGTGCAGCAGCGGCGTGCCATAGTAGTAGAAGGCGGAGAGCCGCAGTGTCGCATCCGACCAGTTCAACCCTGGACCAATAAAGCTGATGAAGAACCAGATCACCAGCAAGAAGCTCAAGAGGCCGGTGTCGATCGCCGTGCGCAGCCAGCCGGAGAGCAGATAGCCGAGCGCAGCCATCAGCAGCCCCAGCGGGATGATCGAAAGCGTGGCGGCGGCCAGGTTGCCGCCGTCGAGCGCGAGCCCGGTGGCTGCCGAGGCCAGCGCCGCGGCGGCCAGGGTCAGGACCGCAATGATGACCGTCGCGGTGGCGAGCGCGGCAAAGCGGCCCAACAGTACCCGCAAGCGTGACTGCGGCGTCGACAGCACGACCTCCAGCCGTCCCTCGTCTTCATCGGCAGACCAACGGTTTGCCTGGGTGACGGCAAAGGCCATCAACATGAGCGGCAGGAAGGCGAAGAGCGCGCTGAGGAGGGTGGCATTCGCGGTGAGTTCGCCACCGCCGACTTTCGTGATGAAGTCGTTCAGGAGCGGGGAGCTGGCGCTCATGGTGGCCAGGCTGGCCGCCGTTTGTTTGACGATCACCACCATCCAGCCGGCAAACCCGGCGATGCCCAGGGTCCACCAGCATGCGGGAGCCACGATCATCCCCAGGCTGCGCGCATAGATCGAGCGCAGCGACCAGGCGTCGACCGGTAGCACGCGCTCCGGTTGCACCGACCGCGCCGGCAGGCGCAGCAAGCTGGGCAGGGCCACCGTCCCCCCGACATCGCGCCGCGCGAAGAGGACCAGCGCCGCGCCGCTCAGCAGTATGTTCAGGGCGAACAGCACCAGCAGCGCGCCAGGATTGACGCCGTAGGTGGGGATGAGCGCTTTGCTCAGGTTGTAGTAGTAGACGGGCGAAAGGCGGCTGAGCCATTCGGCGCCAGGGATGACCCTATGGACCATATCCAGCACGACGAAGGCCAATAGCAAGCCGCCGGTTATGCCGGCCGCAGTGCCGCGCTCCTGGGTGAACTGGGAGAGCAGCAGAGCAATTGACCCGAAGACGCCGCAGATCAGCGCCACGTTCAGGCCGAAGAGCACGGCATCGCCCAGACCAAAGTCCGCGCTGACGCTCTTGCCCCCGGCAAAGGCCAGCAGCCCGATGAGCAGACCCATCCCCAGCAGGGCGGTCCAAACGGCGGCCAGCTTTTCCAGCGCGACGCGCCGGCGCCCACGCGGCGCCGAGAGCAACGCATCAAGGGAGCCACGCTCCTCTTCGCCACGCAGCAGACGGCTGCACGCCAGGAGCGGCCAGATGGCAATGAGCAAGACCGTCACGCCGTACTTCCAGGTTGTGTAGCCGCCGGGGGTATCCACGGCGACGGGCTCGGCAAGCCAGGCAAACGAGCCGGCCAAGCTGACGAGCGACGCGCGCGCCTGAGGCGTCGCCATCAGCGAGGGGACGGCAGCCAGGACGGCATACAGGAGCAGGCCCATGCCCGCGCCCCAGCCCAGGATGGGGATGCGAAAATCACGCAGGGTTTTCAGGTAGACACTCCTAAACCACATGGCTCGCCTCCTTGACGGCCAGGCCGTCGCCTTCGTAATAGCGCAGGAAGATGTCCTCCAGGCTGGGTTCGTGGCTGGTCAGGGCGACGACGGAATGCTGCGCCGCTGCCTTGATAACGGCGTCCGCCCCACCCTGCATCATGAGGCGCAGCGTGTGCCCACCGGCCAGCGTCTCCACCTGTGCCACACCGTCCAGGGTCTCGAACGCCTCGGCCGGTACTGCCCTGGCGAACGAGATCGTGATGACGGAGCGTTTGATGTCCTTCAGGTCGGCCATGCCACCGACGCGCACCAGTTGCCCTTCACGAATGATGCCCACGCGGCTGCAGGTCTGTTCGACCTCACTCAGGATGTGCGAGGACAGCAAGACGGTGCTCCCCTGAGCGCGCACGTCGTTGACCATCCGGTCGAACTCTTGCTGGTTGAGCGGGTCAAGGCCGCTGGTCGGCTCATCGAGGATGAGCAGGCGCGGGCGGTGCATAAAGGCCTGGATGATGCCGATCTTGCGCTTGTTGCCGCTGGAATACTGGCGGAACTTGCGGCCGGGATCCACGTCCAGGCGCTTGATCAGCTGCTGAAGGTAGGCCTGATCGACGCCGCCGCGGAGGTGCCCGAAGTATTCCAAGAGCTGCCCGCCGGTCATTCCGGGGTCCAGCGAAAGCTCGCCCGGCAGATAGCCGATCAGCCGCTTGATCGCCACCGATTGCTGCCAGCAGTCCAGGCCGGCAATGCGCGCGGAGCCCGCGTCGGCGCGCAGCAGCGCCATGAGCAGGCGAATCGTGGTGGTTTTTCCCGCGCCGTTGGGGCCAAGAAAGCCAAATACGTCGCCCTCTTCCACCTGGAAGGAGACATTGGTAATGCCGCGCTTGCCGCCGTAACTCTTGGTCAGTCCCTGTACTTCGATGATTGCTGTCATGCTCACCTTCCTCCTACTCAGGACTTTCTTTCTCAGGGCATGCTTCCTGAGGGTATTCTTCGGGTTCCGTGACGCGCTCGAGATACTCAGCCCAAAGTTGTTTGCCTCTAGCGCTCGAGCCGGCCGCCAGGTGCTCGGGCTCGAGCCAGCGTCGGATCAGATCGCTGAACGCCTCGGTCAACTGCTCGACGGACGGAATGTGCGCCTGGCTGAGGAGTACAGGCGAGTTGAACATGCCCATTTTCAGAGCGCCCAGCAGGTAGGTGATGACGGACACCGGAAGATCGGCGCGGATCAGCCCGGCGCGTTGCAGCTCGCGAAAGTAGCCCTCGCCGCTGCCGACGAGTTGCCGGAGTGAGCCGGGATCAAGGGCACTGAAATACCCACCGATGATGTCGGACTTGCCCCCGACGATGGCGGCAACGAGCGGACTGGACCGGGCGGCGAGCATGCCGTGGGTGGCGATCCGATGGAGCAAGCCGCCTTCCGGGTCGGCGTCGATCCGCCGCTGGAGCTCCTCGTTAAACCGTTGCTGTTCGCGCCCGATGGCGGCGCGAAACAGGGCGTTCTTGTCCTGCCAGTGCAGATAGATGGTGCCCTTGCCCACGCCTGCCTCGCGGGCGACGTCGTCAATCGTGGTCTTGCGATAGCCCCAGCGCACCAGCAGCGTGGTAGCGGCGTCCAGCAGGCGCTCCTCGCGCAGCGTTCGCCCGTCGGACGCCGGCTGGCGGTCAGGCAGCTGGCCGCGCTGCGCGCTGCGGGACGGCGGCCGACGGGCAGGATGGTTGACGGTTGCCATAGGGATCCTAGCGCTGCTCGTGCTCGCCGTGACCGAGTGACCAAATGACCAAACTAACCATTTCAGTCACAGTGTAGCCGGAATCGGGCAAGATGTCAAGAAGGCGGATTCCCTTGTCCTCTGAACTCGCGACCGGTGCGAGAACGCCACCTGGACGCCACAAGCGCGGGGCCCCGCCCCGTTCCTGCGGGCGCCGCCACGGCGCGCGACGAGGCCCTGGGCTACCTCCTGGCTCGGCTGCCGCGGCTCCAGTCCCCCGACCTCCTGGCGCGGGGCTACCCCATCGGCAGCGCGATGCGCTGGCAGCGGCCTCTCCTCCGGCCCTCCCAGGCAAGCTAACGGCGCGAAAGCGCCTGGCGCACCAGTTGGCGGAAAGTGCGCCACACGTTTTCGCGCCGGCCAGTTGGTCCGAGGCGGTAGGATAG
>CALBSQ010000096.1 GCA_937967325.1 uncultured Chloroflexota bacterium
GCGTCGGGCTGGCCACCAGCCAGAGCAAGGAGCCACCGATCAGGAGGGTGAGTGCACCGGAGATCGCTAAGAAGACGCCGATCGTGATCCCAGCGGGCTCCGCCACGTGCAGCCCCAGCGCCGCGACGGCGAGCGCGATGAGCGTGGCGGCAGCGATGGCGCAGGCGAGGTAGACGAGCGCGGCGATGAACCGCCGCGGGCTCACGAGGCGCCCGGCTCGAACTTGTAGCCGACGCCCCACACCGTCTTGACGTAGGAGGGATTGGACGGGTCGCGCTCGATCTTCTCCCGCAAGCGCCTGACGTGTACCGTCACCGTGCTGGCATCACCATCAAAGCCGTAGTCCCACACCGCGTCGAGCAATTGGTCGCGCGTGAAGACGCGGCGGGGGTGCTTGGCCAGGTACAGCAGAAGATCGAACTCCCTCGCCGCCAGCTCCACTCTCTTGCCCTCGCGTTCGACCAACCGCCGTTCCGGATCGACCGACAAGCCGGGGAAGCGCAGGCCCTCGCCGGAGACGACGGTGGGTTCCAGGCTGGCGCGACGGAGCAGCGCCTTGACCCGCGCCATCAGCTCATTCGGACTGAACGGCTTGACGACGTAGTCGTCGGCGCCCAATCCCAGCCCACGAATCTTGTCGGCCTCGTCGCTACGGGCGGTCAGCATGAGGATGGGCACCTGGCTGGAGCGGCGCAGCGTTCGACACACCTCCAGCCCGTCCACGGCCGGCAGCATGAGGTCCAGGATCACCAGGTCCGGCGGCTGACGTTGGGCCTCCCGCAGGGCATCGGCGCCATCGCGCGCCGTGTGGACCGTGAATCCGTCGCGCTGCAAGTAGCGCTGGAGCACCTCGACCACCATCGGCTCGTCGTCCACCACGAGCACCCGGCGTTGTTGCCCGGCCACGTGGACCTACCTTCTCTGCACCTCCGGCGTGACGCCCCTAGTAGGGGGCGCCACGCGCGCCCGGCCGCAGACCGCCCATCGGGCGCCGCGCCGTTGGGCTTTGACACCGTACCATTGAGCGTACTATCGGCTCCTTGCGGCAATCTTACCCCAAGGCCATGGAGCGGCAACAATAGCCGGTATGGCCGGCGCACATCCGCGCATGCTCACAGCACGCACGAGGGCGGAGGGCGCCTGGGCGACCGACACCTCGGCGTCACCGCGCCGCCACAACGCCGCAATCGTTCGCACCTAACGGCAAGGTAACTACAATTCGCTTCGAAACATGCGTGTGGACACAGTCGCGGACGCCGTACACTGATCCAACACATACCACGCCGGCCGGAGAAAGGACACCATAGTGGTAGCGGCGCCGCCACAACGTAGTACGACCGCGCGGTACACCATCGCCGACCTGGACCAGTTCCCCGACGACGGCAAGCTCCGCGAGCTGGTCGACGGTCAGATTGTGGAGTGGGACGTGACCAATCGCCTCCATGGCTATTTTGTGGGCGCCCTTGCCCGCCTGCTCGGAAACCTTGTTGCGGATGCGAACCTTGGCCTCGTCCTCACCGCCGCTCCGCTGATCCGCATCCAAAGCAGCGAGCACGACGCCCGCGGACCAGATCTCTGCTTCTACGCTCGTGGCCGTGTTCCGCGCGACCTCACCGCCGCTGTCGGCGACGAGCCACCGGACTTCGTCATCGAGATCCTCTCTCCCACCGACCGGGCGGGCGAGGTCCAGCGCAAGGTGGTGGACTGGCTGCGTGCCGGCGTGCAGTTGCTCTGGTATGTCGATCCCGACACCGGCATCACCACCGTCTATCACGCCGGCCGGATCACCAGTGTTGGTCCCGATGACGATCTGGACGGCGCCGACGTGCTGCCGGGCTTCCGGCTGCGCCTGCGCACCGTGTTCGATCAGCTCGCGGCCTTGCAAGCAGAGCCGGATTCCATGGCAACTACGGCGTGACCCACTAGAGCTGGTGCTCGAACCGGCGATGCCGCACCAACCAAAACCTCAGGCCGAACAGGACCGCGTCGACCGCGATCAATAGTAAGGTCACAGGCCATGCCCAGCGAAAGAGCACGACGTCCAATGGTGTTGCTGTAAGACGAAGAAGGGCAATTTAGTATTTACGGGGCGGACCTTCTGCAGATGGCACCAGGTAGCCCTCAACGAAGCCCTGGTGCTGGAGACGACTGAGGAGCGGGTAGATACTCCCCGCACTGCTAACTCGCGCCCATGGTGGCGAAACAGGGAATGTCGGGGCGAGGCCGGCTGGCGCGACCGAGCGACCTTGCTAGGCCGAGCGGCGCCGCTGCTCCAGCTCGAACAGACGGTCCAGTGCCGCCGAGAGGGCCGCGTCGCTCCGACCCAGATCCTCCAGCTCGGCAACCAGGTCACTCAGCACAGACGGCGGCAGATCGCCAGCCCGAACCTTGCTTACCAGTTCCGCCAGGTCCGGCGACAGTCGCTTCAGTTGGCGCTCCATGTCCGCATCGTCCACGTGCAGGTCCGTTCTCCCACAGGATCTCCGGCGTCGGCAGTAGCGGTCCGCCCGCGCGCCGGCAAACAATGGAGAGCCTAGCACACGTCGCGTTGGTCCCCACGTCGTTGTCACCGAAGACCGTCCGTGTGCCAATGGCGCGCCGACCCCGGCCGAACGACTTGCCTCGCGGTGAGGCTGGCTATCCGCGGCGTGAGACGCCATTCGCTGCGGAGCCGCCCCACGTCTGTGCCTCCACAGCGCGGCCGGTCACGAACTCGGCCCTCCCATTCACCCGCTCGTGGCGGCATGCGGTCTAGTCGCGCACCGCACACCGATGCCTGTCCGAGAAAGCGGCCGGCAGGGATGTATAATCGCCCCGGATCTTCGACTGCCCATGACGCCTGGAGTGCGGGCTTGGGCGGTCGTGTGCCCGAAGATCGCGATGCACAGCAAAGAGACATTACCATCCCCCAGTGTCCCATTTGCGGCAAGGCTCACACCTACAAGCTGCAGATCCATTTCCCGAAGCTCCCATGGATGCCCCCACGTTCCGGCGCCCAACCGGTGTCAGGCTCGATCACCAAGACCCTGAACTTCACGTGCCCAGCCCCACCTCCAACGACCTTCAAGGCAACGATCCAGTTGGATCAAGAACCGAGGCATCTGATCAAGTCGGTGATGGTGATCCGTGGCGCCGCGGCGCCACCGAAGGAAGCAACGCCCTCGCCGCCGGCAACGGCAGCCGACGGATCCGACGTGCCTGGTGCAACAGGTCGGCCTGCTGAGGAGGCGCCACCTACACAGCCGGCGGACGACGATCAGGAAGGCGCGATGGTCGCTCTACGCTCACCAGCCCACCGTTTCTATGGCTATTGCCATCACCAAGTCCGGTGGGGTAGTCTGCGGCGCCCTTCAGACGCAACCGGATGGGAAGGTGGTCCTCCTACCCCACCCGCCTAATCAGCGCCAAGGCATTGTGCTGGACGACGTCTCTTCCCTGACTACGGTGGCAACGTGCCCAGACGCGCTGCACCCCTAGCCAGCTTTGGCCGGCCGTCGCCCGGTCCGCAACATCGGGTCGGACCGATCAGCCTCAGCCAACCCATGCCACCTTCTCCCAAGGTCCACGCGGCGCTGCGTGCCGAGCTGCCGGCAATGGCGGCCACCACGGCGCGAGGCCAATGGGGCCGGCAGTTGCTCCAGTTGCCAGCTAGCCGGCTTGCCGGGATGTTCGATCGTGGGAATCTGCCAGGCTGGAACGGGGGTCGCTTTTACGCTCCCTGGCGTCCGCGGGGCCACGGCCTGCAGTACACGCCAAGCGCCCCGCCGCCCAAGTGCCCTGCCCACGGGGTCATGCGCTGCCTGGTGCTCCTGGTAGATTTCGCCGATAATACGGCCAGCCGGACCCCTGGGGAGTTGCAAGAGCTGCTCTTCTCTCAGCGGACGCACCCGACGGGCAGCCTGCGCGACTATTACCGCGACAACTCCTACGGCCAGCTCGATCTCGATGGCGACGTTATCGGTTGGCTGCGTCTGCCCAACCCATACGTGTATTACGTCGACGATCAGGGCGGTCAGGGTACGTACCCCCAAAATGTCCAGGGGCTCGTTGCTGACGCGCTCCGGCTCGCCCAAGCCCAGGTCGACTTCAGTCGCTTTGACGCCAACGGGGATGGCTATCTGGATGGTCTGGTCGTCGTCCACGCCGGCGGCGGCGGAGAGACCGAACCTGATCTGACCAACGGCAAGCGGAAGATCTGGTCCCACCAGGGTAATCTCCATCGACGGTTCGTCGCCCGCGGCGTTTCCGCCTATGCCTATTGTCTGCTGCCTGAGGACGGAACGGTCGGGGTCTGTTGTCATGAAGTTGGCCACATGCTCGGCCTGCCCGACCTCTATCCGCCGGAGCCCCAGAGCGATGGCATGGGCGTGGGCAGATGGTGTCTCATGGGGATGGGCGGCTGGAATGGCGACGGCCACACCCCGGCGCAGCTCTGCGCCTGGGCGAAAGGTCTCCTTGGCTGGCTCACGCCGACCACGCTCCAGGGCGGCCAGACATTGCAGGTATCGCCTGCGGAACAGCAAGGAAGCTCCACCTATCGCGTGTGGACAGGTGGCAGACCCCATGCCGAATACTTCCTATTAGAAAATCGGCAGCGTATCGGATTCGACAGGGAGCTTCCCGCCAGCGGACTCCTGATCTGGCACGTCAATGACACGCGCCCGGACAACCGTCAATCGAGTCGTCCGCGCGTGGCACTAGAGCAAGCGGACGGTCAGCAAGGTCTGGAACAGGGGGACGATGATGGGGACGACGGGGACCCCTTCCCTGGCGCCGGTGGTAACACGACGTTCGATGACGCGAGCACGCCCAGTTCCCGCGATCAGGTCGGGAGGCCAACCGCGGTGTCAGTAGCGAACATGGCCACGTCAGGCACTGTCATCAGCTGTGAGGTTCGAATGTAGTGCGCTCACCTCCGCTGGCCTCGCCCTCGGCGAGCTTGCGGACATCGTTCCCGACGACGACGAAGCCTCCCCCGCGCTCATCACCGCGATAGGCAATTTGTGCTTCCAGCGTGTCTGCCTCCGCCACGGTCTCCTTGAGACGCGGCTGCACGTGGACGGGGATGATCTTCCCTACGTGTGCCCGGACAAAGTTTGGCAAATTGCCGACATCGATGGCCCGATCGACGGCGATCCTCCACACGGAGCCCCGACCGTTGGGCTCGGGTTCAACGCCGACGACCGTACCGGCGATTCGGCTCGCGTTTGGCGCTACGAACATGGAAGACCGCCCATTTCCTGGTTGCTACCATCCTGATAGCTGCTCAGCCATGGCCTTGGTGCGCGATTCCGCCATCACCCGCCGCGAATCCCCATCCTATGGAGGCGCCGACACGGGACAGGCGAGACATCGCCTCTCGTTATACCACATTGTTGACCAAGGGGTCGGGGTTCGCCGGGGACGGCGCCCCTAGTGCGAACCAGAAGACCCGGCGATCGAGAAGCACGGGCCATACGCGTCGCCATTGGACAGCCCTTTTGTGGTCTAATCTCTCGGCAAACGCCGGCTGGAAGAGGAGACCAATGACAACCGAAGCTATTGTCAATCGTATCGCATCCGATGTCCTGGAACTATTCAAGCAAGTCAGCACCGCGACCCTGAGCAGCCAGCTTCACCGGCGCGGCTTCAAACAGCTCGTGATGCACGGCATCACGCCGTTACGCCCCGACCTTCGCCTGGCCGGGCAGGCCTTTACCCTGCGCTACATCCCCATGCGCGAAGACCTGGAGCGCAGCGGCGACTTCGATAACCGCACGAACAAGCAGCGCCTTGCCGTCGAGCAGGTTGGTCCGGGCGACGTACTGGTGATCGATGCACGCGGCGACACGCGGGCGGGTTCGCTCGGCAACATTCTCGCCACGCGCCTGCACCGGCGCGGCGCCGCCGGCATCGTCACCGACGGAGCCTTCCGCGACTCGCCGTCGATCCGGGCGATCGAGCTACCGACTTATGCCGGCGGCGCCCATCCCAACATCTCTTTCACGATCCATCACCCGATCGACATCAACGTGCCGATCGCCTGCGGCGGTGTAGCGGTGCTGCCCGGCGACGTTATCGTGGGCGATGCGGAGGCGGTCATCGTCGTGCCCCGCGCGCTTGCCGAGGAGGTTGCTCGTGACGCCTACGAGCAGGAACGCAAGGAGGAGTTCATCCTGTCCAAGATCGAGGCCGGGAGCAGCATCGTCGGCGTATACCCACCGAACGAGGACACCACGCGGGCGTTTCAGGATTGGAAAGCGTGGCGCGGCAGCAGTTCACCTACCCCTAAAGTGGTAGGCTAAGTTTACAAAGCCAGCTGAAGCCGGCTAAATCACGCGGACATAGGAGATTGGACGGACAAGTCGCCTAACGCGGTCGATGGTTATGTTTGCCCCGACGTCATCGCAGCATTGCCCTCGCTTTTCAGCCGGCTTTAGCCGGCTTTGTAGACTTAGCCTGGTGCTTTAGCGCCAGGTGACCTCGGGAGACGAGCGTATGACAGATGACAACGACCTCTGCTTCACCCCGGCAACCGAGCTGGCCGCCCTAATTCGGGCCCGACGCCTCTCGCCGGTTGAGCTGGTCGAGGCCCTGTTAGCGCGTATCGACCTCCTCAATCCACAGCTCAACGCCTACTGCACCGTCACGGCTGAGGCGGCGCGCCAGGAGGCGAGAGCTGCTGAGGAAGCCGTCATGCGCACAGCTCGTGGCTCGGGCGGCGAACTGGGACCGCTGCACGGCGTGCCCTGCTCGATCAAGGATGTCACGTACACCAAGGGTGTGCGCACGACGCTCGGATCCAAGCTGTACGAGCACTACGTGCCAAACGAGGACGCTCCCGTCGTAGAGCGGCTCAAAGCCGCCGGCGCTATCGTGCTCGGCAAGACCTGCACGCCGGAGCTGGGCTGGAAAGGGGCCACCGATAGTCCGCTGTTCGGCATCACGCGCAACCCTTGGAACCTTGAGCGCACCGCCGGCGGCTCCAGTGGCGGCGCCGCGGCCGCCGTGGCCGCCGGCCTCGGCCCGCTCGCTACCGGCACGGATGGGGCCGGCTCCATCCGCATCCCGTCCAGCTTCTGCGGCATCGTCGGGCACAAGCCCTCCTTTGGCCTCGTCCCCTATTACCCGCCCAGCGCGGCAGAGCTGGTCGCGCACATCGGGCCGATGACGCGCACGGTGCGCGACACCGCGCTGATGCTGGACGTCATGAGCGGCCCGGACGACCGCGACCGCAATTCGCTGCCGGTGACCGGCGGGGCATACCTTGCTGCCTGTGAGGGAAGCGTGCGCGGGTTGCGCGTGGCGTGGAGCGCCGATCTGGGCTTCGCGCCCATAGAGCCCGAGGTTCGCCGGATCGCCGAGCAGGCTGCCCGGCGCATTGCCGGTCTCGGCTGCCAGGTGGACGATGCCTCGCCCGGCTTCGCCGACCCGGCGCAGACGATCGGCATGCTGTTCTACTGTGGTGTGGCGGGCAGAGTCGTGTCGCAGCCGGCCGGCTGGCGTGACCTGGTGGACCCGGGGCTGGTCCGGATCGTGGACGAATACCGGACGCGAACGGCCTATGATCTGGCCCAGGCGCTGGCCGACCGGAACGCGTTGTGGGCGACGGTACGTTCCTTCTTCGAGCGCTTCGACCTGCTGCTCACGCCGACTATGCCGCTGCCGGCGTTCCCAGTGGGCAAGGACTTCCCAGATGCAATCGACGGTCAACTGCGCACGCATCTCACCTGGACGCCGTTTACGTACCCGTTCAACCTGACCGGCCAACCCGCGCTGACCGTGCCGTGCGGCTGGACCAGCGATGGGCTGCCGGTTGGACTGCAGATCGTCGGCCGCCGCCTGGACGATGCCACCGTGCTGCGCGCCGCCGCCGCGTTTGAGGCGGCGGCTCCATGGGGAGATCGACAGCCGCCTGTGTCTTGAAGCGAGAATCCTGTATGCTCTGAGCCGGGCTCATCGGAAAGGGGTTATTCATGCCTGATCACGCCGCGACTGCTGCTCCCAGCTTCTTTTCGGCGCCGGGGACAGGCGCCGCGCTCCTCAACACGGACCGCGCCCACTTGCTCCATCCCCAACAGTACGACGCCGACCACGACAACGCGGTCGTGTTTGCGCGTGGCCAGGGGGCGACGCTTTGGGACGTGGAAGGTCGCCGCTATCTCGACGGCCTGTCCTGCTTGTGGAACGTCAATGTCGGGCACGGCCGGCGCGAGCTGGCCGAGGCCGCCGCTGAGCAGATGTCAACCATGGCCTTCAGCAGCGCCTACGTCGGCAATACCAATGAGCCGGCGATCCGCCTGGCCGCCCGGCTGGCGGATCTGGCGCCCGGCGACCTGAACACCGTCTTCTTCACGACCGGCGGCGCCGAATCCAACGAGAGCGCCTTCAAGACGGCGCGGTTCTACTGGAATCTGCGCGGTAAGCCGGACAAGATCAAGATCCTGTCGCGGACCAACGCCTACCACGGCGTGACGATGGGCGCTATGGCCGCCACTGGACTGCCGGTGTTCTGGCAGCGCTTCGGTCCCTTGCCGCCGGGCTTCGGGCAGGTGCCGGCAATGTCACCCGAGGCGCTGGAAGAGCGCATCCTCCAGGAAGGCGCCGACACGGTTGCCGCGTTCGTCGCCGAGCCGGTCCAGGGCGCTGGCGGGGTCTATCCGCCGCCTGCCGATTATTTTGCGCGGGTTCGGGCGATCTGCGACCGCCACGACGTGCTGCTCATCGCCGACGAGGTGATCACCGGGTTCGGCCGCACCGGGCGCTACTGGGGGCTGCAGCACTGGAACGTCGCGCCCGACATGCTGTCCTTTGCCAAAGGCGTGACCTCCGGCTACCTGCCGCTCGGCGGCGTGATCATCTCCGACCGCATTCGCAGCGCCTTGCGCGCAGCCGGCCCCGACGCCAAATGGATGCACGCCTACACCTATTCCGGCCACCCCACCTGCTGCGCCGTCGGCCTGCGCAACCTGGACATCATCAAGGACGAAGGCCTGGTGCAACGCGCCGAGGCTAGCGGCAAGCGGCTGCTGGCCGGGCTGGGGCCGTTACGGGAGAAGCCCTATGTCCAGGAAGTGCGCGGCCTGGGCATGATGGCTGCGGTCGAGTTCCGTCCTAGCGCGGGCATCGGGCAACGCGCCATCGCCGAAGCCCGGCGGCGCGGCCTCATCACTCGCTTCCGCGCCGACATCGTGATGCTGGCGCCGCCGCTGGTCACGACCGACATCGAGCTGGACGAGATGACGGGGATTCTGCGAGATTCCATCACCACCGTGGCCGGGTAGGCGGAGGGAGACGACAACTTGCCAGTGACGATCGATCTCAGCGGCAAGGCCGCCTTGGTGACGGGCGGCAGCCGCGGCCTGGGCTCGGTGATGTGCCGCGAGCTGGCGAGAGCCGGGGCAGCCGTGGCCGTCCACTACGCCAAATCGCCTGACGGCGCCGCCGCGGTAGTCAAAACCATTGAGGCGCACGGCGGCCGTGCTCTCGCCGTCGGGGGAGACTTCCACGACGCCGGCAGCGTGGAGCGGGTCGCTGGCGAAGCGCAGGCGCGGCTCGGGCCGATCAGCATCCTCGTCAACAACGTCGGCCGGGAAGAGCGATTGGGGCCGGCTATGGACATTGGCTGGGATGCTTTTCAGGAAATGCTGGACCTCAACGTTCGCGCCGCCTACCTGGCCAGCCACGTGGTCGCGCCGACGATGCGCCGGCAGAAGTGGGGCCGGATCATCACCATCCTGTCCATGGCCACGCACTCCCATCCCAAGAGCATGGCCGCCTACTCCACGGCCAAGACTGCGCTGGCCGGCCTGACCAAGGCGCTGGCCGTGGATCTCGGCCCCGACGGCATCACCGTGAACGCGGTGTCGCCCGGCTGGATCCCTGTCGAGCGGCACGGCCCGAGCACGCTGCCGGGCCGCATGGCCACCGCGGCGCGGACGCCGCTGGGACACCTCGGGGAGCCTGAGGATGTCGCAGGCGCAGTCCTCTTCCTCGCTTCCGACCTGGCCAAGTTCATCACCGGAGTGGAGATACCCGTGTGCGGGGGAGTGCAGATCCTCTAACGCGGTGGATCTCGTCATTCTGATCGGCTTGCAGGCGTCAGGGAAGAGCACGTTCGCCCGGCGTCACCTGGCGGAGACACACGAGCACGTGAGTAAGGATGAGCTGCGCAACAGCCGGAGTCCGGCGAGGCGGCAGGCCGAGCTCATTGAGGCGGCATTGCAGGTGGGACGCTCCGTCGTCGTCGACAACACCAATCCGACGGTCGAGGAGCGTGCAGCGCTCCTACATCAGGGACGTGCCTACGGGGCTCGGCTGGTGGGGCATTACTTCGACTCCACGGTGAAGGATTGTCTTGCCCGCAACCGGCAGCGCACCGGGCGTAGCAGGGTGCCCGATGTCGCCATCTACGCAACGGCCAAGAAGCTGGAGCGACCGTCCTATGCGGAAGGATTCGACTCCCTGTTTTCTGTTCACATGCTGGCAGGCGAGTTCGAGGTGAGCGCGTGGGGGCGGGAGTGAGCCGGCGGATACGGCTCTACTTGGTTGAGCGGCACATTGGACCAGAACGGGTAGGGGCGGGCCTTGTGCCCGCCCTGGCTTTGCCGTCTCGTCCGGCGTTTCCCGACGGCTGGAAACGCGACCCTGCTGCCGATTGGTGATGTCGGCGGGTGCGGTCACCAGGGCGGGCACAAGGCC
>CALBSQ010000097.1 GCA_937967325.1 uncultured Chloroflexota bacterium
GCGTGGGCGCGAGGCGTGGGCGCGGCGCCCACGGGCGCTCCCCTGGCCGGCGCGCCGGCGCGAGGGTCGAATAAAAGGAGAAAAGAGCCGGCAGGCTTCCGGCCGACCGAGCGCGACGTCGCGATCCTGGCGCTGCTGCGGCAGTGCCGCGCGCTCACGGGCGAGCAGATCCGGCTGTGCCTGTGGCCGGCCGGGCCGCACGACTCGCGCTGCCAGCATCGCCTGACCCTGCTGTATCGGCACGGCTTCACAGACCGGCTGCCGCGCGCCGGGGTGAACCAGCCCGCCGTCTACCTGCTCTCGCGCCGCGCGCCCGAGGGGCTGCGCCTGCTGCAAGAGCGCGGGGGGCAGCCGCTCCGGACTCAGCAGCTCACGCGGCTCACCGGCCCCGACCACCTGCTCGCCGTGAACGCCGTCCGCGTGCGCGTCCTGCGCGGGGTGCGGGACCTGGGCTGGGAACTGCCGCGATGGCAGTCCGCCGAGGAGCTGCGCCCGGCGCTGCGGGCCTTCCGCCTGATCCCCGACGGCTACTTCCAGGTCCGGCGCCAGGTGGGCGGCGAGCCCAGGCTCGCCGGGTTCTTCCTGGAAGTGGAGCGGGAGAGCCGTAGCCTCGCGGTCCTGCGCGCCAAGCTGCGGCGCTACGGCCAGCTCTTCTACTCCGGCGGCTACGCCCAGCGGTTCGGGAGCAAAGCGCTGCGCGTCCTGGTGGTCTACGCCGGCGAGGCGCGCTCGCTGCCGGCGACCCGGGTGGCCCAGGGCATGGTGGAGGCCGGGCGGCTGGGGGTGACCATCGCCCGCTTCACCGACCTGGTCAGCCTGACGGGCGGGAGCGCCGCAGACCTGCTGCTGGCCCCGTTGTGGCAGGCGCCAGGGCTGGGGCATGTTTCCCTCTTCCCCGGAGAGACGCGGCCGGCCTAGACCACCCGCGTCCGGTCTTATCTCAGCTTGTCACGCCGGCGACACACCGCTCATGTCCTCGTCAGCGTGCAGCGAACAGCCCGAGAACCCGACGCCGACGAGCCCGCTCCCACCCTAAACCCTGGCGCGCTGAATGAGGGATAACCGCGATCCTAGCAGACCTCGCCATCGTGTGGGGGCTGTTCCAACGACTTGGTGACGACCAAGAGGCGATAAGTTGGTAGCAGTACGGCCACCAGGGGTGAGGCGATAGATCCCTCGGCTTCTCGCTTGGTTTTGAGTATCTCAACTGGCCTGCGCATGACCACATTTCACCAAGTCGTTGGAAGACCTAGCATCACTTGGCGAGGTCTACCTGCTCGTGCCGATCACTATCGCTTTGGCGGGCATCGCACTCCTCGGCCTCACGATCCGACGCCAGGACAAAGCAGCCTGAGTGCGATACCGCCCAGCATCAGGTAAGTTGAGGACTTCGACGCGGCCGGGTCCGGGGAGTAGCGTCAGGCGCTCTGCACTCGCACCACACCATCCGGACGCCCTATGGGGAGGGCCCAGGGAGTGGAGTTGATGGCGGGCGACAGCCGTGAGCGGCAGGAGGCGGAGCCCCTCATGGTGCAAGCGCTGAGCGAGCGCTTGGGTCTCGCCCTGTCGCCAGCTCGCATGCCAGTTCCGGCCGGTGGAACGATCGAAGTCGATGGCGGCAACGAGGAGGCCCGCGTCTATTGCGAGGCTTGGGCGCACCAAGGTTCGCCGAAGTCGGCTCAGCGAGCCAAGGTGATCGCCGACGCGTTCACGTTAGCCTTACTCGCAAGGGTGCGAGGTGGCCGCCCCCACCTCACCCTACTGCTTAGTGACCAGCAAGCTGCCAAGCCGTTCGGCGGTCACAGCTGGTACGCGCAGGCCATCCGCACAATATCGATTGGATTGCTCGATTGCGCAATCGCCGTCCCATCTGAAAGGTCCCCGGCCATGCAGAAACCGAGTGTGAAGCATCACTATCTTCCGAGGTACTACCTGAATGGCTTTACAAATGAGCATGGTCGCTTCTATGTGTATGATAAACGGGAGGATAGGATATTTTCCAGCGGCCCGAGTGCGACATTCTTTGAGAACCATTTGAATACAATAGTCTTTCCCGGGGGTGATACCTCCGACTCCCTAGAAGATCTCTACACAGACGCGGAGAAACTTGCGTGGCCGGCCCTCGACACGATCAGGGCGTCAACCGCAACGACTCCTATTGATCCATTGGATAAGATGAACCTGTTTCTTTTCCTTTTGACCCTGCATTGGCGGCTGCCAAGTAACATCAGATTTGTTGATCAGCTATCCGAGCAGGCATTCGGGGAAGATGACGACACCTTCAGCTACTTTGCGCTTGTGGATCGTACTGGTCAGAGGGCACCCGATGCGATCACAGAACTCATACGGAGCTCATCCGCATTCAAGAAGTCCATGCGAATCTTGGCACCGATAGCTCCCTTCTTCAACGATGAACATTGGGCGGCTGATTTGGATAACTGGAGATTTCTCTATTCGGGCGATGGTCAGCGATGGTATCTAGTTGGTGACAACCCGATCATTACTAAAGGGCAACGAGATCACGATCCTGTCCAATGCCTCAAGGAGTTCATAGTCCCCATCTCAGGAAGCATCCTCCTTGCCAATACTCAACCACCTATCACCAGAGGATTTCCCCCGGAATTGGTGATCAAATTTAACGCGGCACTTATCGAGAGATCTGAACGATTCGTGGCCGGAAGTCGTAAAGACTTTCTTGAGGCTATGGTGATGGATTACAAATTGCACAAAGACTATCTAAAGACAGACATGCTCATTCCGGAACTCTTCCACGCATTGCGCTAAACGGCCCCCTATAGTCGGGCTGAACCGCGCCAGCGAGCAAGCGGGAGAGCCAGCATCATCCGGCGAGGTTTGGTCTGGATTGCCATAGTTGAGGCCCAGCGCGTCTGGCGCCGCCGGAGACGACCACGTCGACCGTTGGCCAACGACGTATCTTATTCCTCGCTCCCTCCAAGGTACCGCCCTACTCGCCTTCACCACGACCGCGGGAGAGCCCCAGTTCAAGACGAGGTTTGATCCTAGCCTTTTCACCGTCAGTTTGCTATACTCACTCTGCACCCTTCCTATGCACGAGCAGCCGCCCAAACCAGCAACGGGGGACCAGCAGCCCTGGACGATCGTCTACGACCAGCGGCACGCCGCCGCGACGATCAAGGTCGCTGTCACCAACGCCGGCGAGGTGGCCATCTTCATCAGCCCCGTGGCCAGACCACACAGCCCCCCTGTCTCAGAAGCCCCGGAATCGCCCGCAGCAACCCCGAAACCGACGCAAGAGCCTTCTCCCCCACTAGCTGAGCAAACCGCCGTTATAAGCCATCCTGGGGCCATCCAGAGCCCTTCCGACAAGCCACCGGCAACTGCTTCGCAAGAACAGCGGGAACGACCAGATCGCATCCGGTTGGTCGGCACTATCGCTCGGGACCCGACCTTCCGCGCCACCGCCAAAGGCGCCTACCTGCGCTTCCCCCTGGCGGTCCAGGGCGAGGACAAAACCACCTGGCACCACGTCTATACGACGAAACGGTTCGCCCAGCGGTATAAGGATCAGCTCCAGCGAGGCCAGCAGGTCGAGGTGATCGGCCAGCGCCAGGAGCAGCGGCAGCCCCGGCCCGACGGCACGACCAGGACCAGCGTGTTCATCTACGCCTACGCGATCAAACCGGTCAACGAGCCAGGCGACGGCGGCTCATCCGGTGAGACCGCCTGACTCGCGCGCCTTCGCGTCGCTGCCACCCACGCCGGCAGGGGAGGCCATGCTTCCCGCTCGTCCCCGCGCCATCCCCGATGGCCAGCGCCGCGCCTAGGGCTGGCCGAACGGGTTATCGGTCGTGAGCCCGGACGGTTGCCCCGGTGGGAACCGCTGATTGATGCGGCCTTGGAAGCGGGCCCACCCATCGCCGGCCTCGCCCAGGTTGGTGTAGGTCTGCGCCAGCGTCGTCCCCCCGGCTTGGATGATCGCCGGCCAGCTATGGCCCAGCTCGAAGCGCAGCCAGTTCAGGAACAGGACCGCGCAGCCGATGGACACGTAGTTCGTGTCGGTCGGGTCGGTGGCAGTGACGAAGTCGGGGCGGCCGCCGTCGAGCCACACCGGCGCCGAGACGAAGCCGGCCGGCTCAGTCCCCGGGTACATAGCGTTGGACAGCACCCGCGAGAGCCCCTCGCCGTTGCTCGCCCCGCAGTCCCAGCCGTTCGCGGCCGTGGCCATGAACACCTCGTCCTCCTCGGCCACCACCAGCGCGTTGATGAACTCCGGGTCGCTCGCCGGGGCCGACCTGGCACCGATGGAGAGCTGCGTCCCCAGGCACGTCGGATGCGAAGCGCCGGTGTCGCCCGGCGTGACGCGGATCTGGAAGGGGAGCGCCGCGGGCGTGATCCCCCCGAAGTACCCCTGCAGCGTGGTGAAGTCCTGCTCACAGCGGTCCGCGATCCGCTGCGCCGCTGCCGCCCCGCCCGCGCCGAGTGTCGCGTTGTAGGTGATCGCGAAATGCGCCGTGGCCAGATGCTGGACGTGGCGCGCGGCGGCATCCTCCGCGTGGTCGACGACATGCTGGCCCTTGGGTACCGTGAGACCTGCCATGCTCTTCCTCTCTCTATGGAACGCCAACGAGGGGACGATCCCGACGGAAACCGAGGCGACCGGCGCGGCGCTGGGACGGGCTGGATTCGCTAGGCCCCACCCCCCTCCTGCTTGAAGTGCGGTTCGGACGTTGCAAGGCGAGGATCAACATGTGCGGCAGGAGAAGTGTACGACGAGTGAAGGCGAAGAGCAAGGGAGTATCGATAGCCACGGACTACCCCACCACCGTTCTCAGCGTCCACAAGACGCCGGCGGGGCCGGGAGGGAGGGTCAAGGGAGGAACGCCCGGCCCCGCCGTTCCCCTGGGGGAGGGAGAAACCCCACCGACCGGCAGATGACGCTTGCTGATTTGTTGATGTTGATGTGCAGGTATGCGTCGGTGTTGTGGCGGAGTGTCGGTGGGGTTTCGGAAGGGGGAGTCGGCGCCACCGGACGCTATCCGCACCCGCGCTGCGCCTGTCTCTTATACACATCTGACGCTGCCGACGATCTTACGCGTG
>CALBSQ010000098.1 GCA_937967325.1 uncultured Chloroflexota bacterium
TGGACAAGCCCAAGGACGGCAAGACCATGGTCAACCAGGTGGCGGAGCGCGGCCAAGGCTCGGGGATCAACCAGGCGGTGGTGGTGTCCGTGGACACGGCCTCCATCCAGGCCTACGGGGTGCGCCAGGACATCGTGGACGACCCCGACGTGCCCGACACCGCGACGCTCAGCCTCTTGGGCCAGGAAGTGATCCGCACGCGCAAGGACACGCTGGACCTGCCCGCCCTCACGCTGGACGGGAACGTGCCGCCGCACCTGGGGGACTACGGGCTGGGCGACCAGATCCTCATCGAGATCAGCCAGGCGGGCGCGGGGAATGTCAGCGCGACCTATAGAATTGAACAAATTGATGGTGTTGTGGACGACGACGATATGGAAGAGCTGATCTTGACACTCAGCCTCGCCTAATTGCATTTCACCGGGAAAAGGAGCACAATAATCTTGAGTCTATGCCGACAGGAGTATACAAACGAACAGAAGATCACAAGAGAAAGATCAAGGAGTCTTGGAAGAAGCGGCGACCGCCATTCATCACGGATGCCGGCCGTCAGAGGCTCCGAGAACTCCACGTTGGCGAGAACAACCCCATGTACGGGAAGCCGGCATGGAATACCGGCAAGCATATTCGAAACAATGATGCGCTCCGAATATGGCGACAAAACGGGGGCGTCAACTGGAATAAGGGGAAACACGGCTTACAAGTCGCGTGGAATAAGGGGCTGAGCGCGGGGGAGAACGAAAAAATCGCCCGATCCACGGCCGCGGCCCACGCGGCGATCCGAGGCAAGCCCGCTTGGAACCGAGGGAAGCCGAATACCTGGTCTAGCGGCAGCCGGAGCAATCTCTGGCGAGGCGGGAAATGGAAACTCAATGGCACCCTACGCCAGCAGGACATGGGCACGCTGGAGTACAAGAACTGGCGTCGCGCAGTCTTCGAGCGCGATCAATACACCTGCCAGATGTGCTACACGACCGGTAAGCCTTTGCAAGCCGACCATATCTTCCCGTACGCAGCATTCCCCGAGCAGCGATACGACGTGTTGAACGGCCGAACGCTCTGTGAAGCGTGCCACCGGAGAACCCCCACGTGGGGCAACCGATGCACCTTCATCCAAGAGGGGAGGTGGTCGTAATTTCCCGGACGCTTTCAGAACGCTCCCAGGACGTCAAGCTGATCCAGCGGGTGGCGGAGCTGGAGCAGATTGTCCTGGAACTGCGCTCCAATCAGGCGGCCAAGCTCTCCTTCGGGAACATCGTGCTGGACGGCACCGGGGCCACGGGGACGCTCACCGCGAATTCCGGCACGGTGATCGACAACAGCGGCCTGAACAGCCTCGCCAACTTCCGCACCGCCCAGCTCATCAACGCCTCCAGCCCCAACACCAGCTCCACCACCTACATCGACGTGCCCGGCTCGACCATGAGCACCCTGACGCTCGCCCGCAACGCCAACGTGCTGATCTACTTCTCCATCGGGGGGCTGACCGACACCATCGCCGCCACCGGCAGCCAGTTCATGTGCCAGGTCAGCTATGACGACGGCGGGACCTCCTTGCAGAATCTCTTCGTCCCCGGCAACTTCACGACCACCGTGACGGGCGGCTCGCCGACCTACAACAACTCGCTCCAGTTCGCCTTCTTCATGCAGTTCGTGACCCTCGCCGCCGGCAGCCACACCTTCAAGCTGCGGATGCAGGTGGGCAATGGGAACGGGGTCGCCAAAGCCTACCTGACCGACTGGCTGATCGGCTACATCGTCTTCGGCGACTGAGGGGACTACCTATGGAAATCGTACGCAACAACGACTATACGGCGCTCATCAGAAAATACCAGGCGGGGGACCACCCGGTACTCCGGCGGCTGCTGGACGGCAGCGGGGTGGTGATCGGGGACGCGGCGGACGAGCACAACCGCCTGCTCTACGTGATCAAGCGGGGGAACAGCATCACCGTGGAGTACGCGGAGGGCGTCCGCGTGGCCTTCGACCGGCGACCGGGGCCCGCGATCCGGGTCAAGGTGCAGGCCGGGACGCCCCCAGCCGCCTGAGGGCAGCTAGGACGCCGCCCGCTCCGCCTGCCGGTGGGATCTGCCGCCGCGCCCGCGATTGGTCGCCCCCGGCGGCGGACTCGCCGCGACCGGTCCCGGCTTGCGCTCGATCAGCTGGAAGCGCAACTGGCCCCTGGCCGCGGTGCGCCACTTGATCGCGGCGGCGCGCTCGCCCGCGGCCATGGAGAGGCGGCGCTTGACCACGCGCTGGTTCTCCCCCTCCTCCAGCTCCAGGACGCCCCCGTCGCCGATCGGCAGCCCGTCCAGGAACTCCCGGTAGACGGTCAGGTCGATGTGCGGCTGCCCCCTCCCCCGGCGATTGGCGAAGTCGGCCACAGCGAGGTGTCGTACCAATTGCGGCATCGTTGATCCTGTTCTTTGTGGCGTGCCCCACGCTTCCTACGCTGGTGTTGCTCCACACGAGCGTAGCAGCGATGGCAGCCTTTGTCCAATCGGTTCGGGAATAACGGGGAATACGGGTGTCACTACATCTTTCACACCGTCATGGGGATGCTTCTACGGGGTTTGGCCTAGAAGAGGGAGACGAGGAAGCGCCACACGAAAGCGAAGATGCCGGAGCTTGGCGTCGGTGTTTTCGGCGCTGGTTGCGGGAGTGACGTTGGTGTTGGTGTTGCCGTGGGGGAAGCGGTGGGTGTTGGCGTGAGGATGATCGGCAGGACTGCCGCCGCTCGTTGGGGTCGCGGTTGGGCTGCCACGGTCGGCGTGGGGGTTGCCGTCGGTTGCAGCGCCGCGGCCGCTCCCGCTTGGGGGGGAGTGTTGTCGCGTTGTACATGCACTACCGGGCTTTGGTCCGATTGCTGGGCCACATGCACGACCGCGGTCGGCCCGCTATTCGTCGCCACATTGATCTGCATCGCCGCTGCCGGCGGTACTCGGACCAGAAACAGGGCGAGGGGAAAAAATAGCAAGCCTTTGTACATATATAGCAGCATCCTATACCTTCTTCGTTCATTTGTCAAGGGGGAATCGCGGTTTGTGGTTGACAAAGCGGGGGTAGACTGCGCCTATATGGTGGATACGAGGATATGTCAGTCTTGCTCCTCCTCTTTCACGGCCTGGAATACCACGACCATTTGCGATCCTTGTCGGACAAAGAACCTGGCGAAGTGCGGCTACAGGACGTTGCGATTGCCGGAAGGTGAGATAAACAACGGCGAATTCAAGCACAAACTCGAAGCGGCCATGGGGAGGGGGAACATACTATGAGCCACTACACAGCGATCAGAAACGGTATGGGGGCGTGTGATGAGAAAGACTTCTCCAACGTCGCCGTCGCTTTTGTGAGCGCGGGCGGGGGCGTCGTCGCCACCACCGACTACCTGGTGCAGGCGCAGGGCTCGCCCAACAACACCGTCCTGGTCAACACCGGCAAGGCGTACGTCCCGACCGCCGACGGCACGATGGTCTACGCGACGCGCATGGACGCCACCCAGAACGTCACCATCGCCGCCAACAGCTCCGGCAATCCCCGCGTGGACAGCGTCGTCCTCTACTGCGACCTCTCGGCCTCCCCCGACGCGGCCGCGGACAACGTGGCCAAGTTCTTCGACGTCCAGGGCACGCCGGGCGGCTCGCCCACAGCCCCGACCAACGCCCAGATCCTCTCGGCCATCGGCGCGGGCAACCCCTACATCGTCCTGGCGACGATCGCCGTGGCCAACGGCTTCACCTCGATCAATAGCGGGAACATCACCGACGCCCGGGCCTTCGCCAAGATTTCCGGCGGGGACAGCGTCTTCCAGTCCGACTTCGCCAACTACGTCCACTCCGGCCTGACCATCCCCACCTCGGCCAGCCTGACGACCACGGCCGCCGCCGGCGTGATCTACTTCAACGGGAACAAGGTCAGCGTCAGCACGGACAACGGGCACACCTACACCGCCTCCAGCGACACCTATGTGGATGTCTCCAACACCGGCGTCTTCACCTACAGCGGCGTCGCCAACGGCGCGGCGGCCCCGGCCCTGACCGCGAGCTCGATCCGGATCGCCAAGGTCGTGACGAGCGGCACGGCGGTGACGGGCGTCCTGCAGGCCGGGTGGGACAGCAACTTCGTCCGGATCTCTCCACCGAGCCCGCTCGCCGCGTTCTTTGCCCAGAACACACCGGGCGTGACCCTCAACAAGAGCGCCACCCAGAGCATCGCCACCGGGGCCTGGACTGCGCTTGTCTGGGATGTCGAGGTGACCAATAGCGCCGGAATGCACAATGGGACCAATAACACCCGCATCACCTTCCCCAGCGCCGGGATGTATCTCGTCACCTTCAACGGCGAATGGACGGCGAGTACGACTGCCCAACGCCTGGCAGCCTTGCAGGTCAACGGCACGACCCGCGAGTTCCAGCTCAACGAAGCCCCCGGCGACCAGCGCCAAGCGTTCACCCTCACCGCCCTGCGCAAATTCAGCGCGGGCGACTATGTGGAGGCGGTGGTGTTCCAAAACACCGGCTCATCCCTGAACTTCATCAATAGCAACGGTTCCGAGTCGAAAGCCTGGTTCAACGCGCAATACGTGGGAGCCGGGATGTAGCAATGACACTATGAACTTGAGCGATCTGACCAGCATCAACACCTACCTCGTGCTCGGCGCGTTCGCCGCGGCGCTGGGGTTCTTCTTCCTGTCCTTCAACCGCCAGACGGTGAGCGCGACCAAGGAGAGCAACGAGATCCTGCGCAGCTTCATCGACGACCAGAAGCAGGAGATCCTCAAGCTGCGGGACCGCCACGACGACATGCTCAAGGAGATGACCGCGCTGAAGCTGCAAGTCCAGCACCTGGCGGATCGGCGCGACTACCTGGAGAAGCTGGTCAACGCCGCCCTGCGCGAACACTTCAGCCACGACCCCAGCATCGCCGAGGCCGTGAAGCAGAGCCTGGCCAAGCCGGCCCTGACCCTCATGACAAGCGAGTAGCGATGTGCTATACTTATGTCAATAAACCTTATGCGGCAGTATCCGGTCATCTACAACCAACGGGACAATCTCTGGGCTTCGCATCCCCTCGGGACTGCCGAGGGCGCCAATCTTGGCCTCTATGAGGCTTTACGCAGCTTTCTTTCTGGGGTTGTGAAGGGTAAAGCGAATGACGTTCGCCTGATTCCTGCATTTGAGGGAACAATACGTCCTCTTATTCGGCTCGTATTTCTTCAGAGTCTTCGTCTTCCCACAGTTCTCGCAACTGAATGTCTTACATGCCTCGCAATAGTGGCTCGTCTGTGTGTGAGATCTGAAGCCAATGCCACACTTCCGACACAAACGTGTCGTTCCAACATCCTCGCTGATATGGTGGAGTCGGTGGGCTTTGGCAGAGGGCAGCAGCAAGAGATTGTCAAGAGAGTTATTCTTCTTGTCCCCATCAATATGATGAACCTGCTCCTCTCTTGTCAGCGGCCTTCCGATATGCTGCGACATCACAAGGCGGTGCTCAAAGACATATTTTCCCTGATGCTTGATTACGACATACCCGCTGCTATGCAGGCCCCTTCCGCCCTGCCAACGATGGTGGTCCAATCCACGAGGATGCCGAATGTTTTGCTGCATCTCCGGATGATCTTTCATGTAACCACGCAGTTGGCAGGAGCGAGAGCAATACATAGCTTCAACAACACGGTACGCCCCTACCTGAAAGGACTTCTCACAGATTTTACATTGTATAGTTCGGCACTTGGGACAGAGTTTACTCTTATTTCCTCCAGAGTACGTTGTGCCACATTTCGTACAAACAAGCTGGGTTATCGCTTTCATAGGCTACTTCATTGTAATACAGGTTATGTAAACTATCAAGTAGCATTATGAGAACGTACCCGGTCATTTATAATCAGAGAGATGTCAGATGGGCTAATCACCCGTTGGGTACTGCCGAAGGGGCAACCATTTCGTTATTTGGCTGCCTCATCTGTTCCTTTGCGGCCAAAGCCTGCTACTACGGTCACCAGATCACCCCCGACGCCCTGAACGACATCTTCACCCGCCAGAACCTGTATGCCAACGGCGACTACGTCTCCAACGACAACGACCTCCAGCAAGTGTTCCCCGACATCCAGTACGTCCAGAGCTACCACTACGAAAAAATCCCGGCGGACCTCGGCCTGCTCAAGCAGCTCTCCGGCGACGACACGCTCACCGTGACGTTGGAGATCGATCTTGGCGGCGGCTCCACGCACTTCGTGGAGTTGCACTGGTGCGACGGGACCACGGTCCAGATCTACAACCCGTATTACGGCAGCGACGAGGACTTCCGGCTGCACTACGGTGACCCGGCGGGCAACATCATGAAGTTTGTGGTCTACAAAGGGAAACCCGCGTCGGCGGCCATCCCCGTCCCCTCGGACACCTTCGACCGCCTGGTCCACAACTCCACGCAGTGGGACGACTGCTGCGACTACTTCGTCCTGCCCCATAACAGCGACTTCGGCGAGGTGAGGACCATGGTGGACCAGCTCAAGCAGCACCTGGCCAGCGCCGAGAAGGACTCGGCCACCACGTCGGCGCAGGCGGCGAGCCTGGCGGCGGAGATTCAGGGCATCCACAGCGACGATAACGGGCTCGCGCAGCGCAACTTGGAGCTGAGCAAGCAGCTCGACGCCGCCAACGGCGAGCTCCAGGCGCTCTACAAGGCGACCAACACCCAGCCGCCGATCCAGAACATCGTCGACGCCTTCCGCAAGGAGCAATCCCAGACCGACGAGGCGGTCAAGCAGTACACCAGCCTGGGCAAGGCGTTCG
>CALBSQ010000099.1 GCA_937967325.1 uncultured Chloroflexota bacterium
CCGATGACGCCGACGCCGAGCTTCCGTTCTGCCATTCGGCCTTGCCTTTGAATCCGATCCGTCACTGCCAAACAGCGATGATCGTAGCACAGCACCCGTTGTAAGATCATGCGGGCCAACGCCATATCCAGGAGGCGCGGCGTTCGGGGAGGCTGGCTTGGACGGTTCCCACGTGATCATCGACGACGCGACGCTGGTGCGCCGCATTCAGCTTGGCGGCCCTGATGAGGAGCTCACCGCTTTCGAGGCGCTGGTTCGGCAGTACAGCGAGAAGTTGCTGCGCTCGCTATCATCCAAGGGGTTGTCCAGTGAAGAATGCCAGGATGTCGCCAGCGAAACCTGGCTGCGCGCCTGGCGAGGCATCGCTCGTTTCGAGTACCGAGGCATCAGCGTTTTCTCCTGGCTGATCCAGATTGCCCGCAACGTGAGCCACGAGCTGTTCCGGCGTCGCTATCTGGGTGTACCGTTGGAAGACAACGTCGGTGAGGTGGACGTTTCCTATCGGGAGGACGACACGGCTGCGCTTGTCGTCGGACGGCTCGATCGCCAGGAGTTCAGCGAGGCCGTTCGCGCGGTGCTGCAGGAAGCGCCGGAGGACTTCCGGCTGATAATCGAGGCGCAATTCTTCGCCGAATTCAGCACGGAGGAGGTCATGGAGCTGTTCGATTGGTCGCGCAGCAAGGTGTACACGACGAAGCATCGAGCGCTCCACTGGCTGAGAGACCGGCTTATGCGTCGGCACGAGCCCACCGCGGTGGCCGCTTGGAGGCAAGGCCCATGAATACCCCCAGCAAGACGACGACTAAAGGCTTGATCCTGGAGCGGTGGCTCGAGGATTTGCGCCAGGACCGACCGCCGGCCCTGATGCCGGAAATGGCAGCGCTCAGCGAGCGAGATGTCGCCGAGCTGGTACGGCTGGCTCGCTGGTACAAGGCCGCGCTGTTCCCGGCGCGCCCGGACGCGGCAGCCGTCACGACGCTACAAACGAGCGTGCTCGCGCGCGTCCAAGCCGAGCGCGCCGCGACCCAGGCGGGGGCCGACCAGGCGTCCGCATCGGCCGGGTCCTTCGGCGCCCTGATTCGGCAGGTGCGGGTGACACGTGGCATCGCTGCGCCGGAGCTGGAACGGGCGCTCGTTATCCCAGCCGGTACCGTCGACCGGCTGGAGTCGGAGGAGCTGCCGCCGCATCGCCTTCCCTTGGACAAGATGGCCCCGCTGCTGCGCGGTTTGGGGCTGGCGATGCAGCGAGTGGTCGACCTCATGCGCATCGCCAGCCTAACCTGGGCGCAGGCGACCTACGGTGCGCCGCAGACGCGCCTAGGGTTGATCGACGGGCAGTTGGACGAGGAGGAGCGGCGGCGACTGCTGGACGATCGGCGGCCGGGGGAACAGCGTGTGCGGCTGGCCGAGGAGATCAAAGAGATCGAGCGCTACTGCCGCCTGGTCGCCAGGAGCCTCTAGCGCCAGCGGCGCTGCAGCCCGAGCATTCCCAGATGCTCTAGCCGGGCGAACATCTGCTCGTCGCTCACACCGAAGACCTCGGCCAGGGCATGATAATCAGGCTTCGGCGTCCCACGAGCGCGCACCCACGCCTCCGGCATCAGCAGCTCCGCCGCAAAGCTGTCTGCCTGCCACTCGTTGATACGGTGCGGATCGATGCTCGTACGCCCGTTGAAGGCTGCGACCACCGGCGTGTGCCCGAGGACGTAATGCCCGATCTCATGGGCAATGGCCAGACGCTGCTGCCGGCGGTCGATTTTCTTGTTGACCTCGATCTCCATGCGCTGCTGCAAGAGCTTCCCCTGGTAGCCGCGGGCGCGACTGGCCTGTCGAATCTTCAGACCGAGCAGGTGGGCCACCCGCTCCACGTCGACTGGCGGCCCGTCGAGACCGACCTCCGCGAGCAACTGCCGTGCCCGCAAGCGGCAGAACTCTTCGCTCATCCTCTACTCCTGCACGGGATTCTTCGGCAGCGTCACACAGAGGATAGCGTTGAGATGAGGAATCAGCAGTTAGGGCTTGAGCACCGTGTCCGGCTTCTTGGGGAGCACCAGCGCCTCGCAGGTGAGCGCCATCAGGCTGCCGCTCACACCCGCTTCCAGCGAGCTGCGCGCCACCTTGAGCGCGTCCAGGATGCCCGCCTCGTACATGTCGACGAACGTGCCGGTCACGACGTCGAAGCCGTGGCCCTCAGGCTGGCGAGCCAGCTCGTCGACGATTGCCGGGGCATGGAAACCGCCATTCTCAGCTATCGTGCGCAAGGGCGCTTCCAGCGCCCGAATGAGGATGTTGACCCCCATCTGCTCGTCACCCGACATCGTCGCGGCCAACTCCTGCAACGCTGGGATGCAGCGGACGTAACCGATGCCGCCGCCAGGAATGACGCCTTCCTCCAGCGCCGCGCGGACGTTCCAGAGCGCATCGTCGACCTTGAGCCGCTTTTCCTTCTGTTCCGACTCGGAGGCGGCGCCGACCCAGATCGTGGCGATCCTGGACTGCAGCTTGCCGAGCCGCTCCAGCACGCGTTCCTTCTCGTGATCGTATTCTTCGAGGTCGATCTCTTTGCGGACCTTGTCGGCCCTTGCCTTGATGGCGACCACATGTCCCGTCGGCCCGAAGATGCGGAACTGGTCCTTGTTCACGACGATCCGCTTGGCGCGCCCCAGGTCGTAGAGCGATGCATCCTCCACCAGGTCGCCGTGGTCTTCGGAGATCATCCGCGCGCCCGTGGCTACCGCGATATCCTCCGTAATGCGAACGCGCCTGTCGCCGGCGCTCGGCGCGTTGCAGGCGACCGACGTCACCAGCCCGCGCTGTTTATTCACGACCAGCACACCGATGGCGTCACCGGACACGTCGTTGGCCAGCACGAACAGGTTCTTGATGCCGGCCGCGGCCAGCTTGTCAAGCAGCGGCACAAGCTGGTTGGCCTTGTCGAGGTTGCGATCGGTGACCAGAATGAGCGGGTTCTCCAGCACCGCCTCCATCCGGTTCTGGTCGGTCACCATGTAGGGCGATACGTAGCCCTTGTCCCACTCGATTCCATCGACAAAGGTCCAGACAATATCCGTCTGGGCGGAATCCTCGGCGTGGAGCACGCCCTCCCGGCCGACCTGGTTGTACATGGCTCCGACCACCTGGCCGACCCAGGGATCGGCCGCTGCGCCGCCGGCGACACGGGCCACTTCCTCCCAGGTTTCGATGCGGCGGGCCTGGGCATCCAATGCGCTGATGGCGACCGGCATGGCACGCTCGATGCCGCGCTTGAGCATCATGACGTTGCCGCCGGCAGCGGCGTAGCGCGTCGCTTCGTCGAGCACCGACTGGGCAATCACCGCCGCCGTGGTCGTGCCGTCACCCGCCACCTCGCCGGCACGCCAGGACAACTGGCGGCAGAGCATGGCCCCCATGTTCTCGTAGCGTCCGGGTAGCTCGATCACGCGACGCGCGATGGTCGCGCCGTCGTCCAAGATCTCGGGGAGCCCCGACGTGAACATCTTGGCGATGGCGACGGTGCGCGCCTTCGGGCCAAGGGTGATCTTGAGCAGGTTGGCCATGGTGTCGAAGCCGCGCTTCAGCGCGACGCGAGCGTCGGGCCCGATCATCACGTAGTCATTGTAGGCCGCCGCGGGCACGCGTGGCCGGGGAGTTCGTCGAGACCTGGTCACCATTTCTTGCGCATTTCCCACCATATACGGCACTGATTCCAGTTGTACCCCGCCCAACGCCGAGCACGCGCAGACGACCCGTAGCCGGGCATGCTCGACCGGCGGGACCACGCGACCGCTTGTTCGCCGACCAACCACCATCTCCGGCAGCTCGGTAACGACGACCGGCGCAGGACTCCGCTATTTGACACCATGGACGGCAGTTCTGTCAAGTACCTTCGGACGGAGGGATCAGGGGTTGGTACCTCGGCGCGGAATCCGCGCCAACAAGTAACAACCAATCACCCTCGAAGGCGACCAACCCGCCACTTCGTTCCCTAACCCCCAGCCCCTGACCCCCGGCC
>CALBSQ010000100.1 GCA_937967325.1 uncultured Chloroflexota bacterium
CATCGCCCCCTCGCCCCGGCCCCCCGGCCGCGTGGTAGGCTGGTAGGATTGGGCGGTCTGCTCAGGTAGGTCGGGGCCACGTCCCGGGAGGAGGAAGTCTCGTGGACGAGTTGACGGTTGACAATCCGCCACAGCTCAGTGACGCCGTGCTGGTCGCCGCTTTCGGCGGCTGGAACGATGTCGGCGATGTCGCCACGGCCAGCGCGCAATGGCTCGTGGAGCGCTGGAAGTCGCGCCGGTTCGCCTGGCTTGACCCCGAGGAGTTCTACGACTTCACCAGCACCCGGCCCCAGGTCCATCTGGATAACCGTGGACTGCGCCGGCTCACCTGGCCCGGTAACGATTGGTACGAGATCACCGGGTCACCGATGAGCCGTCCCTTGATCGTCTTCGTCGGGAGTGAGCCCCAATTGCGCTGGCGGCACTATACCAACCTGGCGCTGGACCTGGCCGATCGCGTCGGGGTCACAACCGTCGTTGCGCTCGGCGCCTATCTCTACGACGTGCCGCACACCCGCCCTCCCCGACTGAGCGGCACCTCCAACGATCGCCGCATGCGGGAGCGACTGCTCCGCGCCGGCGTGCCGCCGTCTACCTACCAGGGGCCAACCGGCATCGTCAGCGTCTTGCAGGACGCCTGCCGGCAACGCGGCCGGACCGCGGCCAGCATCTGGGGCGCAGTTCCGCACTACATCTCCGCGGCCCCCAATCCCCGTGTCGTGCATGCCGTCTTGCGGGCGCTGGGCAGTGTCCTCGATCTTCCGCTTGACCTCGCCGTGCTGGAAGTGGAGGCACAGACCTTTGACGGCAAGGTCACCAGCGCCTTGGAGAGCAACCCCGATGTCGCCAGACACGTCCGCTTTCTCGAACAGCAAGTGGACGCCCATGACAAGCCGGCGCTACCCGCCAAGCCCGAGCCGTCTTTGCCCAGTGGGGCCGATCTCGTCGAGGAACTGGAGCGATTCTTGCGCTCCCGCCAGCGAAACCAACCCGAAGACCTCTGAGGTCGATCCGAAACCCTCTCCGGCGGCGTTGGTGGGGCACCGGATACAGAGGGGATCGAGCGCGTGCTCCGGCGGACGGACGACGTTACCTACGGAAAGTGTGAACAATGCGGCAGAGAGATCCGTCGGCGCCTGCTGGAAGCCCGGCCCTCCCCGACGCTGTGCATCGACTGCAAGCCGCCGGAGGAGCAGTCGATGGCGCGGGCGCAGCAAGTAGGGTTGGCGCGGCAAACCATCACCTGAGTCGAGCCGCATCGCTTCTGCCCTGGCCAGTAGGGTTGGCGGCACTGGTCGCCGATCAGGTTTCCAAACACTTGATTGTCGCGGCGGCGGGAAATCAGCCCGAATGGTCCGTGGACGTGCTGCCGCCGGTCTTGCAGTTCATCTACGTGCGCAACACCGGCGTGGCCTTCAGCCTGTTCCAGCATCAGGGCGTGCTGACAGTGCTGATCCTCGCCGTCATCGTCGGCGTCGTGATCACATTTCAGCGCTACCTGCCCCAGGACGTGCCGCTGCTGCGCATCAGCATGGGCATGATCCTGGGCGGGGCGCTAAGCAATCTGTTGGATCGCTTTCGCCTTGGCTACGTCGTGGACTTCATTGCCGCGCACCTCGGTCAGCACTACTGGCCGATGTTCAACGTCGCCGACAGCTGCATCGTCGTCGGCGTCGGCGTCCTGGCCGTCTATCTCACCTTGCGTGGAGACGGGTCACGGCAAGCAGCGTAGTGGTGCGTCCACCATATTCAGGGCGCTTCGCGTTATCCGCCGTCCGCCTTAGGAACGTGCCGATGCACCACTTGCATGCTCGCCTGCTGGTCTGCCACATTCGCCGGGCACGGCTGCAGGCGCACGCTGTCGCGATCGCCGAGGCAGTGAAGCTGCTGGACGACCTGGGGGCGGAGGCGCTCCCGGGGGGACCGCTAGGGGATCAGCGCGGCCTGTTCTGGCTCACGGTGCCGGCGATGGAGGTGGACGCCGCGGTGTCCCGCTTGCCCCGGCTCGGCTACACCGTCGCCGTGGACTTGTTGGAGCCGAGTGCCACAAACGGGAGAATCCACACTCGCCAGCGCCGTGACGACCGGCGCCGGCTCAGGTGGCGAGGACGCGACTACAACATCCTCCGCGCCTACGAGGAGGATGCCGGCGAGGCCCGTGAGCGGGCCCCTGATCGCCGAACCTTTGTTCTGGATACCGCGGCAGGCGCACGCGCCGTGCGCGGCTATCGAGGCGATGGCGGCGATCTCAGCCGGCGTGGACTGCCGGTCTGTGACGCGCGCCTTCTCGTCAACCTTGCCGGCGGCGCCAGGGCGAAGACGCTCCTCGATCCGTTCGCCGGAGCAGGCGGGGCCGCGCTGGAGGCCATCGCATGCGCCCGATACGTGTTCACTTGCGACCGCGACGCCGCCCTCCGCTTTGGCCTTCGGGCGCTCGGCGCGCGACACTACGTTGCCGATGCCTGCTGTCTGCCGTTTCGCGCCGCATCCATCGAGGCTATCGCGACGGAGCCTCCGTACGACGCATCAGCGCGGGATGTGGTGCTCCAGGCGTTCGGTGAGATGGCCCGCGTGCTCACCGTCGGTGGGCGGGTCGCGCTGCTGACCACCCCGGACCAAGCTGCCGGCCTCCGGCCACTAGCCGCCTCGCTAGGTCTGGCGGTCGAGGTGGATTCGGCGATCAATCGCAAGGGCATGGACTGCGTCGCGCTGGTATGCTCGAAACCTGTCCCCGGTTATACTCAGGGCGGCAACATCGGTGCAGAGGAGCAATCCATGGAGCTGAAGGAGCTGGTCGAGATTCTGGCCTGTCCCATCGACAAGCAACCGGTACGGATGGAAGAGAACTGGATCATCTGCTCGTACTGCGATGCCCACTATCCGATCCAAGATGGCATCCCGTGCATGCTCATCGAGGAGGCCAAGTATCCCAACGGCAAGAAGAACGCCGATCAGCCCGCGCCGACCGCCTCCTGACGTCGAGATCAATACGGACGGCGACGGGCGCGAGGAGAAGACGGAGAGCAGGCGAGCTATTGCCTTCGAAATAGACGAGCGTGGGGCAGGCTTGCGGCTTGACCAGGCCATTGCCTTCTATGCCCCGGAGGTAACGCGCAGCCAGGCTAGCCGCCTCATCCAGGAAGGCCACGTTCGCTCGCGCAGCCGGATAGCGTCGCGCAGCCATCGCGTTTTTGCCGGTGAACGAGTCGAGTTGGCGCTCCCCCCGCCTGCGCCACTGACCGTCGTGCCGGAGCCGATGCCGCTCGCTATCGTTTACGAAGATGCCGATCTGCTCGTGGTGGACAAGCCGGCCGGGCTGGTGGTGCATCCTGCCTATGGCCACACCAGCGGCACCCTGGTCAACGGATTGCTGGCGCACGCTGGCAGCCTGCCCGATGCCGGCCTGGCCTTTCGCCCCGGCATCGTCCACCGGCTGGATAAGGACACCAGCGGCCTTCTGGTGGTCGCCAAGACGCCGATGGCGCTGGCGGGCATCCAGCAGCAGTTCAAGCGGAATATCGTCACCAAGGCGTACCTGGCGCTGGTCGCCGGCCGTCCGCGGGAGAGTGAGGGTCTGATCGATCTGCCGCTGGCCCGTGATCCCCGCAACCGGCAGCGCATGGCCGTGGTGGCGGCGGGGCGGATTGCACGCACACGCTGGCAGGTGCAGGAAGAGCTGCCCGGCTACTCATTGCTGGACCTGCGATTGGAAACGGGCCGCACGCACCAGATCCGCGTCCACTTGCAGGCGCTCGGCCACCCTATCGTCGGAGATCAGGTGTACGGCGAGCAAAAGCACGCGCAAGGGCTGCGACGCCAGTTCTTGCACGCCTATCGCCTGGAGCTCCGCCAGCCATCCACCGGCCAGGCCCTGGCGTTTGCCTCGCCGCTGCCCGATGATCTCGCCGCTGTCCTGGAGCGGATGCGGGCCAAGTCCGGCCGCCAGCAGAAGCGCCTGACGAATCTGGTACCGGCCGATGCCGCCGAGTCATGACCTACCGCGTATCACCGCGGCGGACGGTGACGCCATGACCTCCTTCACCTGGCGTTGTGGGCGATTCGCGCTGCTGCTAGGAACACGAACGCTGCTCATGGCCATTGTCAACGTGACGCCCGACTCGTTTTCTGGCGATGGCCTGACCGATCCAGCCGCCGCGGTCGAGGCGGGGCTACGCGCGGAGGCGGCAGGCGCCGACCTGATCGACATCGGCGGCGAGAGCACGCGACCGCGCAGCGAGCCGGTGGATGAGGGGGAGGAGCTTCGGCGCGTGGCGCCGGTCATTCGCGAACTGGCGCGGCAGGTTTCCATCCCGGTGTCCGTTGACACGTCCAAACCGGCGGTCGCGGCGTCGGCGCTCGAGGCAGGGGCCAGCGTGGTCAACGACGTGAGCGGCCTCGCGCGTGGCGACAGCATGGCAAGGTTGGCAAGCCAAGCCGGCGCCGGATTGGTGCTCATGCGGTTTCCGGGCTACCCGTTCAACCGGCCGAAGGCGCGCACCGCGGTGGATGGCGACCTACTGGCCAGCGTTCGAGCCGACCTCACGACGAGCCTGCAACGAGCTCTGGCAGCAGGCGTCGCAACGGACGCCATCGTCCTTGACCCTGGCTTCGGTTTTGGTCTGGTTGCCGCCGACAGCCTACTGCTCCTTCGGCGGCTGGCTGAGTTGCGGGACATGGGCCGTCCGCTCCTAGTCGGCGTCTCGCGCAAGGGCTTCACCGGTCAGCCGGAGGGCTTGCCGCCTGCGGAGCGAGCGTGGGGCACCGCGGCGGCGCAGGCGCTCGCTATCGCCAACGGCGCTGATATCCTCCGCGTTCACCATGTCCCCGCTGCGAGGCGCGTGGCAGGTTTTGCCGATTTGGTTGTTCGTGGCTGCTGAAGTCTGGCTCGGGCTGGGCAGCAACCTGGGCGATCGTGCGGCGACCCTTGCGGCCGCGCTCGGTGAACTGCCGAGACAGGCGATAGAGGTCACGGCCGTGTCGTCGCTCTACGCCACGGCGCCGCAAGAGTTGACCGATCAGCCGGAATTTTTGAACTGCGTCGCACATGCCACCACCAACCTGTCACCTGCGGGTACGTTGGCGGCCTGCCGGGAGATGGAAGCCGGCTTCGGTCGCCAGCGAATGCGACGGTGGGGACCACGGACGCTGGACATCGACGTACTGTTCTTCAACAACCTATCCAGCGACGATCCGATGCTCCAGCTTCCCCATCCACGACTGTGGCGCCGCGCCTTCGTGCTGGCGCCGCTGCTGGAGCTATGGCCTGACCTCGCGGCTCCTTCGGGTGTGCCTGCCAGGCAGCTTCTCGAAGCGTTGTCGCCCGCTCAGCCGGTCAGAGTTGTCGCACCGGCCGGTTGGTGGCGAGATAACCTGGACGATGAGAGGAGACGACCCTGCCGGGCGCGACAATAAGGTCGTCGATCACAAGCCTCGCACCAATACGACGCCGGCGATAATCAGGAGCATGCCTACCGCGCGCTGCGGCGAGAATGGGGCCTGGGGCATGCCAAGCACGCCCAGCTGGTCCCACACGATGCTGGCGCCAAGTTGGCCGGCGATCACGGCAGCCGCGGTCGCGCCAACACCCAGGATCGGGGTCACGAAGGCTCCGGCAAAGAGAATGACCAGGCCAAGCAAGCCCGCGGTGTAATACCAGACGCCAAGACCGCGCGTGGTCAGGTACAGCGCCAGCCCGCCGACCAGGGCGGCAACGACGACGAGCGTCCAGGCGACGACCGTGAAGGGGAGACCAACCTGCCCCGAACGAGTCGCCTTGGCAATGAGGAGCGCCACGATCGCCACATAGGAGACGCTGACGGAAACGAACACCGCTTCAAGCACTCCTCGCGAGCGGCCGAGCGCCCCGTTCAGGAGCGGCTGCGTGCCCACGGCAACGCCGCTGGTCACCGCCAGCAGGAGCGCGAGCAGCTTCACCGAATCATCCTCCCAGCGTCAACTGTCCCAAGCGGCCGCCCCTGGTGAGACGGCAACGAGGAGGCGCCCAACGACGCTAAGCGGGCCGTCGCCCCAACGTCACCACCTCGAACACCGCGAACACGCCGACAAGCAACCCGCAGACGACCGGCGTCCAGAGGTCCAGCATGCGCGTGGCCAGGTTGAGCTCCAGGCAGCCGGCCACGAGCAATCCTTGCCGTATCGCATCGTAGGCCACGAGGCCCGATTGCCGAGAAGGCATACCACGGCGTGTGGCCAGTACCGCCAGGCCCACCAAGCCCCATACCGCCAGGCCGGTGGTGAACAAGAGTGCCAGGCGGTCGCGCGTCGTATCGGGCGTCAGCGCCAGCACGACGAGTCCGCTGGAGACGAGCCCAACGATACCGCCACCACCCAAGAGCAGCGTCGCCGGTGGTGGTCTGCGCCCGCGTGCCGAGCGCGCCGATGCCTGAACATCCCGAGCCATTTGCTCGGCCTGGCGATGGCGGAGCAGGGTGAGCCGGCGTTTTCGCCGCTCTCCCGGCTGCCGTCCCTCCGCGTCCGGATGCGTTCGAGGCTTCACCGTTCCTGCTCCTCGGCTCGCAGCCAGCGTAGTCTGCCCTCGTCCAATCGCCACAGCGTCAGGCCGGCACGAACCTCGCCGGAGGACATGCCTGCGCGCGCTGCCAGTTCCGGCACCCGCTCCTGTTGCAAGCGCCGACGCAAACGTTCGATTCCCTCCGGGTTGTCCAGATTCGTTTGCGCGACCAGGCGATCGATCAAGGCGCCACGCGCGTGCGCGACGCCGGTCCGAACCAGGACCATCTCCAGATCGGGAGCGATAGTCACCGGCTCGATCTCTGCGACAGGCGTCGGCGGAAGCTGGTCGAGCAGCGTCGCGACGCGTTGCAACAAGGGATGCAGACCGTGATGGGTCGCCGCCGAGATCACGAAGATCTCCCGGCTCTCCCCGTAGGCGACACGCAGACGGGGTACCTGGCTCGACGTGTCAGGCAGGTCCGCCTTGGTGATGACCAGGAGCTGAGGCCGCCCGGCGAGCTCCGGACTGTGCTGCTGCAGCTCCTGGTCGATCACGGCGACATCGTCTAACGGATCGCGCCCTTCCTGTCCGGAGCCATCGACCAGGTGCAGGAGCAGCCGCGTGCGCTCCACGTGGCGCAAGAAGGCGTGGCCCAGTCCCACACCCTGGTGAGCCCCCTCGATAAGACCAGGAATGTCCGCCAAGACGATGGTCCTGTCCCCCACTTCCGCGACACCGAGGTTGGGCTCGAGCGTGGTAAAGGGGTAACTGGCGATCTTCGGACGCGCCCGCGTGATGGCGGCCAGCAACGTCGACTTTCCGGCGTTGGGCAGGCCCACCAGCCCGACTTCGGCGATCAGCCGCAACTCCAGGTCCAGCCAGCGCTCGTGACCTGGCTCCCCTCGATCGGCGACCTTTGGGGCCTGATTGGTCGACGTCGTAAAGTGGGTATTTCCCAATCCTCCCCGACCTCCGCGCGCCACGAGGACCCGCTCGCCCGGCGCCACGACATCCGCCAGTACCGCGCCAATGTCTGCGTCGCGTACCGTGGTGCCGGGAGGCACGCGGATGACCAGATCTTTGCCGCGACCGCCGTGGCGCCGGTTGGCAGCGCCGTCTCCTCCTCCGCCGGCCAGAAAATGGTGCTCGTGGATGAAGCGCGCCAGTGTGCTCAAGTTGGCGTCAGCCAACAGGTAGACCGACCCTCCACGGCCGCCATCGCCTCCGTCAGGCCCACCGAAAGGGATGTATCGCTCCCGCCGAAAATGGGCGCTGCCATTGCCGCCATCGCCGCCGCGTACGCGAATTCGAGCCTCGTCAGCAAACATTGGTTGCCGTTATCTCGTTAGCCATCGTCCCCATCTCCTGCCACTCCGGCCGGGAAGGTGATGGTGGCAACGGCGCCGCCGTCCGATACCAGCGAAAACGTGCCACGAAGATCCTTGCCGACCAGAGTCCGGACGATTTGGACACCCAGTCCTCCATTCCGGTCAAGCGAGAAGCCGTCCGGCAGGCCGGCCCCATCGTCGCGCAATTGCACGACCACCTGACCTCCCTCAGAGTGGATATGGACGACGATCGAACCGATGCTTCGACCGGCAAAGCCGTGCTGGATAGCATTGGTGACAATCTCATTCAGAACGAGCGCGAGCACGGTTGCCTCCTTGGAGGCAATTCTTGGGCTTTCCCCAGCTTGCTCGTACTGTACCCGAACATCTACGGACGACAAGGCGGAGGTGACGCTGCTCACAACCTGCTGGACGACGTCCCGTACCCCCGCCACACCGACGTCCTTATGGGAGAGCAAGTCATGGATGGCCGCGATGCTTTGGATGCGAGCCACGCTCTCGGCGAGGGCGGACCGCTCGCTGGGGAAGCGCGCGCGCCGTTGCTGCAGCGAGAGCAAGGCGGCGACGGTCTGGAGATTGTTCTTCACGCGATGATGCATCTCGGCCAGCAGCGTGCTCTTGGTCTGCAGGCCTTGCCGCACCTCTTCGTAGAGCCGGGCGTTCTCCAACGCGATGGCCGCCTCGTTGGTGAAGGCGGAAAGGAGCTGGGCGTCCTCCTTGGTGAACCAGTCCGGTTGCGAGGTGTAGAGGCAGGCGACGCCGAGCGGCCCGCGCCTGGTCATCAGTGGTATGGCCAGAAGCGACCGGTAGCCCTCTCGCCGGACCACGTCGGGTGAGGCTGCCAGGCGCTCGTCCAGCAGCGCATCGGCGACGATGACCGGCTCGCCCGTCTTTATGGCAAGGCTTACTACCCCATCGCCCATGGGAACGCGCACATTCTCGCGGTAGTGGCGGCTCAGGCCGTGGCTGGCCACGATGTGGAAATCCTCGCGGGCCTCGTCGTAGTCGAAGATCGCCGCGCGCTCGGCATGGCCGAGTTCTCTCAGGTAGGTCACGATGGAATCCATGACCTCGGTCACGTCGAGGCTCGACGCCAGGAGCGCCGACACGCGTTGCAAGGTCGTGAGCTGCTCGACGCGCAGACGGAGCTGGTCATCCGTCTGGTGGTATAGCCGGGCATTCTCGATGGCTAGGGAAATCTGGCCGGCCACGGTTTCGACGAAGGTGATCTCGTCAGGCGTCCACTCCCGTACCTGCGTGGTCTGGAGATTGAGCACGCCCACCAGCTTCTGGACGGTAAAGAGGAGGACCGGCACCGAGAGCATCGAGCGGAATCGTTCCTCACCCGACTCGGGGATGTATTTGAAATGTGGATCGGCCCAGGCATCGGCCACGGCAACCGGCTTGCCGGATTGCGCCGCCCAACCGGTGATACCCTCGCCCAGCACCATGCGCGCCCGGCCAATCACCTGCGGCGACAGGCCGGTACTGGCGCGCAGGACGAGGTCGTTGCGCTGATCATCAAAGAGATAGATGCTGCAGAGGTCGCTGCGCGTTACCGAGCGAACCGTCTTGGCTGTGACTTCAAGCACGGTCGCGAGGTCAAGACTGGAGTTGGCCGCACTGTTGACGGCCTGGAAGGCGGCAAGCTGCTCAACGTGTGTGGCCAACGATTGGTCGAGCTCGCCGAGCGTATTCTTGAGCGCGGCCGTGCTCTGCGCGTGCGCGGCTGCCAGCTCGGCCGCCAGATCCTGAACGGCGCGACGCAGACGGCGCTCTGCCTGGAAGCGCTCGGCAGTATCCTCGGCGGAATGATCGAGAAACTCGGCAACGTCCTCCGCCGCGAGGCGAACGAGACGCAGCAGGTCGGGTAGCGTGTCTGCCTCGGCGTTAGCGCGGCGCGCCAATTGAGCCCACTGTTGGCGCAGAAAAGGCACCGAGCCGCCCCGGCACTCCAACAACAACAGATCGCGAAACTGGCGGCGCAATCCCTCCCCGAAGACGCCGTCGCCGGTTTGCCGTCCGCTGGACGGCTGGACTTCCTGCATTCCGCTAGCCCTGGCGGCGGCGGAGGAACGCCGGGATCTCGATGCTCGACCCTGGCCGGCGTGTCGGGCCATTGGTCGTGGTGGCTGGCGGGCCGCCGGCAGGGGACGATTCGCCAACGGGCCGCCGCTCCGAAGGCGCCGTGGGCGCCAACTCGGCAGCCGGAACCATATCCTCGTCGGCGGGTGGCCTTGCCGGCGCCGGCTCGGGCGGTCGGCGCGCGTACGTCGCCGTGCCGGGACGGGCTGTCGAGATGAGGGCGGGCGGCGCTCCAGCGGCGCTCTTTGAGGAACGCGGCTGATCGAAGCCGGTGGCAATGATGGTGAGCTGCACCTCGCCATCGCGACGCTGGTCGTCGATCACGGCGCCGAAAATGATCTGGGCGTCGGCGTGGACGACACGCTGGATGATCTCGGCAGCCGCGTTCACCTCGAAGATCGTGAGGTCCGGGCCGCCCGTGATATTGAAGAGGACGCCGCGCGCGCCGTCGATGGACGCGTCCAATAGCGGGCTGGCGATCGCCTGGTTGGTGGCGTCCACGAGTCGGTTATCGCCTCTAGCCCGGCCGATCGCCATCATGGCCGATCCGGAACTGGCGATGATTGCCTTGACGTCGGCGAAGTCCACGTTGATCAACCCAGGAATCGCGATGATGTCGGAAATCCCCTGCACGCCTTGGCGCAACACGTCGTCGGCCAGACGGAAGGCATCGCTAATGCTGGTTTTGCGATCGGCCACTTTCAGCAAGCGGTCGTTGGGAATGCAGATGAGGGCGTCGACGTGCTCGCCCAGTTTGGCCAAGCCGGCCGTGGCGGATTGCCGTCGCCGGGCGCCCTCAAAGGCGAACGGCTGGGTTACCACGCCAACGGTCAAGGCGCCGGACTCACGGGCCAGGCGCGCGACCACCGGTGACGCTCCGGTGCCGGTTCCGCCGCCCATTCCGGCAGTAACGAACACCATATCGGAGCCGACGACCAGCTCGCGCAGTTGATCGACGCTCTCCTCGGCGGCGTTGGCGCCTCGCTCGGGGTCGCCCCCCGCGCCCAGGCCGCGCGTGAGGGCAGAGCCCAGCGCGACCTTGATCGGCGCATCGGATATGGCCAGCACCTGAGCATCGGTGTTGATTGCGATAAATTCGACGCCGACCAGTCCCGCTTCAATCATGCGATTGACGGCGTTATTGCCCCCGCCGCCAACGCCAACGACCTTGATGCGAGTCAGACGGCTCAAGTCCTGTGGCTGCTGGGGTGCGAACATACTCAACTGCTCCTCGGATAAAGGCGACACGCCTTTAACATGCTTTCGGAAGGATAGGGCATAGCCCCAATAGCTGTAAAACGCGATGAGAGAGTTGGCGGGCGCACAAAGCCGCCAGGTCAGTCGCTAGCGTGCCGTTGAGCCGGCCACAACGTTGGGACGTGGCGCCACCGCGGGCAGCGGCGGCGACTGCAGCCGGCTACGCCCCGGAGCCCAGGCCCAAATGTAGACCCAATTGGGTCGGGAATACTCTCGGTCCTCGAAGGCAAAGCCCGGCATCTCCGAGAAAATGCGCAACCAGGCTTGCTGCTCGTCCTTGGTCTTGGCGCGGACCTCTGTTGGCGATTGAAGCGCAATGAGCTCGCGGACCAGCCGCTTGGTGACGGCGGCGTCCGGCTCTGCTCCGTAGGTGCCGGCGTCCTTGATCGTGACAATGCCGTCGACGCGTGTGTACCATTCCAGCATGCCGGCGAGGTGCCACGACTGGTCCTGGGGATCCCAGTGTTCCAGCATGAGCAGCTCGCCACGCCGAGCAGCATCCACGTAGCTCTTTCGCGGTGTCTTGCCTTTCGGTCGCGCCAAGGAGTTGCCGATGCTCGCGTAAATGCGGTCGCAGTCGGCCTCGGTTGCCAGGCGCAACTGGTAGTTGGACTCCCCACTGTCCGCCAGAGCGCCTCGATTGGCTTTGTGGCTAGACACCTTTCCACTCCTTCTTTACTTAGCCCGTGCCGGAGCTGGATCCATGTCGGCTCGGCCCCGCGTTGCCGCGAGACCCGACCGATCTCACGCGCAATGCGAATGTCGGACTCGTCAAAAGGGGTAGGGCAACACCGAGCCACCGCGAAGGCGACGCCAAGCGCCGTGGAACGGCGCTAAATGACGTTAGCTAGCTATGCCTGGTGCGAGGCGTACGTGGATAGGCGTTGCCTCGCCAGCGGCTTCCGGCATGCCCCTCCCCCAATAACGCCACAACGCACACTGCAGCGGATTCAGGCAGCAGAAGTATACCATTGGCGGATTGCCCAATGCATCGTGGCTTCGTGCATCAATCCGTCGCCTTCCACTCGCGCCCATTGCTCCCGGAAGCGTGTGGTAGTATGCGTCACGCTTGCCCGGGTAGTGGAAGCCTCTCCAGGGCGTGTTGCCGGCGGAAATGAGGATCTGGTGCCGCGTTCCGCTGGGTTGGGCAGGGGATTAGCCGCCATCCTGCCGGACGACCGTCCAACCGGACTGCAAGAGGTGCCGGTCGATTCCATCGAGCGCAACCCACGTCAACCGCGCCAGCTGTGCGAGGATCTCGATGAGCTAGCGGCCTCTATCCGAGAGCATGGCGTCCTCCAGCCGTTGCTGGTGAGCGCCCTCCCATGCCTCCCAGGTGAGCGCCAGCGCTTCCAGCTGATCGCCGGTGAGCGGCGGTTGCAGGCTTCCATGCTGGCCGGGCTGAGTCGAGTTCCGGCAGTCGTCAAAGAGGTCAGCGACCAGCAGCTTGTCGAGCTGGCGCTGATCGAAAATATCCAGCGCGCCGACCTCAATGCTCTGGAGGAGGCGGCCGCATACGATCAGCTCATTCGCGAGTTCGGACTCAGCCAAGATCAGGTTGCCCAACGCATAGGCAAATCGCGGGTCAGCGTCACCAACGCGCTCCGCCTGCTGCGCGCCGCGCCGCTGGTGAGGGCGGCGCTGCTGCGTGGCGAGATCACCGAAGGGCATGCGCGGGCAATGCTGGGCGCCGGCGACGAGTCCCAGCAGGAGCTGCTGCTGCATCAGGTGCAGGCCCGCGACTGCAGTGTGCGTCAGACGGAGGAGCTGGCACGCCGGCTCGCCGCGCGGCCGATGGAGCTGCTGATCGGCCCCCCGCCGCGGCCCGAGCGTGACCCTGAGCTGGAGCGTGTCGAGCACATGCTGCGGCACGCCCTGGGCTCGAAAGTGCGGCTCGACCGTTCCAAGCGTGGCGGCCGGCTCACCATCTTTTTCTCTACCGACGACGAGCTCGACAGCCTGTACCGGCGGCTGGTGGGCGGATCGTAGGCCCAGTGCGGTTCCCCTTGTCGGAGGAACAATGGCTGAGCATCATCCAGAGTCAATCCCCATAGGTAATCCGGCTACCGATGACTCAGCCCTTTCACCGCTGACGGTCGAGCATTCCGCCGCCACGATGAGTCAGCTCATACTTCCGTCGGACGCCAACCCGATGGGTAACGTGCATGGCGGAACCGTGTTGAAGCTCATCGATACCGCTGCCGGTGTGGTGGCCTGGCGGCACGCACGCGGGCCGATCGTGACCGCGCGGCTCGACGAAATGAGCTTCTTGCAACCGGTGTTCATCGGCAATCTGGTCACGGTAAAGGCCTCGGTCAACGCGGTCTGGCGCGCCTCGATGGAGGTCGGTGTACGCGTGGAGGCAGAAGACTTGAACTCCGGCAACGTCTGGCACGTCGCCTCAGCGTACCTGATCCTCGTCGGCATCGACCGCGAGAGCCGTCCCCGTCCCCTGCCGCCGCTCAGCGCAAGAACGGCGGTGGAGCAGCGCCGCCAGCGCGAGGCGCAAGAGCGCCGTGATCTGAGGGATGCACGCCGGGCCGCCCTCGAACAGCGAGCGCAGGCGGGATCAGCGAATCGGTAGCGTCTACCGGCGGTGATGTCCGATTCCAGCGGTCGGCCTCATGCGGAACCTTGACGGCCTCAGCCGGGTGCAACACCAACGTGGTTACCTCCGGTGGACAGCGAAAGCGCAACGGCACCGTCGCCCCGATGCCGGCGCTGATGTGCATGAGCCCGTGCGATGTGCGAACCAGGCCCCGGTAGTTGGGAAGCCGCACGCGTGTGTGGGTGACCCAGGGTCGCAATAGCGGGAGCCGTATTTGCCCCCCGTGCGTATGCCCGGCGAGCAGCAGTCCCGGCGAAAATGCGAAATCGCCCTCCAGCACATCCGGGGAGTGGGCCAGCAGGAGCAGCGGCTCCTCCACGGGAACGCCGTCATAGGCCCTGGCCATACATTGCCGTCGCTGGTGGGGTTCATCGACGCCGGCGATCCACAGCCGTTGACCGTGCACGCCAATGGGCACGGCCCGGTCACGGAGCACCTGAATCCCCGCATGGTCGAGCGCCGAGATGATGGCCTCGATCCGGTTGCCCTCCTGCTTCGGCGGTCGTCCATTGAACCTGCTCAAAGGGTCGCCGACAAGGTCGCCGAGCCGGTGAAGCAGCCGGTGGCGGGGTACCTCCTCGGGGTCGAAGGCATTGCCGTAATCGTGGTTCCCTAGCACTGCGAAGGAGCCGTGGCGGGCGCGCAGCGTCGCCAATAAGGCGGCGCATGCGCCGGCGTCCTCGTCCCACTCGACGAAGTCGCCCGTCAGCGCGATCACGTCGGGGGGATCTGCCTGTGTCTGCAACGCCAACTCCGCCAGGCGGCGCTCCAACCAGCGATTTCCCGGTATGTAGTGCAAGTCGGATAGGTGGAGCACACGAAAGCCGTCGAAGGCAGGGGGCAAGCGGGGAAAGGGAACGGACACAACCCGCCGTTGCAACCGATACGGCCCCACCCAGCGCGCATGGATGGCAGCGCCGGCGCCGCCCGCCGCCAACACCGCCAGCACGAACGAACGCTGCATCAAGCGCCGCCGCTGCTCTCCGTTGTTCCGCTGTTCGACCGGCAGGCTCAACGCGACGCGATTGGTTCCGCGGGATAGACCGGTAACGTGCCGACCGCCGCTTCGTTCAGACCGCCGCCCATGCGATAGCCGGCCAGGTCAACCGTGACGAAGCCGTAGCCAAGCTTTCGCAGCTCTCGCACGATCTGGTCGCGGATGGCGGGCTCGAGAAGCCGCGGTAGCTCCGACGATTCTACCTCGATGCGTGCGATCTTGTTGTGGTGACGCACCCGTAATTGTCGGAAACCGAGGCGACGCAGCAGCTGCTCAGCATCGTCCACTTGCTGCAACATGCCGATCTGAATCGGCGTCCCGTGAGGGATCCGCGAGGACAGGCAGGCCATTGCCGGCTTGTCCCACGTCGGCAGCCCCAACTCGCGGGAGATCTCGCGAATCTCCGCCTTGCTGAGCCCGACTTCCTGCAGCGGATGCCGAACGTGATGTTCTCGCGCCGCCTGAATACCCGGACGATAGTCGCCGACATCGTCGGCGTTGTAGCCGTCGAGGATGGCGGCGAAACCCCGCTCGGCGCGCAGCGACTCCAGCTTGGTAAATAGCTCGTGCTTGCAAAAGTAGCACCGGTCGCCTCGGTTGGCGACGTAGTTCGGATCGTCCATCTCGTCCGTTTGGACCTGGATTACTGGCGCGCCAAGCTGCTCGGCCAGCGCCACGGCATCCCGCCGCTCGGATTCCGGATAACTGGGAGAACAGGCGATGACCCCAAGCGCCCGCTCGCCCAGCGCCTGATGCGCCACCTTCAGCACCAGAGCGCTGTCGGCGCCGCCGGAATAGGCGACGAGTGCTGATTCCAGACCGCCGATTGTCTCCCGCAGCGCCGCCAGCTTCGCATCGTCAGCCATACCGTCCTCCAACCTCGATAGGTAGCATACCCCCTAGCCCCCAACCCTCGCACCGGCTATACTAGTGGGACGTGGTGCATAGTGAAGGGAGCCGGGCATGGGCGACAAGAGTCCGCGCAATAAGGAAAAGCGCAAGCCCAAGAGTCAGGGGAAGAAGCCGGCGGCGGCGGTCGCCACCACGGCTGCTGCGCCGGCAACCGCGGCAAAGAAATAGCCTTCCCCAGCAATCACTTCGCGTCCCCGGTTTGAGCGACTTCTTGCAATCGCTCAGCGCAGGCCGTGTGTTCGGTCTGTGGTTTCCGGGGACGCGAGCCACTTAAGGGCGCGTCGGGGGGAAAGCGATGTTTCGAGGCATCGATTCTCGGGCGGTCGTGTACTTCGTCGTTATCGCCCTGGCGTTCTACTTCCTCACCAGGATATCCTCGGGCGGCCTCGCCGGCGTCCTGGGCAATTTTCTCTACCTTGCTATCGCGCTGCTCATCGCCATCGATGTCCACGAGTTTGGCCATGCCTTCGTAGCCGATCGGCTGGGTGACTCTACCGCGCGCCTGCAAGGCCGCGTCACACTGAATCCCATAAAGCATCTTGATCCCTTCGGCACGTTGATGCTCATCATGACGTTCCTGGGCGGCATCGGCATCGGCTGGGGCAAGCCGGTCCAGGTCAACCCGTCACGGGTTGCCAATGGCAGAAACGGGATGGCGATCATCGCCGTGGCCGGCGTCATAGCGAACCTGTTGACCGCGGTAGCGGCCGCGCTCCTCCTTCGTCTGGGAATCTTCAGTGGGGTGCATCTGCCCTATCTAGATTTGCCTCGCCTCATCGCTACCATTGCCTACATCAACGTGCTGCTCGCCGTGTTCAATTTCCTGGTTCCCCTGCCGCCGCTGGATGGGTTCAATTTTCTGGTCAACGTCTTGCCCCTCCGCTGGTCCTGGCAGTTGCGCCAGATAGAGCGATTCGGTCCTATTATCCTCCTCCTGCTGGTTCTCGGCAGCCAGATGCACATCCTCCTGTTCAATCCCCTGCAATACCTTGTGGGGGCCCCGTCCCTTTGGTTGTCGCACGCCCTTGGTGTGGCCTGATCGGGGGCCAATCCCTGCTGGCACGATCCTTGCGTCGCGCAACTCGTGGGTCAAATGAGCATTGGGAACCGTGTACTCGGCCTTGGCATCATCGGCGGCGGCGGCGCCTTCGGTCGTTTCATCTCCACGGCCTTGCCATTGGTGCGGGGAGTGGAGGTAAGGGCCATTGCCGGCTCGAACGAAGACCGAACCAGGCGAGCAGCGGTCGATCTGAACCTTTCCCAGTGGACCATCAACTACCAGGAGCTGGTGAATGACCCGCGCGTAGACGTCGTCGTTATTGCCTCGCCGCCCTTCCTTCACGCGGAGATGGCCCTGGCCGCGGCGCGAGCCGGCAAGGCCATCTTTCTGGAGAAGCCCGTCGCCACGCGGCTCGACGATGCCTTGGCGCTACTCGCGGCAACACGGGAGCGGCGCGTGCCGGTCGGAGTGGACTACGTCATGCGCTACAGCCCCCTGTATCAGTTGGCACAGCAGATCGTGCTCGAGGGACTGCTTGGCGCACCCCGGCGCGTCGAGTTCCGCAACGACGCCGGAGACGAAGGTCTCGATGCCGGTCATTGGTTTTGGGATCGCGATAGGAGCGGCGGCATCTTCATCGAGCACGGCGTCCATTTCTTCGACGTGTACGGCTGGCTGATCGGCGGGATGCCCGAAACGGTGCGAGGGCTCACGCTTGAGCGCGACGGAACCAGCCAGCAGGATGTCGTACACGCCGACGTACTGTACAGAAACGGCGTGCTCGGTGTGTTCACGCATGCCTTTGACAAGCCGAGCCGGCTAGAGGCGCAGGAGGGATACCTCGTCCTCGACCGCGGCGCTATCCGGATCAGCGGCTGGACGCCCACGCGCCTGGAACTGGAAGGCATCGTGTCCGATCAGGATGCCCAGCGTCTGGCTCACCTGCCCGGCTTGACGATGGAGTCGGCGCATCGATTGAGCGGCGCCCAGCGCTCGATGCGCGGCAAGGGTCAGGCCTACGTGGTCGATCAGCATGTTCGGGCGGCCTACGCTCCCCCGGAGGATTCCCAGGAGCTGTATCGCCGGGCCGTCGCGGCGGCGCTCAACGACCTGGTCGCGACCGTCCGTGACCCGGGTCACCGGCAGCTCGTTACGCTGGAGGACGGCGTGACAAGCCTCGCGGTCGCCTGTGTCGCGGCCGGCGTCGCCGGCCAGGCGGACTTGCGCGGCGCCATCGCCGCCGCTCACGCACGAGTCGCGTAGATTACGATTCGGTTGCTGTAATTCTTCGTGAAGGCATCCCACGATCCGCCGCAGGTGATCAAGTTCAAGTTCGAGCTGGACGCTGGTCCGAAGATCCGGTCGATCGGGGCCTTGTCGAACGCATAGCTGTCCTTCTCGGTGACGACGAAGGTGATCGTCTTCGAGTCGGAGAGCCTGACCATAATCTTGTCGCCCGGCTTCAGCGCGCCGAGACGCCAGAACACGGCCGGCGCGGTTGTCGAGTCAAGGTGGCCCGCGATGGCGGAGTTCCCCCGATCTCCCGGCAGCGGGCCGTAGCGATACCAACCAACGTCATCCCATTGCTTTGGCACGTCCATGGCCCCATCGGACGTGAGGCCTACCTCTTCGACGGGCGCCTTGACGCCGATGGCCGGAATCTCCAGTTGTTGCGGCAGCACCGGTACAGGAGTCGCCGTCGGCGGCCCAGGAGTTGGCGGCGCCGTCGTTGGTGTGACGAGCTTCACCGCGGAAGTGGACCCGCCGGGGCTATGCGTCGCAGTGGCGGGCACGGCGGAAGGAACAGTAATCGGCGTCGGGCTAGCCGGTACGGCGGTAGCCGACTCAACCGCGGTCTCGGTGGCACTCACCGGAGTGCTTATCGCGGCGGGAGTTCCCCTGCCGCAAGCACTGAGCAGAACAATCGCGCAAAGAGCGACGGCAAGCGGGTGCTGAAGCAGACGGCGCATCGGAACCTCACACTACGACCAGATAAGTATAACCGCCGCCAGGTAGGAACCTCCGTCCGGCAGGTTTCAGGTCCGTTGGAGCGACGTTATGCCTTCACCACCGCAACCAGAATTCCGTCGTGGCCATTGCGGTTAGGAAGTATGATGGAGTCGAGTCGCGCGTGCGACGCCGCTCGAGCGTTGAACTCGTGGATGCCGGTCGCCCCACCATCCGTTGACGCGGGCGCGATGACCGCCCCGCCGCGCAGCACATTGTCGGCGACGATCAACGTCCCTGGCCGTGCCAGCCGGATTGCCCAATCCAGATAGGCCGGATAGTTGTCCTTGTCCGCGTCGATGTACACGAGATCGAACGGCGCTTCCGGCTGCAAGCGCGGCAGCTGCTCGAGCGCCGCGCCGACGCGCACTTCGACTTTTTCGGCGACGCCCGCCGCGGCGAAGTGGCGACGTGCCACCTCGGCATGGTGTGCGCTGAGCTCGAGGGAGATGAGCCGCCCATCGACCGGTAGCGCCCGCGCCATCCAGATGCCGCTGTAGCCGCCCAGCGTCCCCAGCTCCAGAATCTTACGCGCCCCGGTGGCCTGCACCAGGATCGTCAGCAGCTTTCCCAAAGCAGCCGGCACCTGAATGCTGGGCAGACCCGCTGCCTTCGCTCCCGTCACGGCGTTGCGAAGGACATCGTCTTCGTGTACGAACAGGTCGAGGATATAGCTGTCGATCCGCTGTCCCGCGTCTTCGGCCATTGTTGCTCCTTTTCGCCGCCGATGGTACCACCGGCCCAGGCGTCAGGCGGCGCCGCTGGCGGCGGTCGCGGGTGGCGACGATGATATCGTCGCGTCTCGCAGGTCGTAGCTGCCGTCCGGCAATAGCGATAGGCGACTGACACGCGGATTCAGCAAGGCAAACTCGCGGTCGAAGTACAGCGGCGCGATCGGGGCGTCGTGGAGGATTGCCGTCTGCGCCTGCTGGTA
>CALBSQ010000101.1 GCA_937967325.1 uncultured Chloroflexota bacterium
CTTGTAGACCAGGTCGGCCAGCCACTGCAGCGACTCGGTAGCCGCCGGCTGGTCGACTGCGACCTGGGTCAACTGGTCGTTGGCGTACATCTCGCCGCCGTTCATCCAGACGAAGGGCCACCAGTAGCCGGTACGCAGCGTCCCCCACTGCACGCGCTGCCCGCCTTGCGTCACGGTGAGTTTCTGGCAGGCGGTCACGAAGTCGTCCCAGGTCCACGACGGCGTCGGGAAGGCGACACCAGCCTTCTGGAACAGATCCTTGTTGTAATACATAACCACGTTATAGCAGCGCATGTTGGGGAAGCTGTACAGCTTGCCGCCGCAACTGTTCTCGTTCCACTGGTTGGCGTCGTAGTCGGCCTTGTCGATGCCGGTCTTTTGGGCGTAGGGAGAAAGCTCCACGATCGTGCCGCGGGTGATGATCTCCGGCTCGTTGTAGCCGTCCACGATAGAGGCATCGGGCGGAGTCCCTCCCGCCAACATCGTCAGCAGAGTCTGGAAGTGGTCGCCGCCCTTGTTGAGCACCTCCACGCTACTGCCCGGATTGGCTTGGGCCCAGACGCTCGTGGCCTCCTTCTCCACCTTATTGGACCAATCGTCCCCCCACACCATCCATTGCAGACTGGCGCCCTTACCGGCCGGCTTCGTGGCTACGCCGGCCGACGAACCCGTGTCCGCGCTGGACGCGGCGCTGTTCGCGGCCGTTCCGGATGCCGTGGTGCTGGCCGGCGAGCCGGCAGAAGTAGCAGCACCGGATGTGGCAGCCGATCCACCACAGGCGGCGAGCAGCGGGATGGCAAGGAGGCCGCCGGCAACGAACCGGACCAGATCGCGGCGAGAGACTTCGACATTTCGGTTCCGCATAGCGATTCCTTCTTCTCGGTCAATGCGCAGCCGCAATCATAGTCCAGATACGTCGACTGTGGCAATGGCGGTCTTGCGCCGGCGGTGCTACGGCGTTTGCACAACAAACTCCTCCAGGTACGCTTCCAATGAGCGCGGTTGTCGGGAGGACCGGGGGACAGCTTGGCTGATATCGACCAGCTAATCCTTGAAGCTGCCACCGGAGCGCGGCGACTGAGCGCCGACGAGCTGCGTCAATTGGTCGAGCACGTCGCGCGAGCCGGCTTCGCCCCGGCGCCAAGTGCGCTTGCCACCGGACTGTCAGGAATGGTTTGGCAGGGGCGAACACTCAAAGGATCTGATCGCATCACGCCCGCGGAGCAGCATTTTCTCAAGCACGTCGTACGCGAACGAGAGTGGCCGGACCAGACGACCCTGCAAGAATACCTCGATAGCCTCCGGCGGGTGATCGAAGATGAGCGCACTGGTATAATGGTCAGTCGCTACCGAGAGCAGTGGCAAGTTGCAGCCGTGGGGCCTTCCGGTGTCGCCCGTGGCCGAAACGGCTCTCCCTGGATTCTCGTCGACTACCGGGTTGACCTGCGATACTGGGTAACCGCGTATCAACCGGCGGCGGGCTTAGACGTCTTACAGGCGCCGCAAAGGACGGATCAACGATGGCTCAGACGACCACAAGTGAGGCGGAATTGACCGATTTGCGGCTGGAGTCGGTTGCTGCCTACCTTGGCGACCTGCCGATTCTCGCGGAACAGTGGGATGCCCTAGACGACGGCAGCCGGGCCGGTGAGAGTCTCGATTGGGACCATTACGTTGCGGATTATCTTCCCAACTTGGAGTGGCAATACCACTCGGGACAGATGACGCCAGACCAGGAGGCGCGCTATCGCGCTTTGTTGGCACAACTCCGGGCGTCCCTTCTGTTGCTTCGTCAGTTGCGATTCTGGGTACCGACCATACCCTCGCAGGCACGGTAGGGCGACCCGCTCGTCGCGAACGCGCCGTCCACTGGTAGAGTCCGGTATGTCCCAAGCCGACAGGGCGCCACTGGCGCTACGACGTGCGGGAGACAAACTCCTCCCAGTACGCTTCCAACTGCCGACCTTGTATGTCCGACGCCCGGGCGACGCCGCGGAGCTCGCGGAGACGCTCCCGCACGGCATCGGCACGGCCGAGCTTGTGGTACTCGCGTGCCTGCTCCAGCAGCGCGCGCTCATGGATTGTGAGGTTGCCGAAGGGGTCGTAGTACGAGTCGATGCGACGCCGGTCCACGACGCCATCGAAGGTGAAGTGCTCCCCCGCACCGGCCATCACTCGCGCCTGCCCATACTGCTCAATGGCTTCCCTAGGAGGCAGCCCCGAGTGTAGCACCGCCATTCGAGTCCGCAGCAGCAACAGCTCTGCCGTGAGTCCCGCGCCCTCAAGGCGGCTGAAGCTGCGATGCAGCCAGTCCCAATCGACTAGCCCTTGCTTCGACTGCACCCCGAGCAGATTGAATGACAGGATCGCGAAGAGATCCTCACGCCGAATCGCCGCTTCGACCTCGTCGGGGGCAGGGTAGCCGAAAGTGGAGGGTTGAACGATCTCCAGACTAGGTGTGCCGCCTAGGACTCCTTCCACATCGCCCTTGTGGAAATATCCGATCATCACCAGCACCGTCCCGCCGGGATGCTTCCGCGCTACCGTCTTAATCCGCATGGCCTGCAAGAACGTGCGGTACAGCCCCAACCGGCGCGGGAAGTCCCGCTCGCCGGGCTGGCGAGGCTGATCGTACCAGGCGGCGACGCGCTGCCTCGGTCCTTTCGCCTCGGCGAAGAACAGGTCGAGGTGATGAGCTTCCTCGCCGAAGTGCATGAGGGACCGGACGTAGCCGGCGGTCCGCAGAAAGGGCGGCCCGTCGACGTCCGGGACACCCCAGACCAACCATTGGTCGTCCGCGGGGAGCACCCAATCTATCGGGTAGATGGCGATGCCACGCTCACGCGCCCAGCGGGGCGCAAGGTAGCGAGCCTCGTATCCGTACTCCGCGTAGTATCCGTCGCGGAGGTACTCCTCGGGCGGGCGCTCGATGCACATGGCATCGGGATGGGCGCGGTCGAAGAAGGCCCGGAATACGGCCGGTTGATAGGACTCGGCCACCAGCTGCGCCGAGTGATCGGTGCCGAGGACCACCAGCTTCGTCGGTGTTGTCGCGGACATCGTAACTCCGTTCCACGCGCGTGCCTTGCTCCGGAGACAGCCGATTATGATCTGAAGGATTGGTGATGTGCATAACCCACGGTTGCGTCCGTTTCATGTCCTCCGGTCGGTCCGCGTGGACGCTCCTCTCCGTACCTGCCGCACGTCTTAAACCTAGCGCGCGTGGTGCGTAGAACGCATAGTACGTGTAGGGCGCTGGCTGGTCAAGTAGACACCGGTGCGGAGAATTACCCGATGAGTGCCGGACCGAAAGCGAGCGCGCTGCCCCGCCTCGCAGAGCAGTTGAATCGCCTGGGTTATGATGTGCTCAGTTGCCGAGCCGCGGGAAACCATAACCGCGGGCTATCGGACAGTTGGCAACTCGAGTTCGCCGCCCAAGCCGGTCGGACGATTCTCATCCACAACATCATCGACTACGCCCTAATCTCGCTCAGCCCCACCGTCCGGCCTTCCTCACTGCTCTTGACGGCGGCGTAGGCGATCTTGACGCTGTTGAGGTTGTCGCGACCGGACGTCGCCGGCTCTCGCCCTTCGGCCAGGCTGCGCATGCGCTCGCCCATGCTGCCGCCGAAGGCGTCGGGGAACCAGGCACCCTGAATGGCGAACGTCTGCTTCTGCGTGGGATTATCCTTGAACGAGACGTTGAGCTCGCTCTGCGTCGCCCACGCCGACCCTTCCGTGCCGTCCACGTACCAGGTGTGGCTGTGGGCGGCGCGCGTCTGGATGATGTTGTTGAACTGCAAGGTCGACATGACCTGCGCTTCCGGCGCGTACTCCAGCGTCATGCTGTAGATCATGGGGCTGACGGCGGCCTGCCCCGGCATCCTCGTGGTCGTACACTTGACCCGCTCCGGCGTCCGGCCGGTGAAGTAACGGCCGAGGTCGATGTAGTGGATGCCGTGGTCGACGATGTTGGAATGCTCCAGCGCCACGAACCAGGAGCCGGGCACGTCCTGGAAGGAGCGCAGGATGTGGGTGACGGAGTAGACGTGTCCCAGCTTCCCGCTGTCGATCACCAGCTTCAGCGCGCGGTGCGCCGGCGCCCAGCGTGCCTGCTGGTTGATCATCAGGCTGACGCCCGCCCGGTCGCAGGTGTCGACCATGGCGATGGCGTCCGCATAGTTGAGTGCGAAGGGCTTCTGGGAGAGCACGGGCTTGCCGGCAGCCGCGATCCTCTCGATGACCGGGCGGCGCTGCGAGGCATGCACGGCCAGGTCGATCAGGTCCACGTCAGGTCGGGCGAGCAAGGCGTCGATGTCGGTGGTGACGAAGGGGATGCCAAACTCGCCGGCCGCCTTGCGGGCGTTCTCCTCCACCATGTCGCAGCAGGCAGTCACCATATAGCCGAAGTTGCGATAGGCGGGCAGGTGCGCGCCGCGCATGATGCCGCCGCAGCCAATGACGCCGATGCGATGGCGGCGGACGACGTCCTCGGGTGGTGGCGCCGGTCGGTAGTCCTCGGGCCGTAGCTCGATGTGCTGCATGCGTAGTCCTTTCAGTCCACCTGTGCCGGCAGACCCGTCTTGGCCGAGCGATAGGCCGCGTCGAGCAGCTCCACCGAGCGCGCGGCGACATCGCCCGAAGAGTTATTCTCGCCGTGGATGCCACGGATGAGGTCGACGAAACGATTCGGCGGGACCTCGCAGGTGTAGTCGCCGGACCCGGCGGTAATCGGCAAAAGGAGATCCTCCCCATCACGCCGGCGTATTTCCAGTCGCTCGCGCTCCACGTCCAGGAGCAGCATCCCCTGGTCACCGAAGATGCGCACGTCCACCTGGAAGCGATGATGTCCGGGTATCGCGCCTGCGCCGGAGATGGTTCCGACCGCGCCATCACGAAAGCGCACGGACAGCGCGTCATAGATGTCCACCTTCGAGCCTGGCGAGCTCATCTCCGCGTAGACACGCGCCGCGCGAAGCGGCGTAAGGAAGAACAGCAGCCCGGTGGCGTGCGTAAGCTGCCCCTGGCCGTAACCGCCGCCGGCCACCGCCGGGTCGCCCCAGGTGCGAGCATCTGGAGTAAACATCGCCGTGTCTCCAGCCACGTCCGCCAGGTCGCTGCCGTCGAGCAGGCCGCGGATGGGCGACGCCATGTGGCAAAGAACGTGCTCGATCCTACCGACGGCGCCATCCGCGAGACGGCGCTGGGCCACCTCAATGAACCCCGTGTAGTTCCAGCCGTAGGGTACCAGCAGGTGGCGATGTCGCTGGCGGGCCAGGTCGACCAGCTCCCAGGCCTCCACGGCGCGCAGCGCCATCGGCTTCTCCACCATCACGTGCAGACCGCGCTCTAGCGCCGCCTTGGAGTGCTCGTAGTGCAAGCCGTGCGGGCTGGCGACGACGACGCCGTCTAGCGGCTGCTCCAGTAGATCGCGGTAATCCTCGGTGGCAAAGCGGAAGCCGAAGCGCTCCCGAACTGCCTCCAGCTCGCCTCGACCCAGCCGGCAGACCGCGCTCATCTCGACGTCGGGACGAGCCGCGAGGATAGGCATATGGTTCGCAGTCGCCCACCAACCAGCGCCGATGAACCCGAGCCGAACTTTGGCGGTCGCCATCTGCACCCCTCCCACACGACTCATGGACCGTGTCTGATTTGTCGCCTACGAACTGTAGGGCGCGGAGCGAACAGTGTCCAGTCTTGTCCGCGAATGCGGGGACGGGCCCTCACCCCCGGCCCCTCGCCCGCCGAGCGGGCGAGGGGCCGGGGGTGAGGGCCCGACACCAGCCGAGCGGACCTACGCTCCGCCATATTTGCCCGCCAACAAGTGCGCCTGGCGGGTGGGCTCGGGGAGTCGGTAGCCGCGACAGCAGCGCAGCACCCAGGCCACAGCGTCCTCCAGGCCGACTCGATGGCCGGTAGAAACGATGAGCGGCGCGGCGCGAGCCTTCGTCCGTAGTTTGGCGGCGACGACCTCGTGGCGGTCAGCTAGATCGAGCCGGTCCCCGGCGTTGGGGCCGGGCTGCTGGTCGCGTGGCGCGCCGACCAGCACCGACTTGGCGACACCGATCGTGGGGATATTCAGCACGACTCCCAGGTGGGAGGCGATACCCAGGCGGCGCGGGTGAGCGATGCCCTGGCCATCGACCATCACCAGCTGCGCGGCCGCCGACAACTGCCCCCAGGCGCGCAGCACCGCCGGAAGCTCGCGGAAGGACAGTAAGCCGGGGATGTAGGGCAGCGGTTCCGGCACGTCCGCGGTCCTCTCTTCGATCACCGTCAAGTCGGGCCAGCGGAGCAGGACGACGGCGGCGCGGATTATCGCCGCGACACGCGGCGCGGCGCAATCGATCCCCGCGACGACATGAACTTCATCAATTCGAGAGGCTCGTTCTACGCGGATGGCCAGTTCCCGCTGCAACGCCATCGCGTCGGGCAAAGAGATCGCCGGGAAGTCAGGTCGATCATGACCCACTGTTGGGGCGGGGCCGTAACCCGAGCGCTGAGTAGAGCGCCGCGACATCGAAATGGCGGTTGACCAGCTCGACAAAGCGGGCGATCTTCTTCTCTTGCTGGAAACGGGACTGCGAGAATACCTCCTGGCTCCGCTCCACGGCGCTCAAGGTGTCCAGTGGGACGGTGACAACGGGGATGCCGAGTTCCTGAGCGCGGGCCAGCACGGCTGGATCCGGCGAGAACTGCCCCGTCAAGATGAGGCAACGAGTGGGCGTCTCCAGCGCCGCGAGCTGGATGCTCGGGCGGTCGCCACCGGTGATGACGGCCTTGTTCGCCTGACGTCGGAAGTAGCTGGCCGCGTGATCGGCGGTCATGGCGCCGACCATGAGGCGCTCCACCAGCTCCTCGGCGGCGTCTTCGCCGGATAGAAAGGTACCGCCCAGCTCGGTGACCAGCTCGCGCACGGTCACCGCCGCGAGCATGCGATCGGACGGATAGGCGCCCAGAACGCGCACGCCCCGCCGCTCCAAAGCCGGGCGCAGCGTGCGCGTAGCGTATTCCATTTGCGGTACCGGAATACCCGTGATCACCGCGCCGATGACCGGGGCGCCGATCGCCCAACGCGCCGCCAGGATGGCGTCCACCACCCCCTCGCCCGTGTAGCGGGCGACGATGAGCGTTGGAGCGTTGAGCACGCGAACGACGTCCGGAACGCCCAGTCCGATCAAGGAGCCGTCGACAATGCTGTCCCCAGTCTCCAGAATCAGCACGTCGCGGCCGGCGCCCACGTCGGCGGCAACGGTGCGCAGCCGCTCGGTATAGGTGATCTCGCCGGAGAACGTTTCCAGCGCCGCATGCAACGACACGGGGAAGATACGATCGCGGGGTTCTCCCAGGTTCAACGCCCTCCGGATGAAGGCGGGTACGCTGCGCTCACCGGGGCCGGCGCCGGGGGAGGTGACGGTCAATAGGTACTCCACGCTGAGATGGTCACGCTGGAAGCGCCGGCCAAGTGCCACGGCGTGGGCCGTCTTGCCGGCGCCGCTGTCCGTAGAGCACAGGCAGAGCGTCAACATCGTTTCACCTCCTGCCTGCCATCCCAACTGCGCGGGCGGCAGGGGAAGGTTCCGCGAATCCGCCGTCCAGCCAAGCTGCGTGTGTGCTTTGCCATGTACTCATCCCTTAACCGCGAGCCAGCATAGCATAGGCGGGCGGCGCGCGACATCTGCTAGACTGTTGCTGGATGGACGTTCCCTATTTCCGCTACGACCGGCACGTGTTCCTGCCCGGACCGGGCATGTGGCTGGACAGCACGCAGCCGCGCGATCTCGCCTTCATTTCTCACGCGCACAGCGACCATACGGCGCGCCACCGGCGCGTACTGCTCACCGAATCAACGTGGCTCATGTATCAACATCGGACCGGCTCTGGGCGGCGTAGCGCGCCAGCCGGCGGCGGCGCGGTGGCGCGTCGCTCACTGCCGCCGAGCCAGCCGATCACGCTGGACTTCCACACGCCACACGTCCTGGGTGGCCACGAGCTGGAGCTCCTGCCGTCGGGGCACGTCCTCGGAGCAGCCCAGCTGTCGATCACCTTCGGCGACGGCGCACGGCTCGTCTACACCGGCGATTTCAAGCTCCGACCGGGGCCAACGGCAGAAGCGGCCCAGGTTCCGCGCTGCGACGTGCTGGTGATGGAGACCACCTTCGGACACCCCCGCTATCGCTTCCCGCCGCCGGATCAGGTTCGCGAGCAGCTTGTCACGGTGATCACTCGCTGCCTGGAGAACGGACGCGTGCCGGTTGTCCTGGCCTACAGCCTCGGCAAAGCCCAGGAGGCCACCAGGCTGTTGACGGATCATGGTTTTCGGGTTGCGGCGCACCCGGCGGTCGCCGCGATCAACCGCCTGTACGAGCAGCGCGGCACGGCGCTCGGCCCGTGGGAGCCATTAGGACGGCGCATCGAGGCGGGCGCCGTGCTAGTCGCCCCACCGGACGCCAGACACGGCTGGCAATTCAGCCGTCTGCAGGCGGATCAGCACCTGCACACGATCATGCTGACCGGGTGGGCCATAGACAGCTCGGCCTGTTATCGCTACCGCGTCGACGATGTCGTTCCACTGTCGGACCACGCCGACTGGGATGAGCTGGTCCAGTACGTCGAGCAAGCCCAGCCTCGCGCGGTGTACACCCTGCACGGCTTCCCGGAGTTCGCCTCCTACCTGCGGTCGCGGGGGATCGAGGCGACGCACCTGCCGCCCCATCAGCCGCCACTGATGGATAGCTGGTAATCCATGCGCAACGTCGGCGCGCCGACACGCCTCGGCATCGACTTCGGCGGTACCAAGATCGCGCTGGGCGTGGTGGCGGAGGATGGCACGGTACTGCAGACCTGGCGACTGCCGACCCGAATCGGCGATGCGGCGCCTGCCGGCTTGGAGGGGCTTTTAGCGGCCGTTCAAGAGGTGGGCGACGCCTACCCATCGCTGGCCGGAATCGGCGTCGGCATCTGCTGTCAGGTCGATCCGGCGACCGGACAGATCGATGGCGCCGACGCGACCATACCCGGCTGGCAATCGCTGGACCTCGCCGGCCGCCTTGCCGCGGCCACCGGCCTGTCGGTGGTCATGGACAACGACGCCAACGCCGCCGCGTTGGGCGAGGGCTGGGTTGGCGCAGCCCAGGGTCTCCACGATTACATCGTGCTGACCATCGGCACCGGCGTCGGCGGGGGCATCGTGGCGAACGGTCGCCTCCTCACCGGCGCCTGGGGCGGTGCGGCGGAGCTTGGCCACATGCCGCTCGATCCGAACGGCCCGGTCTGCTACTGTGGCAGCCGGGGCTGCCTGGAGCAATTGATCGCCGGCCCGGCGCTGGAGCGAACGGCCAGCCGGCTTGGCGTCTCTGGAGCCGCTGAGCTATTCGATTGGGCAGGCACGGACGAAGCGGCGCTCCGGATGGTCATGCAAGCCGGTCAGTGGCTGGCGATCAGCACAGTCCTGCTCGTCAACATCTTCCAGCCCCAGGCCGTGCTCTACGGCGGCGGGGTGATGC
>CALBSQ010000102.1 GCA_937967325.1 uncultured Chloroflexota bacterium
CTCCCGGCGACACCGCCGGGGGAGCTCGACAAACTGTTGGGCGGGTACCCTGCCGTGGCTGTCTTCGCCGGCGGGCATACGCATCAGCAGATGCTCCGCCGCCATCGAGGGAGCATGGTCATCAACGGCGGCGCCATTGGCCGCTCCCCGTCGCTGGTGCCCCTTCCGTCCCCGTTGCGCTACATCACCTGGGCTGAGTACGCCATCCTCAACCTCGATGGCGCCAGCCTTGGCGTGGAGCTGCGCCGGGCGCCGTACGACCGCTCGGCGCTCCTGACAACGGCGCGTCGCGCGGGCATGCTACACGAGGCCGCCTGGTCGGCGCAGTGGGACGCAGCCGGCTGAGCCTACCAGGCGACCGGCACCTCCACGAGCCCGCCGGTCAGCAGGTGGCTGCGCAGCCGCGATTGAACCAGCGGTACGGCCCTACCGTGGCGCGAGGAGACGCTGGATCAGCATGCCGGTCAGCCATGCCTCGTAGTTCTCCGGTGCCCAGCTACATTGACCCACGAGCGCGCGGTAGAGGTCGTAGCTGGTCAGCGCCCACAGCACGTCGGTGGCCTCCTTTCGACCGAGCTCGCCGCGCAGCACGCCCTGCTCGCTGAGGATGGCGATCAGGCGCTCCTGATGCTGTCTCCGCCGCGTCTCCACCTGGCGAGCCGCCTCGGCCACCTCGGGAGCCACCGCGCCGGCGCTTCGTAAGAGGTCGAACTCTGGGGCTGACGTCTCGTACACTCGCCGCGTGAACTGTGCGACGACCTCGAGATACCGCTCGGGACCCGGGGCGTCCAGCATACTTTCGACGAACTCCCGGTAGCCGCGGCCGGGCCCTACAGGGTCCACGAGCGCCGCGAGGATGCCGCGCTTGGATCCGAGCGCCGCCACCGTTTTGGGGGAGACTTCGGCGGCCGCGGCGATGGCGTCCAGCGTCGTGCCGGCGTAGCCCTCTTCTCGGAAGAGCGCCCGAGCCGCGTCCAGGATGCGGCGACGCGTCTCCTCCGCCTGCCGCCGGCGCGCCGGCGAGTGGTACGGGCGCCGGGTAGGCGTGGTTTGATCGCGGCCGGCCATGCCTGCTACTATACAAGCTATTGGATAGATGCTACCCTATTGAATAGGAGACTGCGGAGTGTCACCGGCGTCGACGACCAGACCGTTGAGTAGGGCCACACGGCTCGCCATCTGGGCCGGCATCGTCGGCCCCATCCTCTTCATCGCGGTATTCACCGTTGATGGCTTTCTGACGCCGGGCTACTCGGCCGTCAACGACGCGGTCAGCTATCTCTCGCTCGGGTCGCACGGCTGGATCCAGGCCGCGAACTTCATCGCCACAGGTCTATTGCTCGGCATCTTCGCGCTCGGCTTTGCCCGCCGGATGGGCCCGGTCATCGCTCGTGGTTGGTTGTACGCTGGCGCGACCTTGCTCCTGCTGTCCGGACTTGGGTATGTCACGGCCGGCGTATTCACGTCCGCCCCCCCGGGGCAACCGCAGCATCCGCTGCACACGATCGCCTTCAGTGTCGTCTTCTTCTCGGCAGCCATGGCCTGCTTGATCACCGGATGGCAATTGATCAAGACCCAGGCGTGGCGTGGCTTTGGCTGGTACTCGATCATCACCGGTCTGCTCACGATCACCCCGCCCCTGGGAAATCTCTCCTCCCTCTTCGCGCCGACGCCGGCGACACCGGTCTCCAGCCCGGCGCCGGACCTGCCGTTTTTCGGGATCGTCAATCGACTCGTGATTGTCGTCGCCTCTGCCTGGTGCGTAGCCCTCGCCAGCCGCATGCTCGCATCGTCAGGAGCGGACGGGCGAGCGCCTCAGGACAGTGAAGACTGAAGGCGAGCGCCGTTACCTCAAGGCAATCCTATTCCGGCGCCCTCCGTGGCCGTTCGAGGCGGCAGTATCCCCGTCCCGGGGACGTCGCTCAAGAATGAAGGGGATCGCAGCCCCCCCGGTCGGTTGGCCGCCGATCGCAATCGCGGCCCGCCGCCTCGGGTGTTGCCTGCCTTCAGAGCAGGTGGCACGGGGCCTCGTCAGGCGTAGGGGAGGACGTGGCGCGATGGACGGGTCTGAAACGCTGCAGCTCCTTCACCGGTACCACGCCGTTTGCAGCCGGTACAGCTCAGCGTACGTGCCCCCGGCGGCCAGTAGCGCCGCGTGTGTACCCTCCTCGATTAGCCGGCCGTGGTCGAGCACCAGGATGCGGCCGGCGATGCGGCAGAAGCCGAGCCGGTGGGAGATCAGGATGACAGTTCTCTCCTGCGCCATGGCGGCGAAATGGGAGTAGACCTCGGCCTCCGCTTTGGCGTCAAGGGCCGAGGCCGGTTCATCCAGGATGAGCAGCTCGGCGGGACGCAGGTAGGCGCGGGCGATGGCCAGCTTTTGCCATTGTCCCACGGAGAGATCGACGCCCTCCTGGAACGCTTCGCCCAACGGGGTATCCAGGCCATTGGGTAGGCCCGCAGCCACTTGCAGCGCCCCGCCACGCGCGGCGGCTGCTTCGACGAGGGCGCTATCGTCCCTTCGCTCGATCCAGCCCATTGCAACGTTTTCGCGCACCGTCGTCTGGTAGCGCGTGAAATCCTGAAAGACAGCGCCAATGCGGACGCACCAGTTTTCTGGGGCAATCTCCTGCAAGTCGATCCCGTCGACCAGGATGCGGCCGGCGGTGGGACGGTAGAGCCCCATCACCAGCTTGACCAGCGTCGACTTGCCGGCGCCGTTCTCGCCGACGAGGGCGATGCGCTCGCCAGCCCGGATCGTCAGCCTGAGGCGGCTGAGCGCTGGCTGTGCGCTGCCCGGATAGGTGAAGGAGACGTCGTCGAACACGATTCCCTCTTTGACCGGTCCCTCCAGCCGACGTCCGGCGGCCAGGTCGAGCCGCGGCGTGTCGATGAAGTCGAAGAACTCCTCGATGTAACGCAGGTCGTCGTACACGACCGCCGCGTTCCAGATTAGGTCGCGGTAGCTCTGCTGGAAGCCCTCGATGGCGGAGAAGATAGCCGCCGCGGCGCCGACACCGATCCGCCCCGCCACGAAGAGCGCCACGCTGATCACGATGGCTGCACCATAGGTCAGTCCCTTGATGATGTTGCTGAGGACGCCGAGCCGGCTGATGTGCGCCGCCACCTGCAGGCGCGTGTCGGCCACCTGGCGACGCAGCCGGTCGGAACGGCCGATCAGCCACTCGCCGAAGCCGAACGGCCGCACCTCCGCCGCGGCGCCGCGGCCGGTCAGGAGCCCATCGTAGACGTTGAGCCGCCGCTCCGGCGCGGACAGATCGCGCCAGGATCTCCAGAGCAGCAGATTGTAGCGCCGCTCGATCAGGACCGCGACGGTGGTGCCCAGCGTCAGCAGCGCCGGCAGCCACCAAGAGAATTGGACCAAGTAGATGAGCAGGGAGATGAGCGCGATCAGGCCGGTCATCACTCCCCAGACGAAGTAGACCGTCGCCGACAGCCGCCCGTCGATGCCGCTGCGCACCCGTTGCAGTTGGTCGTGATAGTCCGCCTCCTCCAGCCGCTCCAGCGCCACCGCCTGCGTCTGCCGGTACAGCCGCTCCTCGACAGCCATGCGCAGCCGCTCCTGATAGCGGACATTCACGACATCCTGGACAGCATCGATGGCCGAGCGGAGCAGGCCCAGCGCCGCCAGGCCGGCGCCCCAGGCCAGCGGCACGACGAGCAACGCCGCGTGACTACTGGGCGCCTGCATTGCTTGCTGCGCCGTCTCCACCAGCCGGCGAAGCACCTGCACCTGGGCGACGGCATAGAGCCCCATCACCGAGTTGAGCAGACACCAGAGCACGAATGTGCGCCGATCGGCCTGCCACGATAGTCGGAGCAGGCGCGGCAGCGTGCGGAGCCGGGCGGTCGGTGGACGTACATGGAGTTGTGCCATCCTGTGTTCTCCCCTTTTCATTGACGTGCGTGTTACCGGACAGTCAACATACAGATTGGCGGCGTCGGCTGGTGCGGGGATGGCCCCCTCTCTGGCTTCGCCATCTCTCCCCCAATTCTGGGCGAGAGCAGTGGCTGGGACATCGCTTCCATTACTGGTCTGCCCCTGGCTGGGGACGACGAACCGCTTTGCTCATGACGGTGCCGTCGCGGCTCGCCCAAAGCCTGGGAGCAGGTCCGTACCGCGGCGTTCGTCGCCGCCACTGCTCTCGCCCAGAATTGGGGGAGAGATGGCGAAGCCAGAGAGGGGGCCATCCCCGCACCAGCCGACGCCGCCAATCTGCCGACAACGTGGCGCACGAGCAGCTCCAGTTGAGGAAGCGACCTGGCATTCACTGGCTATGCCCCTACCCAACGTCCTCACCCCTCCCCGTACCACGCCGCCTGCAGCCGGTACATGCGGGCATACTCCCCATCCCTACGCAGCAGCTCGTCGTGACCGCCCTCCTCGACGATCCGGCCCCCTCGCAGCACCACGATGCGATCGGCCAGCCGGGCCGAGCCGAGGCGGTGGGAGATGAGGACGGCGCAGCGGCCGGCCGCGGCGTGGGCGAACTGGCGGTAGACCTCGACCTCGGCGCGCGGGTCCAGCGCGGCGGTCGGCTCGTCCAGCACGACGATCTGGGCGTCGCGCAGGTAGGCCCGCGCCAGGGCCAGGCGCTGCCATTGCCCGGACGACAGGTCCACGGCGCCGTCGAACTCCTTGCCGAGCAAGGTGGCGTAGCCGGTGGGGAGGGCGGCGATGAAGGAGTCTGCCGTGGCCTGCTCGGCGGCAGCGACAATGCGCGGAGGGACAGGCGCGGCCAGTATATTGCCATCCATCAGCAGTGCGACATCGCCGATCCCGATGTTCTCCAAGACGCTGGTTGGGTAGCGGACGAAATCCTGAAAGACGGCGGTTGCCTCCCGCCGCCATTGCCGTGGATCGATGCGCGCCAGGTCTACTCCATCGACGGTGATGCGCCCGGCAGTTGGCTGGTACAGACCCAGCACTAAGCGGACCAATGTCGTCTTGCCGGCCCCATTCTCGCCGACCAGAGCTACGCGCTCCCGCGGGCGCAGCCGCAGGTTGATCTCGGCCAAGGCTGGACCGGTGGCGCCCGGGTAAGTGAAGCTCACGTCGTGGAATACGACACCGTCGCGTAGCGGGCCAAGCCGGGGATCTCCGGATGCGGGCGTGCGTCCGCCCATGGGCACGGTTCCGTCGCCTGCCTTGAGGGGCCGACGCGCCGTTCCCTCCGGCAACGCCGCCACCGGCCATTCCACGTCCAACGCCAGGAAGTCGCGCAGGTGCGCCAGTTGACTGGAGAGCTGGTCCAGCCGATAGATGAGCCGGGTCGCGTCGCTGAGCATGTCGCGGAAGTGGGCCAAGCCATAAAGCAAGGCGGCGAGGCTGCCGATGCCTATCGTCCCCTGGAGCGCCAGCAGCAGGAGGTAGAGCAGCGCCGCCAGGCCGATAAGCTCTCGCGGCAGCGCCTGGCGGAGTGTCTTGGCTCCTATGCGGCGGCGCAGCGCGACGAGCTCGGCCAGCAGCCGCTCCCCGACCGTCCGCCAGCGTGCCAGCAAATGCGCGGCCAGCCCGAACAGGCGCAGCTCCGGCGCCGCGGCGCGGCTGGCCAGCAGCCCCGCCCAATAGCCGCGCTCGCGGCGCAGCGGGGAGTGCTGCAAGTCCGCTGAGCCATACTCACTGCTCATGCGGGCGCTAAGGATGACCTGGGCAAGGGCGGTCGCCAGGAGCAGCGCGCCGAGCGGCAGGCTTGCCCGCGCGAACAAGATCAGGATGCCGGCCAGGCCGGCCAGCAAGCCGGTGAGCCAGTTCAGCTCGCCCAGCCAGTTGAGGAGACCGTCACCGATCGCTTGACGGCCCGTATCCAGCTGACTGTAATAGCGCTGCTGCTCGAACTCCGCCAGCGGGAGTGCGATCGCCTTGACGTAGAGGTCGTGCTGGACAGCCGCGTCCACGCGCTCGCGGACCACGCGGCTGAGATACGGCTCGGTCACCGACCCGACGCGACGCAGGAGGAAGGCTGTCAGCAGCGCGACCAGCCAGGGGAATGTCGTCTTCCACGGATCGGAATGCGTCGCAGGCAACCGGAGGACGGCGTTGATGAGTCCGCCCATGGCCCAGACGATCAGCGGCATAGCCGCGCCGTCGGCCACGTTGATGAGCCACATGGGTAGTGCGGCCAGCGGCGCGTGGCGGAATAACAGGCTGAGCAGAAAGGCGCCGGGCGACAGGGCAGCGCGCAGCCGTTCCCGCGCGCCGTTGACCAGTTCGCTAACAGAGGACGATGTTGACATTGCGGGCATCCTCTCACGATCACGTGGCGACGCGCACGTCTGGACAAGGGGAACAGCGGGCTGCCGGCAAGACGTGCCCGTGGCCGAAGCGCTTCCGAGAAAGAGCTGGCCCCTTGGCCATTCGCCCGCAGACGAACTGATGGCGCCGCGACAAGCCAGTGCGCGTTGGGTGTGAACCTACCTGTGAGGAGCGCGGAGGCGATGGCGGCCGCGCGAAGACAGCCCTACGCGGCCGGCGTCGGGATTCGGAGTAGCATTCGCATCAGATTCGCATGCCCCGAACGCTACCACCGAGGCGGGAGCGGCGTCAAGCACCGATGCCGAATTGGAAGCAAGCGGCCTAGGACGAGGTGGCTGCCAGCAGCGCAACCGGGTCTCTTAATGGCTGTTTGTCCTTACCCGTACGAGCCTGCAGAGCAGCCAAAACTCGCTCTGGCGTACGAACTGGGATGACATGTACGGGGATGCGATCCTCGACCTGCAGCTCGACAACGCGGTCGATGACAAGATCAAGCACCTCATCGGTGTCCTCCACGTCCACCACAGCCGTCAAATGCACACTTTCTGGTTCGTCCTCACCACGAGCAACCAAAAAGGTGGCAGTAGGGAAGCGTTGTGCAATCAAGTCACGCAGCTCATCTAGAGCGCGTTGCGTGCGAGGATCGAAGTGCTCCATGGTGTCAGGTGTCATCGAGCGGGACCACCTCCAGCCTTGACCGTTCCGACAAACTCACTGGTCCTACGAATCGCTCGAGCTGCTTTGGTTTCGGTCACGAAATCTTGCCGATAGTCCGCCAGCTCGCGCAGGGCATAGTTCTCGGCGAGCGTATTTCTCAAGCGTATCGGAAACGCCTTGCGCCGGTTGATCAACTGGCCAACAAACTCGGCCTGCACGAAGTCATGGCCCCCACTTGCTTTGCGGACCTCTGGGGTGGATGTCACGTCGTGTCAACGCATACACTGCCGCCTGAAAGACAGCGTAGTAGCAGCGATTCGCGGCATTGTTATAGCGACGATTCACGAATTCGCTCTCAGCACCATCCAGACTCTCCTCGGCCTTTTCGATGCACGCGTCTTCCAATTCCATCATAGGTGGATTGTACCGCTGGACGCCAGCATACACGGAGGAAGATCTGGAGACGCCCACGCCTGGTTGACAGCGTCCCCCCAACGCGGTAGTGTTGCCCTACTCGGCAACGCGTGTTGCCGCCAATGAAAGGAGGCGCGCGATGTGTGAGCGCACGTCTGTGTCTGCCTCCGGACGGATGGTCGGGGCGAGCCTGGCGTCGTAAACCGCGGCGTTTCCGCCGTGGTAGAGGCGTCCACCGTACCTCACCCTCTTCCGGGTTTCCCAGCCACATGAGCCAGCCTGGCGTGCGGCTCATCTGGTG
>CALBSQ010000103.1 GCA_937967325.1 uncultured Chloroflexota bacterium
CTATCCTACCGCCTCGGACCAACTGGCCGGCGCGAAAACGTGTGGCGCACTTGAGTCTGACGGAGCGTTTCACCACGCCCGGAATTCTCATCATCGCCGTTGGCGTGGTGCTGGCGCCGCGGCACCGAGCGGCGAACCGGCGGGGCTAACGAGATGGTGACGACCGACTGCTGGCGGGACCTCACCCCCGGCCCAGCCGCGCAGCGCCGTTGCCTCCGCCATTTTTGGTATCCCCGTTCCTGGACTGTAGACTCTGCCACGCCGATGGCCGACCGCTATCGGCTCACTGGATGAGGAGCGAGACGCATGCGTGTTACCGGTGTCGAACGGTTGCTGGTGGATATTCCCTTCTACGATGTGCCGGACCGAAACATGGCACGGGACGTCTCGGGCTGGCACATCAGTGAGGTCTGCCGCGTCACGACCGATAGCGATCTGGTGGGCTACGGGGAAACCTTGCCGAACTACACCTGGGGCAGAGTCACGGATGCCGGTGTGGCTCGCGTGCATGGGAAGACGCCCGCGGAGTGCATGTGGGACGATTCGCTCGGCGCCGGTCTGCAGATGGCCCTGTTCGACCTGGCCGGCAAAGAGGCCGGCGTGCCCATCTATCGCTTGCTCGGGCATAAGGTGCGGGATTGGTGCCCGCTGTCCTGGTGGTGCATCGATATGCCGCCGGAAGACATGGCGGCGGAAGCGGCCCGCGCGGTGGAGCTGGGCTATACGGCGCACAAGCAGAAGGCGCGGCCCTGGTTCGACGTGATCGAGCAGGCGCGCCAGACCGCGGCAGTGATACCCGAGAACTTCTCGGTCGACTTGGACTTCAACGGCCACCTGGTGACCGCCGCCAGCGCGGTATCCCTGATCAAGGAGCTGGATAATTTCCGCAACGTGTCGATCTACGAGTCGCCCATCCCGCAAGGCGACGTGGCCGGCAACCAGCGCATCCGCTCGCAGACGCGCTGCGCTATCGCGATGCACTACGGCTCGCCGCCGATCATGACCGCCTTGCGCGAGCAGGTCTGCGACGGCTTCGTGGTGGGCGGCGGCGCCAGCGCCGTGATGCGCCAGGCGGCCATCGCGCACGAGGCCAACATGCCCTTCTGGCTGCAATTGGTCGGTACGGGCCTCACCACCACGTTTGCCATGCACCTCGGCGCGGTGTGCAGTCACGCCCAGTGGCCGGCGGTGACCTGCGTGAACATGTACCAACAGCACCTCATCAAGCAGCGGATCAGTGTCAAAGGCGGCTACGTCCGCGTGCCGGAAGCGCCGGGTCTGGGTGTGGAGATCGACGAGTCGGCGCTGGAAACGCTGCGCACATCCAGCACGCAGCACGCGGAGCCGAAGGCGGTTTATGCCATCAAGCGGGGAAACGGCGAGATCACCTACTTCGGCGGCGAGCGCGTGGGCGGTCCCGGCGTGCCGCGCGGCTATTGGGACGACTCGGCGATGGGCAACCTGCCGCCCTACGAGCACGGCACGCGCCTGGGCACGGTTTTCGATGACGGCACGGCCGACTGGAACGACCTCTACCGGCGGGTCCAGGAAGCGCCGGTGCGCAGCCACGGGGGTTAGCTAGCACGCGGCAACCTGATCCGGCCAGACAGCTCCGACTGACAAATGCGGATTGCGATGGGGGATCGTCGCGCCGCCGGTGACTCCGCCTGCCCCTAAAGACGCGTGATGCGCATTAGAATTTCCAGAGGCATTGGTACCTCCATGAGCGGTCCGGCGCTGCCTCCCGAAACGACGCCCTTCTGGGGCCCATGCTATTACAGCCCGATAATGCGCATCACACGTCTAAAGGAGCAGGCTCAGTTTACGAAGCCGCCTCAAGGCGGCTGGGCTGGCCCGTAGCCCAGACGTATACCACGCCGTCCCCTCGACGCGCCAGGAATTCGCCGGCCATCGCGTAGCGGCCACATCGCGGCGGTACGAACCAGAGAATCTCAACAAACACTTGCCATTGGTTCTGATTTGTGCTAGATTCTACTCGATGAGGAGGAGTGCATGACAAGAAAGATCCTGGAGCGGTGCCCGAGCTGCGGTGGCGTCCTGGAGATCACCGAGGTGCGCTGCACCAACTGCGACACGCAGGTGCGGGCGCGCTACCGCCCCTGCGACTTCTGCGCGCTGACGGATGAGCAGAGCACATTTCTGCGCATCTTCGTCACCACGCGCGGCAACCTCAGCGAGGTCGAGAAGCGGCTGGGCATCTCCTATCCGACGGTGCGGGCCAAGCTGGACGAGGTGATCGAGAGGCTAGGATCTGCATCGCCGGCACCACCGCGGCCGGAAACCCAAGCAGCGTCGCTTACTCCATCGGCGCCGCTTGCCCCATCGGCGCCACTCGTGGGAACGGGCGGCGATCAGGCAGCCAGCCGGCGCGGCATCCTGGAGCTGGTGGCGCGGGGCGAGATCAACGCGGCGGAAGGCGTCGCCAGATTGCGACAAGCAGGAGGTGGAGCATGACCGAGCAGTTTGCCGAGGTGGCGGCCGGAGCAACCGAGCTGCGCATCAAGGTCGACCGCGGTGACGTGTCTGTGCGTACAAGCGAGGGCGCCGAATGGACGCTCGAGTGGACCGGCGACGACCAGCGGGGGCCGGAGGTCGAGCGTCAGGCGCAGGCGATCCGGGTGCGACAGCGAAGCGACCATCCCCACGAGCACGGGCACAACCCTCGGCTGGATCTGCGGGTGCGCATGCCCAAAGGAGTCGAGGCCGTCGATCTCAGCTCCGGCAGCGGCGCGATCGAGGCCGATGGCGGTACCGTCCGATCGCAGCTCACCACCGGCAACGGGCCAGTGACCCTGCGCTCGGCCGGCGGCGAGGTTCACGTCACCACGGGCAACGGGCAGGTGGAAATTAGCGGCAGCAGCGCCGACGTCGCGGTGACGACTGGGAACGGCCACGTCAAGATCGAGCGTGCCGACGGCCGGGTCGGCGTGACCACGGGCAACGGGAACATCGAGCTGGCGGCGTGCAGCAGCTTGCGCGCCAACACCGGCAACGGCGACCTCGCCCTTCATGACGCTACCGGCGAGGCGGAGTTCAACACCGGCCACGGCCAGGTGCGGATCAGCGGTCCGCGCGATCTCAGCGTGCGGGCAAACGCCGGCGCCGGCAACCTGCGGATCGATGGCGGCTCCCTGCGAGGACTGCACTTCCATACGGGTCACGGCAACGCGGAATGCTCCGCACGCTTGCTGCCCGGCGACTACGAGCTGGAGACTGAGGTTGGCGACCTGGAGATGGCGCTTCCTTCCGACGTACAGGGGCGGGTGAACCTGCAGACCGGCACCGGATCGGTGCAGTCCGACTTCCCCCTCGTCCAGGTCGGCCGCTCGGGCCCTATGGGCTTTGGCGGCGTCCGCATGGTAGGCAGCATTGGCGACGGCAGCGCCGAACTGGACATCCGGATGCGGACGGGCAAGGGGCGGCTGGTCCTGCGCCGCGCACCCGGACCCGGACGGCCCGGTGTGACCGGCTCGACCTACGTGAGCACAGAATCGGCCGCGGGCGAAGCCAAGATGGTGGTGATGCATCAGGCGAGCTCTTCTGAGGGCGGGATCTCGGCCGCCACGGCGTCCAGCAGTGTGTCTGTCTCGGCCCCCGATCCCTCCCCAGCGCCGGCGCAGCCGGCGCCGGCCAAAGATCCCATCCTTGCCATCCTGGAAGCCGTCGCACGCGGCGCCATCAGCCCGGACGAGGCGGAGGTTCTTCTGACCAAGGCGCAGGAGGCGTTGCGGTAGAGGATCTCACCCCTTGGCCCCCTCTCCGGCGAGGAGAGGGGCCAGGGTACTGGGAGCTAGTTAGCCCGACAGGGTTGTCCTCCTCGGCCGGCCGCTCAGGATCGACGACGCGACATATGGCCGGTCGTCGATCCTGAGCGGCCGGCTATTACGGTCGGGATGAGGATGCTGCCCGGCGTCGGTTTGGCGTCACCGGCCAGGGAGGACCGGTATCGTCTACACGCGCACCGGGTGGCGCTCTTTCGAGAGTCGACCGGCTCGCACCCGTACGTTCTCCCTACGCGGCCCTCGGTCCCGTGTAGACGACCTCCAGGAGGAGGCGATCCGGCGTCTCGAACATCACCTGATAGTAGGTCTGATCAGCGCTCTGACTGAACTCCGGTCGGTGCCGGGGCGTCTCGAAGAGTAGCTCCACGCCCCGCTGCTTGAGATAGACCGCGACCGCGTCGACATCGGTTTGCGATTCCGCGCCGATGCCAAGGTGATTCATGCCGGGTCCATCGTAGTCGTTGCTGACCGGTTTGACCGGACTCATGAACCACAGGCTGTCCCCGTGCTTCCCAGCCACACCAACCATGCTCTCATCCGCGACAATGGTCTCCCAGCCCAAGAAGGCCATCAGATCCTTGTAGAAAGGCACGTTCGCGGGCTGAACGTTGAACTGGATATGCGCGAGATTGGTTTGCAAGT
>CALBSQ010000104.1 GCA_937967325.1 uncultured Chloroflexota bacterium
CCTCAATTCTCCTCATCTCCTCATCCCCTCATCGCCCCCTCGCCCCGGCCCCTCGTCCAGGAAACGCGCCGCCTGGAGCGCGAACATCTCGGCGTAGCGGCCGCCGACGGCCACAAGCTCGTCGTGCGTCCCCCGCTCGGCCACCTTTCCGCCCGCCAGCACCACGATCTGGTCGGCCCGCCGGACCGTGGAGAAGCGGTGGGAGATGAGCAGCGTCGTCAGCCCGGCGGTGATCTCCAGGAAACGATCGTAGAGCGCCGCCTCCGCCCGGACGTCCAGACTGGCGGTCGGCTCGTCCAGGATCAGCAGCCGCGCGCCCGCCTCCACCGCGAAGAGCGCCCGCGCCAGCGCGATGCGTTGCCACTGGCCCCCGGAGAGGTCCACCCCGCCGGTGTACTGCCGCGACAGCACGGTGTCCCAGCCGCGCGGCAAGGCTTCGATCAGCTCCAGCGCCCCCGCTCTCTCGGCCGCTGCCCGCGCCTTTTCCTGATCGCCGGCGATCGTGGGGGCGCCGAGCGTCACATTGTCCCGTGCCGACAGGTGGTACTGCGCAAAGTCCTGGAAGATGGCGGCCACCTGTCCGCGCCAGCCGCGCACGTCGATCTCGTCGAGCCCCACACCATCCACGGTGAGGCGCCCCCTCGTCGGCTCATACAGACGGCAGAGCAGCTTGACCAGGGTGGTCTTGCCGGCGCCGTTGGCGCCGACGATGGCCAGGGAGCGTCCGGCGGGGATGGCGAGATCGAGATCAGCCAGGGCGTCCGTGGGTCGTCCGCGATAGCGGAAGGCGACGTCCTCGAAGGCGAGGAGGCGGCACGGCGATGAGGCGAGGGGGCGATGAGGGGATGAGGAGACTCGGTGCAGGGAAGAGAAACGGCCCGCCGAGAGCGACGGTTCCGTTCGGCCGTCCGCGCTTGCATCGTCGGTTCGCCCTGGCGCCCCCTCGCCCCCTCGCCTCATCGCCCCCTCCTCCACGGTGAGGCGCTGCTCCAACTGCAGCACGCTAGGCACCGCGGTCGCGGCGAAGGCCAGGTCGGCATTGGCGTCGTCGAAGGCGCGGTAGCCGTTCGCTCCCACCACGGCCTGGGTGTACACCGCCAGCGCCGCCAGGCCGATCTCCCCACGAGCTGCCGCCCAGGCCAGCAACCCGAACGAGCCCAGGTTCACCAGGGCGACCGTGGCGCTGGAGAGCCAGACCACCCGCCGGCCCGGCCGCCGCGCCTCCCAGGTGGGCTGCATCGCGGCGAGCCAGGCGGCGTCGAAGCGCCCCACCAGCCAGTCGAGCATCCCCCAGATGCGGATCTCCTTGGCAGCGGCGGGGGTGAGCGCGAGGTTGCGCAAGTACTCGGCGCGACGCACCGTCGCCGCTGCGCCGTAGCTCACCTGCCCCACGCGGAGGTACTCGCGCTGGAGGAAGTAGACCACCACCGGCCACATCACGAGCCAGACCAGCGCCAGCCACCAGTGGAACGCTGCGAGGATTAGCGCCGAGCCCAGCGCCTGCAGCCAGCTCGGGACCAGTGTAGCGAGCGCGGTTACGGCCAGGCCCGGCTTGAACGCCTCCGTCCCTACCCCCTGCGCATTCTGGATCAAATCGAGCACCGCCGGGTCCTCCAGGTGGGCGATGCCGGTAGGACGGCTCACCGCCGCCATCACGCGCTCCTGGAGGTAGCGATCAACCTCGCGGCCGAGGGTGCTGGCCAGCGCGGCCAGAAAGGGACCCAGGAGGCGCGCCGCCACGATGAGTCCGGCCGCGCCGCCCAGCAAGGTCAGCGTCGTGTGCCCGGCCGGCGAAGCAAGCCCTGCCCGTACCGACAACGGGATGGAGCCGACCAGGAGGCCTGCCGCGATCGTCACGCCGATCGGCAGCAGTGCGCTGGCCAGCGCACCCACCGCAAGCAACACCGTCTTCGCCCGGCTCACGGTGGGCAAGAGGCCGAGCAGCGCGAAGATGCCGGCGAGAGCCGGCGATTTGGCGCGCCCCGATAAATGTCCCACGCTCACGCCTCTTGTCCTCTACGCGTCATTCCGTGGACGCTGAGCACTTTGCCGGTAGCGCGGAGCAGCACCGCCTCGAGCCGCGCGCCATCCGTGAGGCTCTCGAAGCCGGTGACCACGGCCGGGCTACCGTCTACCTCCACCTCAGACCCCGACAGGAAGCGCATCCTGGGGTGCTCTCGCCAGAAGCGGCGCGCCTCCGGCAGGCTCCAGGTGAGCGCGTGCCAGGTTTCGCGATCATCAGTCCCGCAGGTAGGGCAAGCGATGGAGATGCTTTCCTGGTGGACCCAGTCGGCCGCCCCCCGACATAGCAAGCCCCTTCGGATGGGCCTCCAGGTGTGGCAGGTTGGGCAAAGCCGTGCGCCGTTGACGGCGCGTACTTGATAGAGGTTGTGAATGATCTGTAGACAGCGGGAGATCGCCGGCTTGTAGGTGTGGACACCCTGCAGCGCGTCTCCCACGGTCGCATTCAGGTAGTCGCCGTAGCCGTCTGCAGAGCAGCCCGGGCATCGCATCCGGAGCTCGCCTTGTTCGGATCTCAAATAGCCTTGCAGATGGTGACGAGCGCAGCCCGGACACCAGAGTCGCGTCTCCTGCCATGCGGCGGTCGTCTCGTCAACGAATCCGTAGGGAGCGACCTCCCGAACGAACGTGGTCGCCAGCAGTCGGCGCATGGCCAGTTTGCCACGCTGCAGCCGTGCCTCGACGGCCCCTTCACGCACCCCCAGCCTTCGCGCAATCTCCGCCTGTGGCGACTCCTCAACGTACCGCTGCACGAGAACCTGCCGTGTTTCCTCCGGCAACAGTGCCATGGCGCGGTCCAGGAGCTCGACGAGCTCTGCGCGCTCCAGCTCGACTTCCAGATCGAAGTCGTCGACCAGCAGGTCCTCAGGCGCGGAGGGGGCGTCATCGTCCGTTGCGATCGATGGCGCCGCTCGGAGCGGCTCACGCTCTCGACGGCGCGCCCAGCGCAAATAGACGTTGCGGGCGATGGCGGCCAGCCAGTGATCCAGCCCTGCCGGCTCGTACAGCCTGTCGAGGTGGCGCCATGCTTCGTACAGGGTCTCCTGAGTAAGGTCTTCCGCGGCGTCCGGGTCACCGGTGAGCCGCGAGCAATAGCGGACGAGCCGCGTGCGCTGGTGCGGCAAGATCACTTCCCAGTCAGCAATCTTGGCGTCGAGCGGCGTCGTGTGGCTGCCCTCCTTCAGGTTGTTGCCGGACATTGCTCTTATCCCCATGCGCTCCGAACGGAGGTAGTGCTGCCAATCGCTCCTGCTTCTCCATGACTATCGCGCTCGGACGCCCAAATCCTACGCGAATTTTTTACGGCGCCGCGCACCATCGCACGAGATCAGCAGTCGGCGCACTGCAATGGCCGATCGGCTTGCCGCTGGTAGCATAAAGGGAAATGAGACCGCGGCAAGGGGCCAATCTGGGACTGCTGTATCAATACCCTCGGCGCAGAGGAGGTGACGGGCTGTGAGCGCGAAGAGGGACAAAGCTCGCGTAGTATCGCGCGATCCGGAGATCCACGGCGGCGATGCTGTGTTCGCCGGCACCCGCGTTCCAGTGCAAATCCTAGTTGATTATCTGGAGGGTGGGGACGGGCTGGACCTGTTCCTGGATCAGTACCCCACGGTCAGCCGCGAGCAGGCCGAGGCGGCAAAGGCGATCATGCGGCAGGCGCTGCTGTCCGCGTGAGGGTGCAGCTTGACGAGGACATGCCTCGCCAGCTCAAGCGTGCGCGGGGCTGGCGCCTCGGCTAGCCCCCAACGCATCTGGACGCCTTGCTGCAGGCCGGCGCGGCGACGAGTATGATGGCGCCTGAGGTGTGCCGACCGGGCCGCGCCCTTGACGCCACAATTGCCGGCAGGAGGGATTCGCGTGAGGATTCTGGAGGCGGGGACCGTGACGACCGGCGTCTGGAACCGCTATTTGCGCGCCGACTACACAACCTGGCCACCGGGCCAGGAGTGCGAGGTCCACAGCCATCAGGGGTCCGCCGAGGTCTTCGTCTTTTTGGCCGGTCAGTGCGAGATGACGGTGGAGGCGGAGACGCAGACCGTCTCCGCTGGCTGCACCGTCTACGTCGGCCCCGGCGAGAAGCACAAACCTAAGGCGGTGGGGAACCGCCCGCTGGAGATGTTCCTGGCGGTGATGCCCAATCACCAGCCAACGCACACGTTCTACGGCGCGGACGGCACACCAATCCACCGGGATCAACCAGCCCCGCCCGGCGCGCTGCCACAATGGTAAACGCCGGTCTTTGGCAACGAGGGCGTCGACGATCTGATCCTGGATCGACTCAACGCGGCCAGCTAGCGCGCCTACCAATCCGGGATGCTGCGATAGGCCCCATGACGGGTGAGGTCAGCGCCTCCGACGCGATGCCGGGTCACCGCGGAAGTCGATGGGCTTCGAAGTTCCAGCAACGGCCCAGGTCAATCCCCTGCACCATAGCGCGCCGTTTGACACTGTTCTGGCTAGCTGAGGCCTGGTCATAAATCGCCAGGAGGTGCGCAGTCCGGCGGGACCGCCAACGGGCGGCTGTCCGAGGCTGCCGGTCTTGCGAGGATGAATGCACCAGATCACCAGAGGCGAACCATTTATGACCAGGCCTCGGCTAGCTAGCGCCAGTGCGAGTGTTCTGGTGCTGGCTGCCTGCGGGGCTAGTGCCGGCAGCGAGGCGACGGACTCAACGACAATACAATCGGCGGTGAACGGTACCACCACAGCGGCCTCGTCCAGCGTCAGTTTGGTCGCGAGCAGCGTGGTCACTGCCACACCGGTCCGGCCGACAGCCACAACATTTCCTCCCACGGCGACAGCGAACCCAACCGCTACACCGAGGCCACCGACTCCTACACCGAGGCATGTACCGCCAACTCCAACAAAGGCTCCGACCGCCGTAATGAGTCAATACCTTGATGACGTCATAAGGTATGGGCCAAGCCCAAGGATTGCTGAGGCCTCGAATGCCAATACTTTTACGGTTGTGACCACGATCACCAATGCTGATAAGCAGGCGCATACGTTCAATGCACAGGCGAATCTCTACGATGTGCCGCTAAAGTCTCTCGGAGCCGATCCTGACCAACATCTGATCGGTGTGGGCACGGTCCACCTGACCTTGGCAGCGGGAGAGATCAGAACGGTAGCGATTCCCACCAAGACCTGGCAACAAGCAGTCCCGTTGTCCGTGAACTTCCTTACCGTAGGCACCTAACCGGAGCGAATCTCTGCTCCGGTATCTCGGGCCAGTCGATCTCGTCGCGCTCTAACCGAGCGCAGCGGCTTGCACACGAATGGCGGGACTATATGGCCGGTCGTGGCCAAGCTTCTGGGTACCCGGTCTGCCAGCGCCTGCCGAGCTGGTCACCCAAGCTGCGAGTTCGTTCAGTGCATCGACGCGCGACATTCATGCATTCTTCGACCTGGCCATCCCCGCATGCGACATCGTGACAACGTGCTAAGGGCTCGGTCGGCGACGCTTGGCCCGGAGTCCTTCCGTTGGAACGGAAAATCGGTTGGCTGGGAGCGACGCCTTAGCAGCCTGTGTTCAGCGTTGTTCCGGTTGTTCCTCATGCCCATTGACACACGAGCCGGAGCCAGCTAGAATGGGAACAACCGGAACAACGGCCGGACGTGGATACCAAGGAGACGGCCATGGCTCAGACGTATCGTGCAAGCGCGAGTCGGTCACAGGGGCGAAATGCCTGGTCAATCATGTTCCGACATCCGCTGCGTCATGAGAAGGACGGCCGAACTGGTCTCAAGGTTCGGCGGGGACTGGGGACAGCAGACAAAGGCGAGGCGGAACGTCTCGTGGCCCAGATGAACTCCCTCCTGGCGAATGAAGCGCTGTGGAGCCGCGACGCACGGGATAAAGCCCTCAATCTCTATGATGAGATCATCGTCAAGGCGTTCTACGACAATCTGGTTCCGTCCGTTCCGGATTACTGGGCCATGCGCAATTCAGTGCTTCCGTTACCCTGCCGCGAAGAGGGCTACGCCATGGTGCAGCTCATTGGAACCACCGGGGCTGGGAAAACGACGTTGGTCAGGCAGGTCATTGGCACCGACCCAACAAGTGAGCGCTTTCCCTCAACGTCCGCATCGAGGACAACCATCGCAGATATGGAAATCGTGCTCGCGGGGGCGCCATTCCGTGCTGTCGTAACGTTCCTTCCAAGACACGAAGTCCGGTTGCTGATTGAGGAGTGCGTCGTCGCAGCCGCAATGGCTTATCTGGACAACGGCAACATGGAGGAAGTTGCGCGGAAGCTGCTCGGCCACAGTGACCAGCGATTCCGACTCAGCTACGTTCTCGGGACACTTCGCGTACCCTCTGCTAAAGAGGAGGAACTCAGGGACGACGAGGAGAGCGCACCCGAAGAAACAGAAGAGCCGGAAATTAGCCCGGAGGAACGAGCGGCACTGGTGGAGCGCCTGCGCGGTTACCTCAACTCAATTCAGCACACTGCCGATTTGACACGTGAATCCACGAGGACAACGCTGAATCTATCTTGGGAGAGTTCCAGCAAAGAAGACCGTGACACATTCCTCGAGATTCTCGAGGATGAGTCGAAGGAGGCATTCCAGGATCTGGTTGATCAGATCCTGGACGACGTCGAGGGCCGGTTCAGCCTCCTCCAGGCCGAGTCCATCGAGCGAGACCTGAGCGACTGGCCTGTAAGCTGGTCGTTTCAGACGTCGGATCGCAGCGTCTTCATCAAAACGATTAACAGATTTTCCAGCAATTACGCACCGAATTTCGGCCGATTGCTTACACCGTTGGTACAGGGGATTCGTGTCGCCGGTCCATTCAAGCCAGCTTGGACGGATGAGGAGGGTCCGCTCTTGGTCCTCATGGATGGCGAGGGACTCGGACATACAGCCGACTCCGCGTCGAGTATCTCGACCGCAATTACGAAGCGTTACGAGCTGGCCGACGCAATCGTACTTGTAGACAACGCGGCCCAGCCGATGCAGGAGGCGCCGAGCGAGGTTCTCCGGAGCCTCGTCGCCAGCGGCCATGCCCCTAAGTTGGCCATCTGTTTCACCCACTTTGAGGAAGTACGAGGCGTCAATCTCCCAGACATGGCGGCGCGGCAGGCCCACGTGCTCAACGCAAGAGACAACATCATCACAGCCATTGGGCGGGATGTCGGGCAGCAGGCGGGCTCGGCGCTGAAACAATCCCTTACCCACAGGACGTTTTTTGTAGCTCGGATTCAAGATCCCCTCACCGCGGGTTCCCGGTTTACGAGGGAGCAACTACGTGGGTTGATTGCTATCCTTGAGTCGACCATTGCCCCCCGCCTGATCACTATGGTAACGCCGGTCTATGACGACGCCTTTCTCATTCTCGCACTCCAACGCGCGACAAGAGAGTTTCGTGACACCTGGCGCGCACGACTTGAGCTTCGGGTAGATGCACGTGTGTCACCTGAACACTGGACACGTGTGAAAGCGCTCACGCGACGGGTGTCCGCGTGGGGCGTCGATGAGTATGACACACTCAGGCCGGTTGCTAGCCTGATTGCCCGCCTGGCGGAGCACATAAGTCGATTTCTTGAGCGGCCGATTCGCTGGGAGCCCAACGATGGCACTGAGGAGATGCGGCAGGCCGCTGTCGACAACGTGCGCAGGGGCGTTCACAGCCGCCTGCACGTTGTCATCAGAGAGCGCCTCATTACCGCACGATCGCCGCAATGGGACGAGGCGTACGCCCATCGTGGGACCGGCTCGGTGCGAGTTAGAGCCGTCGAAATCGACCGGATCTTTGATGCTGGCGCACCCCTGCTCGATGACATTGTGGGCCCCGGCGCATACGGCCTCTTCAAGGCCGTTCGAGATGTTGTCCGAGAGTCCATCGAGTCAGGAGGCGGCAAGCTGGACAGCGGAGTTGTCACCACCTGATCGTTGCGCGCCTGCGCGCGGTCCGGAGGCTGCGACGCTGCCGATGTCTGGAGGCGGCCGCCCGTCGTTGCAGAGTTTGATCTGAACGAACACATTACCGGTGGTGCGCTCCGCCGAACGCCCACCGTGGAGTTCATCCGAACTGGCGAAGTGGGCTGATCGGACGCCCAGACGACGAGGTGCGTGAGCATTGGCCAAATCACGGCTTCATTAGCAGAACAGACAATGTCTTTACCAGGCCGTCACGCGCGTGACGGCCGGACCGGCACAGAGAGCCCGGTCGCCAGGTCCGCCGATGGTTCGAGACGGCATTCCGGTGCCGCCGTGTGACGGTGTGCTACACTGCGCACGGGGAGGCGAGATCCACATGGGCAGTCGCCATTTATCCTTGCGCCTTGAGTCTGATACCTTCGAACATCTGGAGGCCGCGAGTCGGAGAGCCGGGCAGACCCGCTCGCACCTGGCGAAGACCCTGCTCGAAGAAGGGCTGCGTATGCAGGCCCACCCGGGGATCGTCTTCCGCGAAGGGCCGGCCGGTCGCCGTCCGGGACTCGCGGGCGGCCCGGACGTGTGGGAGATCATTCGCGTGATCAAGGGGGCCAAGGCGGAAGGTGACGGGCCGCTGGGACACACGGCAGAGCTCACCGGACTCACGACTGAGCAGGTGCGGATGGCGGTCCGCTACTTTGCGGCGTATGCTGACGAGATCGACGCCTGGATTCAGCGTGTCGACGAGGAAGCCGCACAGGCGGAGGCGTCGTGGCAGCGTGAGCAAGCGCTCTTGCACCGGTGAAGCTCCTGCTGGATGAAATGTGGCCTCCGGCGATCGCTGTTCAACTCCGGCATCAAGGTTACGATGTTGTAGCGGTTGCGGAACGGCCCGAGCTTCGCGGACAACCGGACGCCATAATCTTCGCCGCGGCTCAGGCCGATGGGCGTAGTATTGTGACGGAGAACGTTGCCGACTATCGCCTGCTCGCCGCCGTCGAGCTACGGCAGAGTCGCTCGCACGCCGGACTCTTCTTTACTAGCGACCGGCGATTCCCTCGCCATGACCCGCGCACTGCTGGTCGTCTGGTTACCGCTCTGATTGAAATTGCGTCGCGAACGCTCGATCCGGACGGCTTCGAGTACTGGCTACGGTGAGTGTGCTGCTTCGCGGAGCATGCCGGCGTCCGCCTCGTCGCGCCGCTCCACCCAGGGCACGGCGTTGGTCGGCGGCAGGTTGGCGATGATCCGCGGGCTCGGACCGGCGTGCGCTCGCGCGTAGCGCAGCGCCTCGTCGAAGGAGTCGGTGACCAACCGGAAGCCGAAGCGCTCGCCTTCCTCCGGCGTCACGCCCTCGGTGACGAGCACGGTGCGGCGGTTCAGGATGCAGCGCTTGTGACTCCAGACGTGGGTCGTGCTGCGCGGCTCGCCCTCCATGCGGGTGACCAGGCGGGTGATCTCGTCCAGACTCCGCGCCAGCAGCTCCTCTTTGCAGACCATGTCACGTCGCCGCCAGTGCTCGTGGGCGGCACGGCCGTCGTCGGATAGCCGTGTCCACTGCGCCGTACACTCGACGAACTCCTGCAGCGTCTCGGCCAGCGGCCGGTTGCTCAGCGGCTGGTGGCGGGCCGCCGAGATGCAGGCAATGATCACACCGTCCCGCTTGGCAGCCTCCTCGGCCAGCTCGATCTGCATGTACATGCTCATCAGCTCGCCACTGTTGGCCGGCGCAAAGAGGTAGATGTCCGCCGGGGCCACCGGTGTCATGGCGTGCTGCTGGAGATAGCGCACCGCGACCGGCCACTCCTCGCGGAAATAGCCGGCGAAGACGGTATTGGCGGTGAAGTCGATCTTAAGTCGCAGGCGCACAAAGTCGGCCGCGTCCATCACATCCTCGCGCATGGGGTTGCCGGGTCCCCAGCAGGAGCTGGTCCGGTTGGTCATGATCTTGGTGTGGTTGCGGCGCACCGTATCATTGCCGGCGACGCCGGGGAGGATGATCCCGCCGCCACCTTGATAGCCGTAGAGGCTGGGGCTACAGGCGCCGACGCCCACGACGAGGTCCGCCTCCGCCACCACCGTGTTGACCCACACCGGCGTCCCGGCCCGCGTCATGCCCACGTAGGTGACCGCCCGCTCGTCCATCGGGTCGTGCTCGAGATAGCGCACGCGCTGCAGGATGGCCTCACCGATCTTGGCCCGGGCGCCTGGATGGCCGTGCATCCCGGCCGCGTGGACCAGCGTGATCCGCTCGTCCGGCACACCGGCCGCGTTGAGGCGATTGAGCAGATAGAGGCCCACCCCCTGCTGGCCGAACACGGTGTCCTGCATATCCGTCACCAGGAGCGCGACACGATCGCCCGGCCTGGCCATCTGCTCCAGCCGCGGGCAGCCGATGGGATCGGCCAGCGCGCGCTCGACCAGCTCCACCGGAGTGCCGAGCATGGGCAGGTCCGGCTTGGTAAGCACGCGCGTCTGCTCATCCGGCAGCGAGATCGACAGGGGGCCGCGCCGCCAGTCCAAGGTCCGGGTTGCCATGGGTGGCCTCTCTGCTTCAGTCGCCTTGCGACAATCCCGGTCTGCGACTACGCCGGCTCCTCCATCGTCGGGATCCACTCGTCCAAAATCCAGCGCATGTAGTCCAGGTAGCGCAGCGATGCGCGCATGCGGTCGCCGTTGCCGCCTTCGTTGCAGACCCAGCCGCGGAAACCGGCGCGCCAGAGTAGCACCGCCGCTTCGCGGAAGTCGAGATCTCCGGCATCAAGGTCGGTCACCCAGGAGTAGGCGCGCCCCGTTTCGGGGACCAGCACCCGCCGGTAGTTCTTCACTTCCCAATAGTTGGTGCGCGGGGCGAGCTTGGCGATCTGCGACCGCCAGACTGACCGCCAACCGCATGCGCCGCTCCTTGCCCGTCTAAGGCTCCAACGTCCCGCCGTCTCGCGAGAGGATACACTCCCAGCCGGAGCTGGGCTTCCCTGGCGATATGAGCAAGGACGGATGAGACAATGGCGGCAAGATGGCTGTCGCACCGAAGAGCGCCGATTGACGCGCCGAGTTCTGAAGGGGGGACGTGCCGAGATGAAGATCGCCGAAGTTGAGTCGCTTGTGGTCGGCGGAGGCCATTTCGTCCGGATCACGACGGACAATGGGCTGGTCGGCCTCGGCCAGTCCGCCTGCTGGGCCTACCCGAAGGCCGTCCACGAGGTTATCCAGAGCTTTAGGAGCTACCTCGTCGGTCAGGATCCGATGCGGATCGAGCACCACTGGCAATACCTCTACCGAATGGGCCCCTTCCGCGGCTCCGTGCTCAGCGGCGCGGTCAGCGCGGTGGACATCGCCCTCTGGGACATCAAAGGCCAGCAGCTCCAAGCGCCCATCTGGGACCTGCTGGGCGGGAAGTGTCGCGACAGGGTCCGCCTGCACCTGCTGATGGGCGGCGCGAGCGCCGAGGAGGTACACCGGCACGCCGTGGCGGCGGCCGGCGAGGGCTTCACCGCGATCAAGTTCGATCCGGTACCGGCGGGCTACCAGGACATGACCCTGGCGGCGCTGGTCGCCGCCGTGGTCGAGCGGGTTGCCGCGGCGCGCGAGGCGGTGGGGAAGGATGTCGATCTCATCCTGGAGATCCACCGCAAGCTCACGCCCTTGCAGGCGATCCCGGTGGCCGACACGGTCAAACCGTTCCACCCGCTCTTCTTCGAGGACCCCATCCAGATCGACAGCATCCAGTCCCAGGCCGACATCGCCCGGCAGGTGTCGATCGGCGTCGCCAACGGCGAGCGGCTGCACACCATCTGGGAGTTCCGCGAGCTGCTGGCGGCCGGCGGGACTCAGTTCGTCCGCCCCGACGTGGGGTTGGCCGGGGGGCTGACCCACTGCAAGAAGATCGCGGCGATCGCCGAGTCCTACCACGCGGCCGTGGTGACCCACAACTTCCTCGGGCCGGTGCTCACCGCCGCGTCGGTCCACCTCGACACGGCGATCCCGAACTTCCTGGTCCAGGAGTACTCCAAGGTCGACGAGGGACCCGGCGCGGCCGCCTTCGCCGGCACCCTGCGGCGGCAGGGAGGGTATTTGCCGGTACCGGAGGCGCCTGGGCTGGGCATCCGCCTCGACACGGAGAAAGCGGCGTCGGTCGAACCGGCCGTCCGAGGCGCTGGAGCCATCCCGCTGCGGTCCGACGGCTCGGTGGCGTATTCGGTTTGAGGAGAGTAAATGACGCTGTTGGCGTAACCGGGGGTATCCGCGCTTGCCGGTACTGCCACCCGCCGCTAAAGCAGCGGGCTACGTCTACAAAGCCGCCTAAAGGCAGCTGAACGGCGACTACAAAGGCTAATATCGCGCACGAGACGAGAATGCTCATCGAATTTGGCGTGGTTAGCCTGCTTTAGCAGGCTTTGTACGCGTAGCCCGCTGCTTTAGCGGCGGGAGAATCGGCGGTTGCGGCGGCGGCAACATTCGCCAACAGAGTCAGAAATGGTAAGGCTACACGCATGAAAGTTCTCCTCGTTGGCGGCTCCGGTCACGTCGGCAGTTTCGTCACTCCTTACCTACGCCGGCAGCACGAGTTGCGCGTGCTGGATCTGCGACCACCCCGTCACCCGGATGTCGAGTACGTCGAGGGCTCGATCACGGATCCCGCGGCCCTGGCGAGAGCGCTGGAGGGCGTCGATACCTTCGTCACGATGGTCATGAAGAGCGGCCAGGGCGGCAGCTCGACCGACCAGACGCTCACCCAGATAGCTGAGAATTACGAGGTCAACACCCTCGGCCTCCACCTGCTGCTCTTCACAGCCCAAGGCATGGGCGTCAAGCGCGGCGTCCACACCAGCACGATGAGCGTTCACTACCGCGAGCGGACCTGGTACCCGTCCGAAGAGCTGATCCCGCTGGACACGCCCAGCGTGTACGGCCTGACCAAAGGCTTCGGGGAGCTGATCTGCCAATACTTCGCCCGTTGGTTCGACATGAACCTGATCGCCCTGCGCCTGACTGGCCCCCGCACGCGCGAGCAATGGCTGGACCAGCGCCGGCGCCCGCCCGCCTGGCCCGGCGGCCATCGCCTCTACATCACTGACGAGGAAGACCTGGCCAACGCCTACCTGGGAGCATTGAAGGCAGTGCGGACCGGCCACGGACGCTTCGACTCCGTCTTCATCGCCGGCGACGAAGCCGAGGAAGAGCACAACCTTACCAAGGCGAAACGCCTACTGGGCTGGCAGCCTCGGGCGCAGCGGCTGCTGGAGGGCGGCCGGGCCAGCGGTGAAAATCGCGCCTAACAAGCAGCGAACTCCGGCGCCCCCGGCGCGAACACCGGGAACCCGGCACGCCGAGCCGCCTCCGCCCGCCGATACGTGGTCGTATCCGAGGCAACCCGCCCCACCGCGCGCAGCACCTCGACTCGGGCAATTACACTGGAGACACGTAGCGGCCAGTCCTGCAAGAAACCAAAAAGACGAGTCGTTTCCGCCTGAGCGCGCACCAGCTTCACCAATCCGGACGAGTCGAGATACAGCAGCGTCGAGTTCACAATCGTTCCTCGCGCTCAGCTTGCAGTGCGTCGCTGAGCTGGTTGGACACGGGCCCATCGGGCGGCGCCAGATCGAGCAAATCGCCGGACGGGATGGTCACGCGTCCGGCGGCGATCAGACGCCCCAGGGGCGTCGATGTATCCGGCAGCGGGGCAAGTACGGCTACTGCCCGACCTCGCTCGGTTACCTCGATCGATTGGCCGGCGGCGACACGCCTCAAGAAAACGCTGAGGTTCTGCCGTAGTTCTCTCACGCCCACACGCGCTCTACTTCCCTATCGGGTCCGGTAACCCACATGCCCGCAACAGCGACCGGCAGGTACACTTGCCATTGATGTATCAGCATACAGCGAGACCAACCGCCGCTAGCCAGGAACGCCTTGCGCTTGCCGCCGAGCTGGCGGACCGGTATCCGACCCAACATTGTCGGGAACTGGCCGTGACCGGCTCCGTCTCTCGTGGCGTTGCAGTTGAAGAATCCGACCTGGAGCTGAGCCTTTGGACGGAAACAATCCCGTCACCGGAGGAGCGCCGGCAATTCCTGGCGCGCGTCGGCGCTACCGACGCCATCGTCGATCCTTCACTCGGCTCGAAGGATGTCACCTGGGCAATGTTCACGTATCAAGACGTCCGGGTCGAGGCAGGCTGGTACACACCGGCCTTCCACGAGCACGAATTGGCCGCCATTCGCGCAGGTGAGGTGACCGATGACGATCGTCTCTTACTGCCGGGCGTTCTCGTGGACGCGGTCCCGCTACGCAGCGACGGCCTGATTGCGCGCTGGCGTCAAGAGCTAGCGCACTACCCCGACAGCCTGCAACGGCGCCATATTAGCGACGCGGCCAACGAGTGGCGATTTCCCGGCCACCTGGCCGCACGATGGGCGGAGGTCCGGCGCGGCCACCGCCATACGGTGCTGGAGGAGTATGCACGCGACATCCACCGAACGCTGCGCATCCTATTCGCGGTCAACCGGGTGTGGGAGATCGACTGGAAGTGGCTGGAACGAGCGACGCGCGACCTCACAATCCGGCCCGACCGGTTCGTCGAGCGGATCGAGGGCGTCTTCGCCGCGCCGCGCCTGGCGGAGAGCCTGATCACCTGCCTGGAACTGATCCGCGACACCTTGGCGCTGGCGCCACCTCCTCACAATGTTGCCCAGCCCACGGCCAACGTTTTGGACAGCCTCCGCGGCAATGCGGGCAGGTAACTAGCAACGGCAGGCCACCAACAACGGGTGCTCAGGATGGACTCGTTGACTTGGGTTCCGCGCACTCAACAGTCATTTGGGATTCGGGGACGGCGGCACGAATCCTCGGCGCCTCGGAGGCAGTCCAGCAAACACGCTACCAAACACTGATGCGCCTTCCAAACGAGCAGCAAGGCCTCTACGCGCGGTTGGCGTTGACCGGGCGCCTTTGAAACGGATGCGTCCCGGGCAGCCCGGGACGCCGCGGTGCGATGAGTGCCGGGCGCAGGAGTCAGTACTATTTAGCGTACGCAGGTTGGATCGAATACACGGCGAGCGGCGGGTGTCGGGGAAGGGGTAGGGGGTGGCTAACACCCCGGAGGGGAACGCGAACGCCCTCATCCCAAAGGGATATAAGGAACTGCTCGGCGATCTGAAGGAGCGCATCGGCGCTGCCCAGGTCCGCGCGGCCCTCTCCATCAATCGAGAGCTGGTTGGGCTCTATTGGCATATCGGGCGCGCCATAGCTGCGCGTCAGGAGGAGCACGGCTGGGGCGCGCAGATAATCGTCCGGCTCTCAGCCGACCTCCCGCAGACCTTCCCCGAAATGAAAGGCTTCTCGGCTCGCAACCTGCAATACACGCGCACGTTTGCCAGCGCCTACCCGGACGAGGCAATCGCGCAGCAAGTTGCTGCGCGATTGCCCTGGGGACATGTAATGCGTCTGCTCGATACCGTGTCCGATCCAGAGGCACGGGCGTGGTACGCGCGCAAGGCCGCCGAGGATGGCTGGAGCCGCGCCATCTTAGCCCATCAGATCGGGGGCAAGCTCTATGAGCGGCAGGGCCGGTCGCAGACCAATTTCGCCCGGACTCTGCCCACGCCCCAATCCGACATGGCCCGACAGGTGCTCAAGGACCCGTACAACTTCGATTTCCTCTCATTGGGGGAGGAGGCGCGAGCGTGACCTCGAACGCGGACTCCTGGCGCATATCCAGGCATTCCTGCTTGAGTTGGGCGCCGGCTTCGCCTTCCTGGGCAGCCAGTATCATTTCGAGGTCGACAGTCACGACTATTACATCGATCTGCTCTTCTACCATGTGAAGCTGCACTGCTACGTAGCCATCAACGTGAAAGTAGTCGACTTCGAGCCCGAGTTCGCCGGCAAGATGAACTTTTATCTCTCGGCCATCGATGATTTCTTGCGGCATCCGCACGATCAGTCGAGCATCGGCCTCATTCTATGCAAAGGAAAGAACAAGGTAGTGGCTGAGTATGCGCTGCGGGACATGAGTAAGCCAATCGGAGTGTCGGCGTACAACCCGCTGGAAACGTTGCCCGAACGGTTGCAAGGGAGCTTGCCGACTATTGAGGAACTGGAAGCGACGTTGGCCGATGCAGAGACGGAGCGATGAGCGCATCGCCGCGGAACGACATGCCTGCCCCCTCGACAGCTGCTAGGATGCCTGTGCTAGTCGGTCGTACCGGCAGGCGTAATTGCCGGTGACACCATCGAGCCGGAGCTATACCCCAAAAGCAGAGATGCAGGAGCGTTCATGACAAGTAGCCTGTCGGACGACGCGATAGTACTGCGTGCCAACGGCATGGCACAGGGTATGAATCTTGGTACCGTTCTCGACGCGAAAACCATCTCCGACAACCGACACCGTTGCGAAGTGTGGACGCTCAGCGACGGACGACGGCTGGTTCTACGAGAACCCGGCCCCACCATCCAGCAGGCAGCCGCTATCTACTGCAAGGAAGCCATGCTGTATCGGACTTTGGCAGCTCGTGGTGATGTAGCAGTCCCTTCTTGGGCCCGCACTGGCGAGGCCAATGGGCGGCCCTACCTTTTGATGAACTGCCTGCCCGGAATCCCACTCGATCGTGACCTGTTCGCATCCTTGCCGGAGGCGAGCGTGAACTCAATCGTTGAGCAATGCGCTCGCTCTCACGCCGCGATCCACCGCACCGATATTGATGGATTTGGCGAGAGTGATCAGCGTCTTCTGACACTTGTCGGACCAACAGTTGCCGACGACTACCGCGCCCGATGGGAATCGGTGTTCGAGAAAGTGGCGGCCACCCGGACCCTCACGCCGGCTGAATTGGAGAGACTGCGGCGTCTGGTCGGCGAAGGCATCGCGGCTCTTCCCCAGCGACTGCCCCTCATCCTGGTCCATGGCGACTACTGGGGCCACAACATCCTGGCGACCGACGGGCCGCTAGCCGCGGTCAGCGGCGTGCTAGATTTCGAGCACGCGGGTCGCGGTGTGCGTGAGCACGACTTGGGTCTCATGTTCTGTCTCACCCTCGCCTCCCACGAGAACGCCTCCTCCCTGTGCGCCAGGTACTTAGACGCCTACACCGAGGTAGCGCAGCCGCCAGAAGGGTTTCGCGAACGGATCAGGTGGAATTTCGCGCTGCGTGTCTCGATCCTGATCGAACATTCTCTGCACTACGTTCCGCTGCTGCGCCGCACAATTTGGGCCCGAACCTAGCAACAGGGCTGCGGGGGCGCATATGGACCAACTGACGGAGCGTCGCACCATCAGTCAAGATCAGTGTCAATTTGATGCTAGGACTAATGAGCGGCCTCATAGTTTTCGAGACAACCCTGTTTTATCGGTGATAGGCGCAGGCCACGTCGACCGCGTGACCAGTGGGGCCTGGCCGTTGAGCAAACCTAGCTCACCGGCTCAGCTGCGAGCAAGCCCATGCGTCGACGAGCGTCGCGGTACTCCCGCACGGTCTCCCACCAGGGTTGGGCCTCGACCTGTGTCCACTCCCCCAGGGTCGGACGCTTTCCAGTCGCGTCCCAAGCCAGCCAGAAGGAGAAGACGGCGCCATCACGGTCGAGCACATACCCACTCGACTCCTCGATGCTCTCGGGGTCACCTACGGGGAGAAACATTCCCTCACCGGTGACGAAAAAGAACGTGTACTCCCCGGGCAAGAGGCCACGCTGCCCAATGAGATCCTCGAGGAGACGCTGCGCAGGCGTCCGCTGGGCGGCCGTATCTCTCACTACCATCACTACTGCCTCACGTAATCCGACTTCGGGAGACGACGCACATAGTGTTCCGGGCAGGGGAAGTGCGTCGTGATCGTCGCCTCATCGTCGGTGAGGGCGGTGAAGCGACCCGTGCGACGGTCGTAGTAGCCCACTCGTGGCTCCCCCAGCGAACCATTAGTGTACGCGCTGCCACGGCTCCGACGAGGGCGACACGCCTAGCCTGCGCCACCACTTGGGGTCGGCAGGACGCCGAGTTGCTGCATTTGGGCGATCGTGTCGGCTCCTCCCCATGTGTCGACGAGTTTCCCGCCGGAGATGCGAAAGACGCGGACGCCGCCGTGGCTGAAGCGCTTGCCGGTCGCAGGAATCGGGCCGATCTGGCTCTGCCAGACGCCCCGGTGCGTGCCGGTCGCGGTGAAGATCGTGGCAACCATGTCTCCCTCAGCGATCTGATCCTCGACGGTGATATGGAAGTCGGGAAAAGCAGCGCGTAACTTCCGCGTGAGGCTCTGGATATCGGTGATGTGCTCGGGAGTGATGATCTCCTCGGCCACAGCCAGCTTCCCCTGATTGGCGATCTCCTCGAAATAGCGGCGGACAAGAGCCTTGTTTTCGTCCAACGAGCCGATCATGTCATCCCCCAGCGAGCGCAAACTGACGGTCAGCATAGACAGTGGCGTCAACGGACGCAACCGTCCGGCGCGCCTGCTCTCTACCGGGTATCCATTGATCGGCGACGTGCCACTGCTCGTTAAGCGTGGTCGGGCCGCTAACCAGGCGGACGTCCTGCTGCGTGCCCCCCGGCCGTTCGATCCGCCTGTGTTGAGTTGCCTGCCGTTTCTACTCGCCAACGGCTGTCGCACGCCGCGGCCGTTGGGTGGGGGCGGCAAGTGAGCAAGATCGGAGAAGTACTAGCCAGCCCGGCACGTTACAACATGCGATCGGTGCCGCGGCATCGCGGCGGGCATAGCAAAACCGAGGAGAAAGACCAATGATTACCGAACCAAAGTTGGAGGATCGCGCCATGCAGCCCTACGCGGCGATTCGAACCCAGGTGACCATGCAAGAATTGGGGACCGTGATCGATCAACGGCTTGGGGACGTGTTTGCCTGGTTGGGAAGCCAGGGCGTATCGCCAGCTGGCGCGCCCTTCATTCGGTACCTCGTCATCGATATGGCTGCGAAACTCGATATCGAGCTGGGCGTCCCGGTCGCGACCGCCTTGTCCGGCGATAGCCGCGTTTCCGCGGGTGCGCTCCCGGCAGGCCGCTACGCGACGCTCATCTACAGCGGACCGTACGACGGTCTCGTCGGGGCAAACGCTGCGCTGCTGGACTGGGGAGCAAAGAAGGGTGTCGTCTGGGACACCTGGGCTGCGCCGGGCGGCGACGGGTTCGGCGCCCGCCTCGAATCGTACCTCACCAACCCAGCAGACGAGCCGGATCCCGCGAAATGGAACACGGAAGTCGTGATCCGGCTGGCGGATAATCAACCTCGCTAGGCCGTGCCGCTCTGATCTAACGCGAGGGCGCTGGCCTGCTCCAGTGTCATTGCCTGGCCCTCCGCCCATGCCGCCGCGAAAGCGTCCGCGCCGAGTTGGGTGCGGAGGGACGCGATCACCTGGTCATCGTCCGCGCGATCGGTGAGGATGATGCTCATTCCCAGGGTCCGAAAGTGCGCGGGCGCCGCGGCAAACAGTCGCGCAGCCCGCGCGGGCTGCCCTTGACTGGCCGACGCCCTCGCCAACCCGAGCAGACTCATGACGGTCCCAGGTCGCTCGCCGAGCCGCCGCCACAAGGCGAGGCCTTCCACGAAGGCAGAAGTCGCACCCGCCGCGTCTCCTTGGGACAGGACCGCATTCCCCAGCCCAAGCAGCGCCTGGGCGAGGGAGCGCTGATCGACGGTGCCCCGAAATAGGGCGACGCTGCTCTCGAAGTGTGCGCGCGCGGCGGCATAGTCGCCCTGGGCGGCGGCGCCGCCGCCCAGGGCGTTGAGGATGACGCCATGGCCCCACTGGTCGCCCACCTCCCGGTAGATGGCCAAGCTTTCTTGATAGATGGCGGCAGCGGCTGGAGCATCGCCCAGGAGCAACGTCGCATCGCCCAGCACGTTCAGGGTGAATGCTTCCCAATCCTTGTTGCCCACCGTCCGCGCGAGCGACAGGCTCTCCTGATACAGGGAAAGCGCCCGGCCCGGGTCGCCCTGGCTAGTGATCGTCCTCCCGAGGAAGGTCAAGGAGTAGGCGATCCATTGTTTGTTCCCGATCGCTCGCCAGATGGCGAGACCCTCCTCGAGTCGGGAGCGCGCGATGGCAAAGTCGGCCTCAGCCCAGGCCAGGATCCCGGCCCCGAAGAGCGCCTTGGCCCGGGCGGCGGTACGCATCGGTCCTCCCAGCCGGGCGAGTGCCGCCTCCAACCGGCTCCGCCCCTCCGCCACGTGACCGCGGATGTGCCAGAACCAGGTCAAGGCCCCGGCCAGGCGCAGCGCGGTCTCCTCCTGGCCCGGCTCACTCGTGCTCCACACCAGCGCCGCGCGCAGATTGTCGTGTTCCTCCTCCAATCGAGGCAGCCAGGCTTCGGTTTGGGCGCTGAGCAGATGCGGCTCGGCTTCCTCGGCCAACGCCACAAAGCAGGCCGCGTGCTGGTGCTGCGTCGGGGTCGCCTCTCCGCTGGCAGCAAGCTGCTCGAGCGCGTACTCGCGGATGGTCTCCAGCATCCAGAAGCGGGGCTCACCATCCACACCCGCGGTCTGGCGGATCAGGCTCTGGTCGACCAGCGCCGCCAAGCCGTCGAGGACGGGGGGAGCCGGGGCGAGGGGGCGACTAGGCGCGGCAACTTGAGGGGGCGCGCTGTTGACGGGCGACGTGACAAGGGGAAGGTGCGATACCGTCGAAGCGTCCGTCGCTGCATCCTCCGTTCGCCTCATCGCCCGCTCGCCCCCTTGCCCCGGCTCCCCCTCGCTTGCCTCCGCCACCCCCTCCGCGGCGGTCAGCGAGCAGCCGCCCACGAAAACGGCGAGACGTCGAAAGAGGGTGCGCTGCTGGCCGTCAAGCAGGTCGTAGCTCCAGGCGATGGTGTTACGCAGTGTCTGCTGCCGCTCCGGCAGATCCCGTCCACCGCCGGTCAGCAGCGGCAGCCGTCGCTCCAACCGTCGCAACAGCGCAGGTGGCGACAATACCTTGACGCGCGCCGCCGCCAGCTCGATGGCCAGCGGCAACCCGTCCAGGCGGGAGCAGATCTCCGCGACCACCGGAGCCGTCTCGTTGGTCACTGTAAAGTCGGGCTGGACATCGCGCGCACGCTGGATGAACAGCTCAACGGCCGCGTACTGCGATTGGCGCCCGACTTCGATCAACTGCCGCCGGTCAGGCAAGGCCAGGGGCGGCACCGGCAGCTCTTTCTCCCCCTGCACGTGCAAGGGGGTCCGGCTCGTCGCGAGGATCTTGAGTCGCGGACAGGCCGCCAGCAGATCAGCCACCGCGGGCGCAGCGTCGATGACCTGCTCGAAATTGTCCAGGAGCAGGAGCAGCTGCTTGGCGCGCAAGGCATCCTTCAGATTATCCAACACCGGCCGGTCGCCGGTCTCGCGGACGCCGACGATGTGGGCAATGGTGGAGACGACCAGCATAGAATCGCTCAGCGCCGCCAGCGGCGCCCAGCACACCCCGTCCGCAAACTGGTCCTGGAGATCCGTCGCCACATGCAACGCCAGGCGCGTCTTGCCACTGCCGCCCGGTCCGGTGAGGGTCACCACCCCGACATCCTCGCGCAGCAGAAGACTACGGATCGTAGCGGCCTCCTGGGCGCGGTCGATCAGGGCGCTGCGCTGCACAGGCAGGTTGTTCATGCGGCGCGGACGGGCGTCCGCGGCTGGAGCCGTTCCCGCCTGCCCCCGCTCGAAGCGCTCGGTCAGCAGTAGCGCCAGATCGTTCTCGATGAGCTCCTGCAGCTCCTCCGGCGTCTCGAACGGCCGGTAACAGGCGCTGTCCTCCGCCTGGATCTGCTGGAGCAACGCGGCCAGTTTGGCGTCCCGCTCCGGCGTGGGAGCTTTGACGTAGATCAGCCTGGGCTTGCCTGCCGACAGTCGGTACTCATCCTCCAGGCCGGAGATCGTCTCGCCCGGGGCGATCCAGCCGTACTGCTGCCAGTAGATGCCGAGGAAGACGTCGCTCTGGGCGAGGTAGGCGCGGTAGAGGGCGCGCGGCGGATGGGGGTGCGCCCCCAGCTCGAACAGCACCGGCGTGAGACGCAGCCTGCCGATGGCGGTGCTGGCGGCCGCCCGCTCCGCCGCCAGTTCCTTGAGCGTCGAGCTGACAAAGACCCGCACGCGCTGGTCTGGCGTGCGGATAGGCCAGGAGTCGCCGGTTGCATCGCCCGGCGCTGTCGCGGTGGCCGCTTCAGTGCCGCCAAGCGCAGATTGTATACGGGCTATCTCGGACTCCTCAACATGGGCATCGCATCCGATGCTACCACAGCGCCTCGGTCAGATACGTGCTGCCGGGAGCGGTCAACACGCCCGCGCAGCCGCGCCCGGTCGGTTGCAACTGGGCCGCATGCTGGATACACTACGTCGGATTCCGACAGAGAGGTGCAGCATGTCCCAATTTGACTTCTACCTCGAACGCCTCCGCGAGCGTGCCGGCTTGCAGATATCCCCAGATGCCGAGCGGGAGCTCCGCGCGCACTTCGATGAGGCCGTCACCGAGCAGCTTGCCTCTGGTCGTTCGCGGGCCCAAGCCGAGCTGATCGCCCTTGAGGAGCTCGGGCAACCGGAAATCGTGGGGAAGGCGTTCCGTCAGATCGAAGGAGTCGGCGTGCGGCGCTTTGCCGGCGCCCCCGGCGGATTATTGGTGAGCGCATGGCGGCACTGGCGGATGCTGCTCATCAGCATGCTGCTCGCCGCGGGTCTGGGGACGCTGATCGGTCAGACCCTCCCGCCGACGTACGTCGCGTACGTCACGCTATCGGCGATACCAACGGAATACGACTACGGTAATTTTTTGGGCGCCCAATATGCTCTGACGGCCGTCAAGAAGCACGTCATCGCGCGTGTCGACTCGACTCGATTGCAGGGGACGGTCATGGCCACCGGCACCGACCCAGCGACCGCGGCCACCAAAGCTCGGGCGTCGCTGGCCACAGCGCAGGAGGACTTCCGCCAGGCGTTGCAACGCGCTCCGTATGGCGGTCGTGATACGGAGCTGCAGGTGGTACACCCCTTGACAGTAGTGGCGAACACGCCCGCGGTCCCAGCAGGAATCGCTGGGGGCTTCGCGGGATTGCTCGTTGGCGCGCTGCTTGCCCGTCGCCGCTCGCGACGCGGAGCCTAAGATGCGCCTGAGGAGCACGTTGCTCAAGGGCACGACGCCAGGGCTGGCGCTCGCCCTGCTGGCGGAGCGCCCGATGTACGGTTATGAGCTGGCCAAGGCCATCAGCGCGCGCAGCGCCGGGGCGTTGCTCTTGGGCCAGGGGACGCTCTACCCGGTACTGCATCAGTTGGAGCGCGCCGGGCACATCGCCGGCAAGTGGGAAACGCAGCAAGGAGGCCCGGAGCGCCGAGTCTACCGTCTCACCCCGCAAGGACAAGCGGCGCTGGCCGAGCGCCAGGCGGAATGGGCAGCCTTCATCGACGTGATCGGCCGCTTCCTCCAGCCCAAGACGCCCGAGCCGGCCTCGTAGGGCGGAGGCCCCACCCCCGGCCCCTCCCCAGCAAGCTGGAGAGGGGAGACCACGAAGGGGATCGGCCGGCCCTGCTGCTTCCGTCCGGTTTCACCCCTCTCCAGCTTGCTGGGGAGGGGCCGGGGGTGGGGCCTTCGCCGGCAGCGGCTGGACGACCAGGTCGATCACGTCCAGACAGGACTGCGGATTAAAGACGTTTGCCGAGGTATGCCAGGGTCCCGGCCGGCTGGACGGATTGACCAGCCGGTCCACGGCGAAGCAGCGCCACTCGCCGGCCCGAGGCAAGCGGCTCCTGCTCTTGCCGCCAAACTGGTAGGCCAGGACATGACGCCGTTCCTGCTTCTTGCCCAGCGCGTGGGGACAGAACTCGCGGACCTCACCCTCGTAGGTAGCGACGACCTGCTCTCGATACAGTATGGCGTGCTCGAGCAGGGCGTAGGTGTCCATCGCTCACTCCTCTCCTCAATTGTCTACCCCTTGTCGCTTGGATACCGCTGCACAGGCAATGCCAAGGCGTTGGAAGCATGCTCGCCGGTGAATCATAGGACATCCGAGCTCAGGATTCGATGGGACCATCGGCTTGCTGGTGTGCGGGGTACACTGCGCCAAGGTCGAGGTCGGTGGCTGTCGTGGACATGCCGCGGCGCGGCTTGGCAGCGCAGATGTCTTGCCCGGCTCGCCAGGCGTTTGCGGCGCCCAGAAGGGGATGCAGGGTATGGTCCAGACGCAATGGCGACATCCGCCCTTGACGCAAGCGGAGTCGGACGATCTGTTCATGCTGATGCTGGAAGACGACACGGAGGATGCGCCCTGGATGGTCATGGGGGACTTGCAGTTCTGGTCGGCCTCGGGCTTCGCCCACAGCCTGCGCAACTACGCCCACGAGCTGGGGCTCGGCTGGTATGTCGCCAGCATGCTGCCGATCGAGTACGTGTGGCCCGATTCGCCGCGCAAGCGGCAGCTCTCGCCCGACGCCTTCGTGGCGTTCGCGCCCGAACACACGCGCAGCTCCTACGACCTGGAGGTTGAAGGAAACTTCCCGCCCTTCGTCCTGGAGGTGGTCTCGCCGTCGAGCACCGGCCGCGACCAACTAGAAAAGCGGAAGGCATACGATCTGCTGCAGGCGCGGGAATATGCGCTGTTCACACCGCGCGAGGGCGCGCCGTCTTCGCTGGCCGGCCACCGGCGCAACGCGGCGGGCGAGTTCGAGCCGTGGCCGCCGGACGACCAGGGACGGCTGTGGAGCGAAGTGCTGGGGCTGTACCTGATCGTGCAAGGAAGGCTGCTCCAAGCGCAGACGCCGGAAGGGCGTCTTTTGCTCACGCCGGAGCAGGCCGAGGTAGCCCGCCGACAGGCCGAGGATGCCCAGCGCCGCGCGGAGGACGCTCAGCGACGGGCGGAAGACGCGCGCCGCCGCGCTGACGATGAGGCCGAACGGTTGCGGCGGGAGCTAGAGCGCTACAGAAGAGAAGGCGGCGGCAGCTAGGTCGTGGCCGGCATCGAGAGAGCCTGGCGCATTCAAGTCTGCGGAGGAGCAAGCCGCACGAGCCCGCTTCCGGACTGGTCCGCCCTACTGCTCCCCGTCCATAGGTGTTAGTTTCCAGCCCTCCGGGAGGCGTTGCGTCGCCCCAGCGCCAAACCCGGGTACCGTCGCCTCCAGAACGCCACCGGTCTCAGCAGCCGCCTCGATCTGTTCCCAGGTGATCATGCCGAGCCGGATCTTCTTGCGACTGATCCACGGCGCCGGCACGACCTCCCGGCATCGCCAGCTCAGGTACAGAAAGGGGTCGTCAGGCTTGCCTTGCGCGAAAGGGCCGCGAAAACGGAGGGGGCCGCCCTTATCGCTCCGGCCAACCGTCAGCTCGACGTCATAGCGAAGGGAGCCGTCCGCCTGTGGCTGGCCGGCATGCACCACCCGCTCACGGTCCTGGATGCCGAATTCCGTGGGCATGCCGTCGCACTCCTCAGGCGGCGGCACGAGGCAAAACAGCCGAAAGCGGATCGTCCGCGTTTCCCCAGGTGGTTTAGCCAGTGCCGGTACTCCTCTCGCCGGCGCGCTGCTCAGACGAACAGCGGCGCCATCTCCCGCTCCTTGGACAGCGTCGCCATGGCCTGCTCGGTGGGGCGCTGCTGGAAACGGCTCGCCGCGTCGAACACCTTGGGCAGCACGTGGATGTCGCCGGCCGTGTTGAGGAAGACGCCGGGCCGGCCCAGCACCCAGTGGACAGCCTGGTCGATGTCGGCCTGATCCTGGAACGGCTCGTACCAAGTCGCCGCCGTGTGCGGCTGATCGCCCCAGGGAGCGCGGGTGATGGCCTTGATGGTCTGCACGGCCACGTTGCGCTGCCGACAAAGGGCGACGAGCTCCTCGAAGTCGGCGGCGTACTGGCTGTTCTGCATCATCGGGTAGTTGTAGGGCAGCAGCACGGAGTCGAAGTCGAAGCGCTCCAGCGAGCGCAGGTGCATCTTGGCAATGCCGGTCCCGTGGCCGGTCACGCCGATGAAGCGGACCAGCCCTTCGTCGCGCGCCTCGATGGCGGCGCGCAGCGCGCCGTCCGGCCCCATCGCCACTTCCCACTCGTCCTGCTGGGCCAGGTTGTGCAACTGGATGAGGTCGACGTTGTCGACGCGCAGGCGCTCCAAGGAGCGGCGGATCTGATCGCGCGCGGCCGGGTAGGCACGCTCCCCCGTCTTGGTGGCGAGGAAGACATTATTGCGCTGACGCTGCATCCAGGGGCCGAGGCGCACTTCGGACTCGCCGTAACTGGCGGCGGTATCGATGTGGTTGATGCCGTGGCGCAGGAGCAGCTCCATGGTGCGATCGGCTTCCTCCTGGGTGACGCGGCTGAAGGCGGCAGCGCCAAAGAGGGTGCGCGTGCTCTGGTGTCCGGTACGTCCAAATGGCGCGGTCGGAATCATCCCTGGCTCCTTTCAGTCCAAATCGGCAGCCGCAACGCCGACACGAGCCGGCGCTGGCCGCGGTCAGGACGCGTTGGCCAAAGGTGCGGTCGCGCCGCCGGCCACGCATCGTCCCGCCGCATGGGAGGATACCCGAATCCGCCGGAGAGCGGTGCATCCGACCGGCGTAGCCGGCAGCGCACGCTCACGTTTCGGTCGCGGCTGCCATAATGATGAGAAGGAGGTGCTCGCCGGAGCCTGAGATGACGATCCGCCAGCGCGGCGGCGCGTCGAGCAGCGCCATCGACGTGGGACAATTTCGGGGCGCCTCCCCCGTACGTGTATCTGAGAGGAGCCGTGTGGCCAGCAACGTCGACCTCTTTCGCTTCCCCCCGGGACCAGACGGCGCCGAGGAGTGGATGGGTGCGCCAATGGGGAGTGGCGCACCCACCAACGTCATCACCCGCCTCAAAGGGCGCACGCCAACGCACGATAAGATGCTCGACAGCCGCCCGACCGAGCGCGACGAGCTGCTCGACTGGGCCGACCGCTACGCCCGCGCGCTGGGCAGCGCGCTTGCGCAACACGACGTCGTCGTCCACGGCGTGCGCGTCCGCGCGCTCACCAACAGCTCCCACCTCAGCTCCTTCTTCCGGGTCAACTGGTTTACACCCGAGGAGTGGCGAGAGCGAACCGGCCAGGTTCCGCCCTCCCAGCCTCAACTGCTCGCCTATGCCCTCACCGCAGTGCCCGACCGCCCCGCCAGCGCCTACTACTCCCGCGCTCGCAACACCGTGCTCTTCTTCAACACCGCCTACTACGGCCAGCTCAAGAGCTGGGTCCTCGGAGCGGTGGGGCGGCTCCTGGCCGAAGAGCGCGGCATCCACTCCGTCCACGGCGCCTGCGTCGAGCTCGGCGGCGACGGCATCCTCTACGTGGCGCCAACTGGCACCGGCAAGAGCACCAGCTCCTACGGGCTGATGGACCATCCTGACGCCCGTTTCCACTCGGACGACTGGGTCTACGTACGCTACGCAGTGCCCGGCCCCGACGGCGAGCCGGTGGCGCCAACACGCCTGACTATCGGCGACCAGATAGTTGCCGGCGCCGCTGCCATCGCAGCCATGGTGGAAGGGCGCCCGCTGCGAGGGCGATTCTCCGGCTACCGTCTCTCCGGCGAGGAGATCGAGGGCGACCTGGCCGAGTTGGACTTTCGTGAGCCGCCCGCGGCCTATGCCTACACGTCCGAGAAGGTCTTCTACCTGCGGACGAATCTGGTCGAGAGCTTCCCCCTCGCGGCTGCCGCCCTGCTCCGGTCGCCGACCGAGAACGTGCCCAGCGTCTCGGCCGAGCTGGTTGACCAGCGGCGGGCAAGCTTACAGGCCGCGGCGGAGGCCGTCGCGGGCGGAGCAGCCGGAGTCACTCCCGCCGTGCTGGAGGAACTGGCTCGCCTGGTCGCCTTCGACAACGCCCGCGCCATGTTGGATGCCGAGCACGTCTTCGGGCGCGATCGCGTCGTTTGGAACCCCATGGAGCCGACGCGACTGCGTACGGTCTTCCTGCTCCAGCGCGACGACACGCAGCGGCAGGTGCTCACGCCGCTGACTGAGGACCAGTTCCTGGGAACGCTGCTCCAGGGTGTCACCCCGACGGGCACGGAGGAGACGGCCTACAACGCCTACCGCGCCGTGGACGACGCCGCCGAACGCCGGGCGATCACCACACTGTTCGGTCAGGATGCACCGAGCGGGCTGTACCGGCGCATCCTGGCCGCGTCCGACGCGCCGGCCACGCTGCGCGATGAAGCCACGCTCTTCCGAGCCATGCAGCACGCCTGTCGCACCTACCTGCTCAACACGATCTTGCTGCGCGACCCTGCCGTGGACTCGCGAGCGGAAGCGGTGGCGCTGACGCTGCGGCTAATCGCCGCCGCCGCGCGGGGGAACATCCGGCAACCGCTCTCACTGGACGACTATCGCCGCACGCTGACCGAGAGGGCGCCGTAGGCAGCCGCGGGGCCGGACGCCTTCACGCGGACTCGCGAGCGGACGGCGCTTCCCGTAACTTCTCCAAGATCCAGATCCGACCAAGCGTGGAAGGTCCCACGCCGATGCGCTTGGCCTCTTCACGAAGCTGCCGATATTGCTCGTCCGTCAGCCGGACGGGCACCAGCTTGTCCAAAGGCCGCTTCTCCACGTCTAGCGTCACAACCTCATCGGTGTCCCGAACGGCGTCGCCAGCCTCAATTCGGGCGATCGTCTGCTCCAGCGTCTCGTGCTCAACCGTCATCAAATCCTCCGCTCTTGACGATACAGCCGCCGCTCCGCCATCGTCATATCCCGGGCCGTCACGACGCGCCACAAGCCCGCGCCGTGGCCGGCCAGCACAACGAGCAGGTACCGACCACTATCCGTCTGTCCGAACACCAGATAGACGCCGTTACGTCCCCGCCGAACGTAGTGTGTCGGAGACGAAGCAACTTCGTCGGCCTCCAGGAAAGTGACGCCATGCTCCCGCTCAATCTTCTCCTCAATGTGCTCATCGATCTCCAGGATCCGGATGCGCAGCATACAGGCTCCATCGTACCCGAATAGTATACATTGGAAACGAATCTGCGCCGGAGACTGGTTTGGATCGGAAGCATGAGGGATCGCGCGCTCGAAGTGCTCGACCTCGGGTATCGCTGGCTGGCCACCCATCGGTATAATCCCGCAACAGTGAGGAAGACGATGGTGGCCGAGCACTCTCCCTTGGGGCAGAGGACAATCGAAAGCTTGGAACAGGCCATAGCTTTCGAACGCGGCGCATATACGCCGCCGCGTGTTCACCGGGTCGCGATTACCCGCACCAGGGCACCGTGCCTCCACCACCCAAGTACGATGCCGCGCGCATCCAGGAGATTCGGCGGCGGCTCACCTTGTCGCAGGATGTGTTCGCGGCGGCGCTCGGTGTAAGTCCGGGCACGAACCGTGCCTGGGAACGGGGCGGCCGCGTCCCCGAGGGGGTCACCCATCGAATCTTGCAGGTCGCCGATGAGTACCCGGAGTACTGCATCGAGAAGGTGGTCCCATCACACAACTTCACAGCACAGTCTTGACGGTAGCACGCTGAGGAACAATCGGCTATGACGGCCGGGTTCGTGCGCCTCATCGTAGTCCGCCACGGCGAGGCCACCGCCAACCCTGAGCTGCGCTACCTGGGCAGTCGCGACGACGAGCTGACGGAGCGCGGCCGGTGGCAGGCGACGCAACCCGCCGAAGCACTCGCGCCGCTCTCCATCGCTGCCGTGTATACCAGCCCATTGCAGCGGGCCATCACCACGGCCGAACCAATCGCGCAGACTCACGGTCTGCACGTCATGGTCGATCCGCGCCTCCGGGAAGGCTCGATGGGAGATTGGGAAGGGTTGCGGCGAGCCGAGATCATCGCGCGTAGCCAGGCCGACGCGGACCAACATCAACGTTGGGAGAGCGATCCCGTCTGCGCACCGCCCGGTGGCGAATCCCTCTCAGTGGTTCAGGAGCGGGTCCTAACCTGTGTGCGCGAACTGGCGGCGCGGCACGACGGTGGAGCGGTGGTGCTCGTCAGCCACGTCGGGCCGATCAAAGCGCTACTGTGCGCCGTTTTGGGCGCGCCGCTGATCGCCGCGCGGCGCATGTTTCTCAATAACGCCACGATCAGCGTCGTCGACTGGGGCCTCGGTGCAGTCGATTGGGGCGTGCCGGCGGTACTCCGGCTGTTCAATGCGCACCATCATCTGGGCTGGACGGCAGCGCGCTGGATGGGGGTGAGGAGTTCTGAACGCCGGCAATCCTGCTGATCGGCGCTCGATGAGATCCCAATGCGGATCGATGGCCGGGACTAACTGGGTGCCGGCGGGACACCGTGCGCCGGGACTCGACGATGGTCGTTCCACCCCCCGCCGCTGATGTAGAGCAGGCCGTTGACCGCCTCGACGTGGTGGGCGAGTATCAGAAACTCGATGGTTGGTTTTTCGCGGAGATTGGCCAGCTCCGGAGCCTCAAGCATGCCCGTAGCATTCGCATTCCCATGTAGTATCCACCGTCAGCGATCATAGTGGCGGCCGCAGGTGAGCAGCCGTTTGCGGCCTCCATCTAACCGCTCAAAGGTCAGGCGCAATACGTTAGAGGCGGAGGCCGACCAGGAACCCTCCCGATCGCCTTCCAGCGCGTGAACACGCAAGGACGGATGCCGTTCGTTCTCATCGAGGAGTCGCAGCGCCTTCAGGAACAGGCGGCGCTCCTGGGCGCCGAAATCGCGGCTGGAAAACGCCTCCAGGAACGCCTCGGTGAAGTCGAGCGTCCGATAGGCCTGGCTCACCGCCCGGCAACCGGCTCCCGCCTCGGGTCCTCCTGGGCATGCTCGGCTTCCTCGCCAAGGCGTTCCAGGTCCTGCTCGGTGAGCCGGCGAACCCGGCCCTCACGCGAATCGCGATGCGCGCGCTCCAGCAAGGCGCGGTGCTCCGGCCCGTACGCCCAGGCGTCTTCGCGGGCGAGCACGACGGCCGGACGCAGCAGAATGGCGTCACCATCCAGGTCGACCTCAAAGTGACTCGCTCCCTTGATCCCGAGTCGCTCGCGGACCTGAGCCGGGATGGTGACACGCCCAGTTTCGCTCATCGCGACGGTCATTTTCATTTCGCTCTCCACAATGCCACTCGTCGTTCGGCAGATAGCCATGGTACGAGGCCAGTGGTCTGTTTGCCAATTCGCCAAATGGGCGACGGCTCCGCGCGGATGCTAGGGCAATAGCCAGAGCGGACAGCGATCCTGCGCGGCGGCGTCACCCAACGGGGCGCGTTCTATGCATATCACCTCCCAGCTCGCCATCGCCGAGCGCACGAGGTGGCCTGACGTTAGGCCTCGCGGATCACGGCCACGTCGCGACGCCAGCGTCGCCGGAAAGAGGGCCTGGTCGTCGCTTCGGGCGATTGACAGGTAAGGCCCCCGTCGACGGCGAGCACCGTCCCTGTCACGAAAGCGGCTTCGTCCGAGGCCAGGTAGAGCGCCGCGTAGGCGACGTCTTCTGGCCGGCCCCAACGCCCCACGAGATAGGGATCGCGGCTGCCCCTGGCCTCGTCCGGGTCGTCTCGCATGCGCGGCTCGTGCCGCTCGCTGACGATCAGACCGGGGCAGATGGCGTTGACCCGAATGCCTTGCAGCCCGTAGTCGATGGCGAGGTTACGGGTGAGGCCGATCACGCCGCTCTTGGCCGCGCTATACGCCGAGAAGGCCGGGTTGGACACCAGGCCATTGGCCGAGGAGATGTTCACGATCGCCCCGCCGCCGGTCTTGAGCAGCTCGGGAATGCAGTGCTTGGCGCCAAGGTAGACCGACTTCAGGCCGACGGCGAGCGAACGATCCCAATCGGCCTCTTCCAGCTCGACGGCCGGCAGCGCCCGCGTCCAGGAGGCGCTATTGACCAGGATGTCCAGCCGCCCGAAGGCGCTCAGCGCCTGATCGACCAGGCGACGCCAGTCCGCGCTCGACGCCGCGTCCGCCTCCACGACGATGGCCTCACCGCCCGCATCGCGAATGCGACGCGCCGTTTCTTCGGCCGCCTGGGTATTCACGTCGGACATCGCCACATGCGCGCCTTCGCGCGCGAACACGGTCGGGATGGCGCGACCGATGCCGGGTCCCGCCCCAGTTACGATGGCTACCTTGCCCTCCAGCCGCCCCATCACCGCTCCTCGCTTATCTCAGACGTTACCGCTGGAGCAAGCATACCGCCTTGGTAGTATTGTCGCGACGGCCGGGCCCGGCCATCGCAAACAGCACCGCGAATCAGCGGCCTGGATCCGCTCCGGGCAGCGGACAGCCATCCGGCCCGCAGATTCCGGCGGCGATCTCCGCCTGGCGCTCACGCTCCATCTGCTCGCGCTGCCAGGCCCAGTCGATGGTCGGGTGGAACTTCTCCGGATGGCGCGCCGCCCAGATCTGCTTGCGGATGACCAGATTGGCCGGATCGCGGTGGAGGGCAGCCTGCCATTCGGCAACCGCCTCGTCACGCCGGCCTTGCTCGGCGAGCAGGCGCCCCAGGCGCAGCTTGGTGGCAACCAGCTCTCGCTCCACCGGGCTAAGCTGATAGGGCGCCTGCCGATCCGGGCTGTCAGGATCTTCACCGGCGAGGAACTGTTCCACGGCGGCAACATCAGCGGCGTTGTCGATGGAGAAGCCACCAAACTTGACGTAGCGCACCACGCCGGCCGGATCGACCATCACGCCGTTGGGAATCGCCTTGAACCCGAAGACGCCGGTGGTGACGCCAGCTTCGTCTACCAGCGTCGGAAAGGTCGCCCGCGCCGCTTCCACGAACGGGCGAGCCCGTTCGCCGCCGTTGTGCTCCAGCGCGACGGAGATCAGGGTAAAGTCGTCGTCACGGTGCTGCTCGTAGAAGCGTTGCCACCCGGGCAACTGTTCACGGCAGCCTCACCAGGAACCCCAGAAGAAAAGCAACAGCCGCTTGCCACGAAGATCCGCCAGCGCCAGGGTGCCGGCATCCAGGCACGGCAGACTTATGTCTGGCACAGGATCGCCAACCTGCAGGATCGTTGCCGCGGGCACGTCTCGCCTCCTCGTTCGTCCCTATCACGCCATACAGTTACCATACAACACGCAGAGACAGTACGGTGGAGATAGGCAACTGGTCGCCAGGCTGAGGTCCACCGGCGTCGACCCAGTCCTTCGTGCCATCATCGGCATCTTCGAGCTCGCGCTGCCAGGAGGCGCTCGAATATCTCGCTGCTATTCTATCCGTGATCATGGAGGAGGTGGTGAGCCAGCTATCTGCGACGGACAGCCCGCCCGCGAGCCTCTGGCGCAATCGCGCGTTCCTGCGCCTGTGGATCGCGCAGGTGGTTTCCAATGCCGGCACGAAGGTCACTGGGCTGGCATTGCCCCTCACCGCCGTCCTGGTGCTCCACGCGACGCCCGGCCAGATGGCACTGCTCATCGTCGCCGGCCAGATCCCCAATTTCCTCTTCGGTCTGTTCGCGGGGGTCTGGGTCGACCGCACGCGGCGGCGTCCCATCCTCGTCAGCACGGATCTCGGCCGCGCCATCCTGCTGGGGTCGATACCGGCTGCCGCCGTGCTCGGGCACCTGACCTTTGTGCAGCTCTGGGTCGTGGGGTTCGCGACTGCCAGCCTGACCGTCTTCTTTCAGCTCGCCTCGATCGCCGTGCTCCCATCGTTGGTCGCCAAGGAGCGGCTGATGGAAGCCAACAGCAAGCTCTCCATCAGCGACTCGGTCCTCTCCGTGACCGTGCCGGGGATGGCTGGTGGATTGATCCAGCTCTTGAGCGCGCCCAAGGCGATCATCGTCGACGCCGTGTCCTACGTGCTGTCCGCGCTGTCGCTCGGCAGCATCGGCGCGGCCGAGCCACGGCCGAAGCGGGCGGAGGGGCGGCAGAGCATATGGGTCGAAATCGGCGAGGGAGTGCGCGAGCTGCAGCGGACGCCAGTGCTGCGCGCGCTCACCACGTTTCTTGCCGTTGGCGCGGTGGGGTGGGCGGTGCAGAGCACGGTCCTGCTGCTGTTCCTGGTCCGCCAACTCGGCTTTACACCGGCAGTGCTCGGGCTCGTCGGCGCGTGCGACGGCGTGGCGGCGCTCCTGGCAGCGCTGAGCGCGAGGCGCCTGTCCAGCCATATCGGGATCGGGCCGACCATTATCCTCGGGAGCTTCCTCGGGACGGTCGCCGACGTGCTGCTGCCGCTGGCGGCCTTCATCCCGGCGCACCTCCCGCTCATCATCGCCGGGAAGATGCTCGCAGGCATTGGCGTCGTGTTTACGACGGTCCCGTCGGTCAGCCTCCGCCAGGCCGTGACCCCTACGGAGCTCCTCGGGCGGGTGACCGCCGCCCGTCGCTTCCTCATCTTCTCGACGGGGCTTGCCGGGTCGGCGCCGGGTGGATTCCTCGGTGGCACGATTGGCTTAGGTTCGGCCCTCTTTGTGACGGCCGCGATCTCACTCGTGTCGACGCTCGTCGTCCTCCTTTCTCGAGTCCGGCACGTGCGCGAGCTGTCCACGGTAGCTACGAGCGTGTAGGCAGTCACGCCCGCAATGGCCATGCTCGGACCTGGGGCGACGCCGATAGCGACAGGAGGCCCCGCCCGCCCCCGCGGAGCGCAATCCCGCGTCCTCCCTATACTAGCCGGTCAGACCTGTGCTCGGCGCAGGGTGGCGAGTGAGCTTGCCGGCGTACGAGCAATTGGGAGAGGGAGGAGCCATGGAAGTTCGATACGACGACCACCACATCAGCCCGCCCAAGGTGATGTTCCCCGAGGCGCGCATCCCCACCGACCTGGAGGAGTATCTGTTCGATCTGCACGGCTTCGTCCACTTGCGCAGCGCGCTCAGCCACGCCGAAGTCGATGCCTGCAATGCCGCCGCCGACACGATCCCGCGCTCGGTGCCCCGCAACGGCTGGTACGGCTACGTCCACCGCGAGAACCATCCCGAGCACCGCGGCATCAGCTACCAGCAGACCTACGAGGCCGGCGAGCCGTTCGAGCGGCTCATCGACCATCCAAGCTACATCAACTTCGTGCTGCGCTTCGTCGGCGGGCAGGATACGTTCGACTACCACCACGGTCCGCTGTTTGTCGACGAGAACTTCTTCAACCTGCGCGGCCCCGGCGAGAGCATCCCGCCGCACGCCGGTGGCCACGACCGTGCCAAGCGCATGCAGTTCCGCTACCACAACGGCCGCTTCCAGTGTGGCCAGATCAACGTCCTCATCGCCCACACCGACATCGGGCCGGGCGATGGCGGCACCATGGTCATCCCGGGCTCCCACAAGTCGAACATCGTCCATCCGGCCTTCCTGCATCAGCGCAAGGCGGACGTCTGGGGCGAGCATGGCGGCGGCTCGCTGGACGACGTGGAGGGTGCAGAAGAGGTGCATATGCAAGCTGGCGACGCCCTGGTCTTCGTCGACGCCTGCTGCCACGGCTCCGCGCGGCGCGTGAACTCGGGAGAGCGACGCATCAGCGTGTACCGCTACGGCTCAGCCTGGAACCGCACGCGCTGGGGCTACGAGCCCTCGGAGGCCCTCCTGGCCCGGCTCAATCCATTTGCGCGCCAGCTCGTACAGGTCCAGTCGCATGCGGCGCTGCGACCACCGGCCGGTACCGACTGAGCGGGTCTCCTAGCCGCACCGCTCACCGCTCAATGTCCAGGTAGGGACAGGGGGTTGCTGCCGGCCTGGTCCCTTAGTGAACAGGCATGTTCATCTGTTCAGTGTATTCCTACAGCGCCGTGCTGGTATCTTCTACTGAGGCGCGAATAGGAGCGAGGTATGCCCGTGCTGTCGGACACGCTGGCCCCGTGGGCGGAGCTGGTGCCCGGCGTCGATCACCTCATGACGGAGGATGAGCTCCTGGACCTCCCCGACGACGGCGGGATGTACGAGCTGGTGGAGGGGAGGTTAATCCGAATGACGCCGAGCGCGGGAGGAGACTCTGTCCGGGCAGTCAGTTTGGTCGTTGCCCTGAGTACCTTTGTGGCGTCGCGCGAGCTGGGGCTGGTGACCGGATCCGATGGAGCGTACGTGCTCAGCCGCGCCGGAGAACCGGTGACGACGTTGGTACCGGACGTCGCCTTCGTCCGCGCGGGACGCTATCCGCCCGAGGCATCGCCGGATTTCGACTGTATCTGGCATCTGGCGCCCGACCTCGCCGCCGAGGTCGCCTCACACCAGCAGTACCGGCCGGCCATGGCCAAGAAGGCCCAGCGCTACCTGCACGCGGGCGTCCGGCTGGTCTGGATCGTCTGGCCGAAGTACAAGCGAGTGGACGTCTGGCGGCCAGGACGCGACGGTCCGGTGAGGACGCTGACCAGCACGGATGTGCTCGATGGCTTGGATGTGCTGCCGGGCTTTGCCTTTCCGGTGGCACGGCTCTTCTGATCCGGACACCGCATGGTCTGAGGCGCAAGCGTCAGGGAGCGGTGGCAGAGTGGTTTATCGCGGCTATCACCGAGTGGTAGTTGAGGGGTGCGCGTCGTCATACTCCCCGGCGGCGCAATCCCCTCCACGGGTTCGAATCCAGTCCGCTCCGCGAGAATTCATTATCCGGCGATCTCCACGTCGAGGTCGGCGGGATGCGGTGGGTATCCGGCAGCGAGGGCGACCGATTAGCCAGGATCAGGCCATGTGCGGAGATCTAGTCGCGCACCCACTCACTCGCCGACCACTCGGCGTGTGGCATGCCGCTGCACAAGGTCACGTCGCGGAAGCCGTCGACATCGAACTGGACGCGGCAGAGCGCGACGCCGAGATCGTGCCGCCCGCCGGCGGTGACGACCGCGTACTCTGCCCAGGGCGGGTTACGCACCGCGTCAAGCGGCGCCGTGCGGTCCATCGCCACGCCGACGCTACCGGGGTTGAGGAGCAGCCACTCGCGGTAACGGCGGAACATCTGCAGGTGCGTGTGACCGCCGGCCAGGAAGCGGGCAGAAGTGCCAGCCAGCGCCTGATCCAGGGTCTCGTCCGGCGTCGTGGGCAACAGCGGCTCGCGGAAGGAGCGGGGCGAGCCATGATAGCCCAGGAGCGCCCCGGCGTCGCCCAGTGGCAGCTCGACGGTCGCGGGGAAGGCGCGCAGGAAGTCCCGGTCGTCCTCATCGAGCTGGTGCGCGCACCAGAGATCGATGTCCTGGCAGCGCTGCGCAAACAGGCCGGTCGGCAGCGCGAGTTGGGGATCGAGGAGCCAGGCGTCGGCATTGCCCATGACCACGGGGCAGCGGATCTCTCGCAAGCGCCGGACGACCTGGCGTGGTTGGGGACCGCCGGCGGCAACGTCGCCAAGGCAGACTAGCTGCCCGACGCCGCGGCGGGCAAGGTTGTCCAACACGGCATCGAGGGCGGGGAGGTTGCCGTGGATGTCGGAGATGAGCGCGATCTGCACGGCCGCCCCCCTCTCCGACGGCATGCTACCAGCCGTGCCCGTGCCTAGCTGTCCTATACTGTCACTACCCTACTGAGGAGGCGCCGTCCGTTGCCTACGGTCATCACCTTCGACGCCGACGGCACGCTGTGCGATTTCCCGCGGATGCTGCGCCGGTCGCTGGCGGTGGCGCTCAGCGAGCTGCAGCGCCTGGTTCCTGGCCCCGAGTCCGCGACATTGACCGTCACGGAGTTGCAGTCGGCGCGCGACGAGGTCGCCGAGGAGTATCGAGGGCAGCAGGTGAGGTTGGAGCAGGTGCGCCACGCGGCGTTCGAGCGTGTCCTCGCCTCGCTTGGCAGGGTCGACAGTGACCTCGCGGCCCACCTCACCAGCGTCTATTTCCAGCAGCGCTTCGGTGAGCCGGCCCTATACGACGACGTGGTGCCCACGCTGGACGCGCTCCGTGGCCGCTACCGGCTTGGCCTGGTGTCCAACGGCAACAGCTACCCCGATCGATCGGGTCTCGCGGGCCATTTCGCCTTCACCGTCTTCGCCCACGACCATGGTGTGGAGAAACCGGATCGACGCTTCTACGAGCTGGTGCTGGCGGCAGCGGGCGTTAGCGCCGGCGAGGTCGTCCACGTGGGCGATTCCCTAATCAACGATGTCGGCGGCGCGCAGAGTGCGGGCATCCGCGCGGTGTGGCTCAACCGCCAGCGGCTGCCGCTGAGTTCCCCACCCTGGCCCGACGCCGAGATCACCTCGCTGAGTGAGCTCCCCAGTGTCCTCCACAAGCTTGATGTGAGGCACACTGGTATGTCCGGAACCAGCCAGTAGTCGGGATGGAGGATCCCTTCGATTTGAGCAAGCCGGCGTAGCGGATTCTCCTGACCGTGGACGCCGACGTGCTCGTAGCCGAGTTACTGTCGCCAGTGATCCAGTCCAGGAACTCCGCCAGCGCCCCGGACGCTTACGTCGCTGCCGAGTCGACTCATGTATCATTGCTCCTGAGGAGTAAGCGGCAATGTCCATCATCAGTGCCCCAGACACCACCTTCTCGGGCGTGCGCATTGATGGCGGCCTTGCGCCGTTTCAGATCGTTCAACAGGATGCCGACGGGGTGGGCGCCATCGCAGTGCGCGGCCGCTGGCGGCACGCCGAAGGGCGCGGCGTGGTGCAGCTTCGCGCCGTACGGGAGGCGGATGGGGTGGTCGTCGCCCCCTGGCAACCGGCCTCCCGGCAGGAAGGTGCCACCTGGGAACATCGCTTCGATCAGGTACCGGCAGGCGGCCTCTACCGTCTGGAGACGCGCCTGCTCGTCGACCCGGCGGGAGCCGAGTGGAGTCCGCACGGCGACACCGTCCACCATTGGGGCGTGGGCGACCTCTGGATCATCGCCGGCCAGAGCAACGCCGCCGGCTACGGGAGGGGGCCGGTGGTCGACCCGCCGGAGCTGGGCGTCCACATCCTTCGCAACGACGAGATCTGGGACATCGCAGCCCACCCGCTCAACGACGCCACGCGCAGCATGCACCCCAACCTGGAGCAGGCGAACCCCGGCCACTCGCCGTATCTGCGCTTCGCCAAGGAGCTGAAGGCCGCCCTGGGCTACCCGATCGGTTTGATCCAGACGGCGCTCGGCGGCTCTGCCCTAACTGCCTGGAATCTCGCCGACAATCCGGAGGCGCCCCTGTACCGGAACCTCCTCCATTGTGTACTTCTGGCCGGTGGGCGAGCCCGCGGCATGGTCTGGTACCAGGGCGAATCGGACTGTAACGCAGCCGGCGCGGCGACCTACGAGCGCCGCTTTGCCGACTTCGTCCGGCGCATGCGTAGTGACCTTGGGTCGCCCACCTTGCCGGTCATCGTCGCTCAACTGAACCGGTACATGGAAGCCGCAGACGCGGAGGCCAATCGGGCTTGGAGCGTGGTGCGGGAGGCCCAGTGGCGGGCGGTCCGCCTGGGCCACGTCGCGGTCGTCTCCACCCTCGACCTGCCGCTCTCCGACGGCATCCACACCAGCCCTGACGGCAACCTGACGCTCGGGAGCCGAAAAGCGCGCGCGGCGCTGGCTTGCGCCTACGGGCGGCAGCCGGCGAACTGGCAAGCGCCCGACGTGGCGGAAGCGATGCTCACACCGGACCGTACGGCGATCGAGCTGACGTTCGCGCACGTCGCCAACCGGCTGATGTTCCTCGGCCCTGGTGAGAGCGACTTCGTCGTGGAGGACGCCGATGGCGCAGTGCCCGTCCAGGCGGCGACGTGCCCCGCGCGCGACCGGGTGCGGCTGGAGCTGGGACGCCTCCCGCGCGGTGAGGTCTACGTTCACGGCGCCTTTGGCGCCAACCCTCCCGCCAACCTTCGCGACGCCGAGGAGAACACGCCGATGCTCGGGTTCTACGGACTATCGGTACGACTCGCGGACCCGCCCGGCGAGTAGGGCAGCACAGGAGCACGGCCATGCAACCGCGCACGCAGGGCCAACGGAGCTTCTCCCATGGATCGCATCGCCGCCGGAACGTCACGCTCCGGGGATGCGCCAGTATGGGGTGGGTCAGTCGGCCTTGAGGGACGAGCCCGGTTCGCAGCACTTCGTCCTTAGGCCGTGGGGGACGGGACCGCCGGCGTTCTGTCAATGATACGTGGCTGTTGCCTCAGTCGTCGCCGGCGAGCGGCCATTGCCGTGCGCTGTGGACCACACGCCAAACCGCGACGACCTGATTCGTCTCATCAATGTGGTAGACGATACGGTAGGGATAGCGGGTAACGATGCGTTCCCGCGTCCCGGGGGTATCGCCAGGCCGGCCCATCAGCGGGAACGAGGCCAGCCCGGTGATCGCCTTGAGAATTGCACCGATGACACGGTCGTCAGACCCAGATCGCCCGGCGTAGAACGCATAGATGGCGGTCAACTCTTCCTCCGCCGCGTTGGTGAGCACGACCCTCATGCGTCTGGTGAATCCACATCATCCGCAGTGGTCAAGTCGAAGTCCGGGGGCAGCATGCCGCGTTGCTTGAATCGGGCCACCACATCCTCGATAGACGATAGACGACCGGCGCGAGCCTGCTCGCGTCCCTCCAGAATCATGGCGATCTCTTGGACTCGGCGTTGGCCTTCGGCGCGCAATACCTCTACCATCAGGTCGTTCTTCGCCCTTCCCGTCGCCCGTGCGATGGTTTCGTACAGGTCGCGGACCTCTTTCGGCATCCTGATACTTGTCGTGACCCCGGCAGTCATGCTCGTCACCCCCCAGCAACTGCACCACTAACTGTGGTACAGTGTAGGCCCACCCGACGAGACCGTCAATGATCCACCAGCATGATCACAGAGTCTCTATACCGGCGCGTTAGTTTTCCTGCCGGTTCGGTGATATGTATGTACCGGACCCCTCAAGGATTCCGGCGACACGCAGCAGGAAGGGGCGGGCCGATGGCGCCGCTGGTCGAGTCCGTCGTCGGCTGGGAAGCGACCTTGCCGCTGGAGCGCTCCCGCCTGGTCCGCTTGTGCCTGCGGCTCACCGGCGACGTCGATGCCGTCGAAGACCTAGCACAGCAGACACTCTATGAAGCCTGGAGCCACCTCCATCAGGTACACGACCCGACCGGGTTGGATCGCTGGCTTTCCGCCATCGCCCGCAACGTCTGCTTGCGCTGGGCGCATCGGCACGGCCAGGAGTTGCTCCAACGCGCGCAGCCCAATCCTGGTGCGGAGGGGGACGACGCTTGGTCGACCTTTGAGAATGTCGCCATCGACGACTTCGACGTAGAGGTGGAGCTGGAGCGCCGCGAGCTGGTCAGCCTGCTGGATCGGGCTCTGGCGCTCTTGCCGCCGGAGACGCGGGCCGCGCTGGTCCAGCGCTATGTGGAAGACTCCCCTGTGGCGGAGGTCGCGGCTCGGTTGGGGGTGAGCCCCGGCGCGGTAACGATGAAGCTCCAGCGCGGCAAACTGGCCCTACGGCGAGTGCTCACCACCAGATTCCCGGGCGAAGCAATCGCCCACGGCTTGTTCGACGTGACCGACGGCATCTGGCAGGAGACGCGACTGTGGTGTACGCATTGTGGCACGCGGCGGTTGCACGGAATCCTTGACCACCGGCAAGGCCTGCTCATGCTGCGCTGCCCCGTCTGCGACGCGCTCGCCGGAACGTGCGAGCGCACCACCGACTCGCGCATGCTCGCCACTGCCAAGGGGTTTCGACCGGCGCTGGAACGGGTACGCGCCATGATCGCGCGCCACTACTTGCTTAGCCTGCAACAAAACCCGATGCCGTGCCCCGGCTGTGGACACCCGGTGCTGGTCCAGTCGGCCACGCCGTGGGGCTGGCACGGCGTCTCCCGCCGGTGCGAACGGTGTCACCACGGCGCCCAGACCAGCTTCGACGCTATCGCGCTCGCGCTCCCAGAGGGCAAGCGGTTCTTGCAGGACCATCCGCGCATCCGTCGCCTCCCCGACCGCGACGTCGAGATCGGCGGGACCATCGCCCGCATCAGCAGCTTCGAGAGTGTCACCGGACAGGCGCGGCTCGACGCCATCGCCACCCGCGACACCTGCAGGCTGATTTCCATCCACACTCGACCCTGACCGCGTCCATCCCCCCAAAGGAAGCTCCTATGAACATCCCGCTAGCCGGCTATTGGTCTATGCTGTCCACCTACCTGCGACCGCACCGGCTGCGGGCCATTCTTCTGGCGGCGCTGCTCTTCAGCAGCATTGGGCTACAACTGGTCAACCCTCAGATCATGCGCTTCTTCATCGACACGGCCCAGTCCACCGGCAGCCTCCGAACGCTGTCTGTCGCCGCGCCGGCCTTCCTGGGCGTGGCCGTCGCCACCCAGGTCGTCGGCGTGGCCGAGGGCTACGTGGCTGGTCAACTGGCCTGGCTGGCGACCAACGCCTTGCGCGTCGACCTGGCAGCGCACCTGGTCCGGCTGGACCTGTCCTTCCACCACACGCACACACCGGGCGAGCTGATCCAGCGCGTCGACGGCGACGTGGCCATCTTGGCCAACTTCCTCTCCCGTTTCGTGATCTCGGTGCTGGGCAACGCGCTCCTGCTGTTGGGAGTGCTCATCCTGCTCTTCCATGAGGACGTGCGTATCGGGCTGGCGCTGACCACGTTCGTCCTCGTCGCCCTGGCAGTGCTGAACCGCGTCCGGACGATACCCGGACCGTACTACCACGCCGCGCGGGAGGCAAACGCCGACCTGGACGGCTTCCTACTGGAGCGGCTCTCGGGGACAGAAGACATCTGCGCCAATGGAACCACCCCCTACGTCCTGCGACGGCTGTACGAAGTGCTACGCCGCCAGTTGCGCACGGAGGTGCCGGCCATGCTGGCGGGCACTGGCCTCGGCCAGACGGCGATCCTGCTCTTCGCCGTCGGCAATGTCATCGCCTTTGCCCTCGGCGCCTGTCTGCTGAGGACAGGGGCGATCACCATCGGCACGATCTACCTGATCTTCGCCTACACCCAAAGCCTGCTCGGGCCGGTGCAGCAACTTACGGAGCAGGGACGCGATTTGCAAGGCGTCGGCGCCAGCCTCAGCCGCATCGGCGAGCTCTCCGCTACCCAGAGCGCCGTCCAGGATGGCCCTGGCGCCGCGCTGCCCGCAGGCCCCCTGGCGGTCGAGCTCGACGACGCCTCCTTTGCCTACACCGCGGGCAACACGGTATTGCACCACATCTCCTTCCGGTTGGAGCCCGGCCGGGTGTTGGGCGTGCTGGGCCGTACCGGCAGCGGCAAGACCACCCTCACCCGGCTGCTCTTCCGCTTCTATGATCCCACGGGAGGCGCCATCCGCCTGGGCGGTATAGACCTGCGGCAGCCGCGTCTGGCCGACCTGCGAACACGGATCGGCCTGGTCACCCAGGACGTGCAGCTTTTCCAGGCCACCGTCCGCGACAATCTCACCCTCTTCGACCAGAGCGTATCCGACACTCGTATCCTTGACACCCTCCGTGACCTGGGTTTGTGGGACTGGTACCAGTCACAGCCGGAGGGCTTGGACACGGAGCTGGCGGATGGCGGCGCTGCCCTTTCCGCCGGGGAAGCGCAACTGGTCGCCTTCGCCCGCGTCTTTCTCCAAGACCCGGGGCTTATCATCCTGGACGAGGCAACGTCGCGGCTGGATCCGGCGACCGAGCAGCGGATCGAGCGTGCTTTGGATAGCTTGCTCCGTGGCCGCACCGGCATCATCGTGGCGCATCGTTTGGCGACGGTGCAGCGTGCCGACGAGATCCTGATCCTTGAAGACGGGCACGTCCGCGAGCAGGGTCCGCGCGAGCGGCTGGCCGTCGATCCCAGCTCGCGCTTCTCCGAGCTATCAGCTATCAGCGATCAGGTATCGGCCGGGAGTCCGCTGTGACGAGTCCCGCTCAGGTCACCTCGCGTCCCGAGCGAATAGCGCGGCGCAACCAGTGCATAAAATCGTGCGTCACTCCCAACTCGTCGTATCTGCTGACGGCTGATAGCTGATAGCTGATAGCTGATAGCTGATGGCTACGTATCGGGCGCTCTGGCAATTGGTGCGCTTCCGGCCCGGCCTCTGGCTGCTGCATGTCTCCCTCAATGTCCTGATGGGGCTGACCCCGCTCGCCACAGCACTGCTCGTGCGCCAGGTCTTCGACACGCTGTCTGGAAGGGCGACGGCAGGCGTCAGTCTTTGGGGACTGCTGGCTCTCATGGTGGGCACGGCGCTGGGACGCTTCGTCGTGTTGGAATCGTCAGTGGCCTTGGAGGGCACGCTGCGCTACCTCTTCGGCGCGCTGCTGCGCAAGAACCTGCTCCAGGGCATCCTCCACTTGCCGGGAGCCAGCGCGCTGCAGTTCGCACCGGGCGACGTGCTCAACCGTTTCACCGGCGACGCGATCGACGTTGCCGTCTCCTTGCACCTCTTCGTCAACCAGGTCAGCAACGCGTCGTACGCGGTGGTGGCGACGATCATCATGCTGCACATCAACGCGCTGATCACCCTCGTTGTCGTCTTGCCGCTCTGCGCCGTGACCCTGCTGGCCCACCTGGCGACGAAGCGCCTCACCGCCTACCGCCAAGCGAGCCGCGAGGCCACGGGGCGCGTGAGCGGCGCCCTGGGCGAGCTGTTCGGCGCGGTGCAGGCCATCCAGGTCGCCTCGGCTGAGGGTCGGATGATCGCCCGTTTCCGGCACTTGAGCGAGATACGCCGCAAGGCGGCTATACATGACGCGCTGTTCAACCAGGCCCTGGATTCCGTCTTCTCCCACGTCGCCAACGTCGGCGCCGGCGTGGTGCTGCTGCTCGCTAGCCGCGCGATGCGGTCGGGTACCTTCACCGTGGGCGACTTCGCCTTCTTCGTCTCCGCGCTGGAGTGGGTGACCGGATTCACCACGATGCTCGGCTTCACGTTGGCGCGCTACCGGCAGGCCGGAGTCGCCTTGACCCGCCTGCTCGCCCTGCTGCCGGCCGCTCCCCCCCAGCAGTTGACCGCGCATGGGCCGATCCACATGCGCGGCGCCTTCCCCGAAATCCCTTACGTGCCGAAGACGGAAGCAGATCGGCTCAGCACGCTGGAAGCATCGGGTCTCACCTATCACCACCCGGCGAGCGGCCGTGGCATCGACAGCATGCGCTTGCGCCTGGAGCGCGGCGCCTTCACGGTCATCACGGGCCGGGTCGGCGCCGGCAAGACGACGCTGCTGCGGGTGCTGTTGGGACTGCTGCCCAAGGAAGCAGGCGAGGTCCGCTGGAATGGCCGCCCGGTGGACGACCTCGCTTCGTTCCTGGTCCCGCCGCGCTACGCCTACACGCCGCAGGCGCCGCACCTGTTCAGCGAGACACTCCGCGAGAACATCCTGCAAGGCTTGCCTGAGGAGGGCGTCGATCTGCAACACGCCATGCACCTGGCGGTGATGGAGGGCGACGTGGAGGCGCTACGCCAACGCCTGGACACGGTCATTGGCCCCAGAGGTGTCAAGCTCTCCGGCGGACAGGTCCAGCGCGCGGCGGCGGCACGCATGTTCGTACGCGACCCTGAATTGCTCGTCTTCGACGACCTCTCCAGCGCCCTCGACGTGGAAACCGAGCGCGTGTTATGGGAGCGGGTGTTCGCACGACGGGAGGCCACCGTCCTCGCAGTCTCCCATCGCCGGGCGGCCTTGCGACGGGCGGACCACATCATAGTCCTCAAGGACGGCAGAGTAGCAAGTGAAGGCAGCTTGGACGCGCTGCTGGCAACCTGCGAGGAGATGCGCCGCGTATGGGAAGGGAAGCAGGCCCCTCCCCGGTAGCACCTCCGCCAACAACTCGGGAAAGTCACTGGATCGTTCGGTTCCCGCCCGTAATGGCCTCTGGTAGAGCAAGCCGCTCCGTGATCGTTGGGACCGCACATGTCCCTTTCTTGAACAAGTGTGTCCGCAGTAGTCATTGTCACCGGACCTGGAACGGATGATGCTGCACGGGTACACGATGAAAGCGTTCGCGACCGGTCGCGTGCCGAAGATCATGTCGCGGAGGATGAGCAGGCTCCACTTGTCGCCGAAGACCTGGAGCGACAGGTTGATGGGACACCCCGAGCAGTGGGCAGTGGTCATCGAACCCTCCGGACAACTGGTTGCATTACCGGCGCAGTTACCTATACTTTTTGGGCTGCTTGCGAAATGCCATCAGTATGCGTAAAGGGGAGGCTCACCATAGTCAAGCTGATCTACTCGGCGATCACGTCGCTCGACGGCTACGTCGCGGACGAGGACGGCAACTTCGACTGGGCCGCGCCGGACGAGGAGGTGCATACCTTCGTCAACGACCTCGAGCGGCCGGTCGGTACCTACCTCTACGGGCGCCGGATGTACGAGGTGATGGTCTACTGGGAGACCGCGCACACTCTCGCCGGCCAGCCGCCCTTCGTGCGGGACTTCGCGGCGATCTGGCAGGCGGCCGACAAGATCGTGTACTCCAGGACGCTGCAGAGGGTATCCAGCGCCAGGACGCGGATCGAGCGAGACTTCGACCCTGAGGCGGTCCGGCAGCTGAAAGCGCGAGCGGGACGTGACCTCACCGTGGGCGGTCCCGACCTCGCCGCCCAGGCGATCAAGGCCGGCTTGGTCGACGAGTGCCATCTGTTCGTCGCGCCTGTCTTGGTGGGGGGCGGCAACCAGGCCTTCCCCAACCATGTCCGCCTGCAGCTCGAACTGCTGGACGAACGCCGTTTCGCCAGCGGCGTGGTGTACCTTCACTACCGCACCAGGACGTGAGGCGACGGCGACGCTGCCCGGACGTCTAGGACGTGGCTCCTATTAGGAGGCACGCCCCATACCAAAGCCACGATGAAATCCACATTGCACCCAGAAACCGGCTCTGCAGGTTTCGTCGTGGCTTGAGTTTAGGGGGCACGGCTACGCAGTCCTGGCAACGTTTGCTGCCAACGGACGCCAGGCGAAAAAACTCGCGGCTGCGACCGGCGAAGCCCGACGCTTCGCTCTGCGCGGACTCTCGGAGGTCGGATCCGTGATGGAAACGGCCGGCCGGACCCAGCCCGCGAAGGCGGACTTCGCCCGGTGGTGGCGGGCCACCACGGGATATCCATTGTGCGGAGTATCGTTGCCGCATCTGAACCGTCTTGCCCGTAGACTAGATGGCAGGCAACTGACGGAGGTCCGACGATGCGGCACGGTCACCCATTCCTGGAGCGCCTGGCGCGGGGACCGATCCTGTGCGACGGCGCGATGGGCTCGCTCCTCTACGCGCGCGGCATCCCCTACGAGCACTGCTTCGAGGACCTCAACCTGACCGATCCGGAACGGGTGACGGCCATCCACCTCGACTACATCGCGGCCGGCGCGGAGATCATCGAGACCAACACCTTCGGCGCCAACCGGTTCAAGCTGGCCGATCACGGCCTGGAGGACAAGGTGCGCCGGCTGAACCGCGCCGGCGCGAAGCTGGCCCGAGAGGCCCGAGACGTGAGCGGGCAGGCCGTCTTCCTGGCCGGCAGCATCGGCCCGCTCGGGCATCCGCTGGCGCCGGTGGGCCGCATCACTGCCGCCGACGCCCGGGCGGCCTTCCAGGAGCAAGCGGAGGGGCTGCTGGAGTCGGGCGTCGACCTGCTGATCGTGGAGACGATCGCCGACCTGGCGGAGATGCGGGAGGCGCTGGCAGCAATCCGCGGCCTGAGCGACCTGCCGCTGGTCGCCCAGATGACGTTCGGGGAAGACGGCGCCACGTCGAGCGGCGAGGATCCGGCTACCATCGCTCGCATCCTGCTGGACGTAGGCGCGGACGTCGTCGGGATCAACTGCGCGCTTGGCCCGGCCGGCACGTTGGACGTGATCGCCGCGATGCACGCCGGCTATCCCGAGGCGCCGCTGGCAGCGCAACCCAACGCCGGTCTGCCGCGCCGCGTCAACGACCGCCTCATGTACGTGGCGACCCCAGAGTACTTCGCCGACCACGCGCGTCGTTTTCTGGCCACCGGGGCGCTGCTCGTCGGCGGCTGCTGCGGAACCACCCCCCAGCACATCGCGGCGATGGCGACCGTGGTCCGCGAGCAAAGTCCCCAGCCGATGACGGAGCAGAAGCTGCCGGCGTACTCGCACGTCAGCCAACGCCCGGAACCGGCCGAGACCGGTAGCGTGTCCCGCGCCCCGACCCACCTGGCCCAGCTCTTTCAGCAGCGCCGCTTCGTCGTGAGCACGGAGATGCGCCCGCCGCGCGGCGTCAAGTTCCGGCGCTTCCTCGAGAACGCCGCCTACTTGCGGGAGCACGGCACGGACGTCATCAACATCCCCGACAATGCCATGGCCCAGGTTCGGATGAGCAACCTGGCCGCGGCTCGCCTGATCCAGGAGCACGCCGGCATCGAGACCATCGTTCATTTCACGCCGCGCGACCGCAACCTCATGGCCGTGCAGAGCGACCTCCTGGGGGCGCACGCCACGGGCATCCGCAACGTGCTGGCGATCACCGGCGATCCGCCGAGTCAGGCCGACGTTCCCAGGATCACCGGCAATTGGGATGTCGACAGCATCGGCCTGATCGCAATCTTGCGCAACATGAACCGCGGATTGGACAGCACCGGGCGCAAACTTGGCGACCCGACGGCGTTTTTCATCGGTTGCGCCGCCACCCCCTCCGCCGTCGATCTGAACCTGGACTTGGAGCGCCTGCACCGCAAGATCGAGGCAGGAGCCCAGTTCATCATGACCCAGCCGGTCTTCGACGCTCCGACCCTGGTCGACTACTTCGCCCGCTACGAGGCGCAGTACGGCCCGATCGCCATCCCGATCATGGTGGGGCTGCAACCGCTGCACTCCTACCGGATGGCGGAGAAATTCCACAACGAGGTGCCGGGCATCGTTATCCCCGACGCCGTCCGCGAGCGCATGCGCCAGGCCGGCGAGCGTAGCGCGGAGATCGGCCTGGCGATCGCCCGCGACCTGATCGACGCGCTCCACCCTCACGTCCAGGGGGCCTACATCTTCGCGCTGGACCGCTACGATCTCGCCACGGAGCTGATCGCTCACATTTCCGCCGCGGCACGGACCGGCTCCTGATGGAAATGGCGTGAAGAACCTAACGATCAGGTGCTGGAGCAACGCGCTGGTCCAGCCGAATCTTCACCGCTCGCCCGGCGTCGATTGCTCCAACATACCATCGATGTCCGGGGTTTCCTCGTCCACACCCGATCCGTTGGTGCCGCCGCTATGGGCATCGTAGCCAGGGCCGGGAGTCTCGGCTACGCGGCGGACGTCGATCGGCGCGATCGCTTCCATCACGCGGCGCGCCGCGGCCTCCGGCTCTTTTTGCACCTCGAAGTCCCAGAGACGGATCACCGTCCACCCCATGGCGCGCAGCTCCGTATCGACCCGCCGATCGCGCTCCTGGTTGCGCGCGATCTTCTTATCCCAGTACGCCCCGCTGCGGCCTTGCCAGTAGCGTGCCGGATGCCCATGCCAGAAGCCGCCATCCACGAACACGGCAACTCTGGCTTCGCGAAAGACGAAGTCGGGCTTTCCGGGCACCGTTGGGCAGTGGGACTCCCATCGAGGTAGCCCAAGTGATTGGAGCGCAGCATCCAGCTCACGCTCCGGAGATGTGCCGGTGCTCTTTACCGCCTGCATGGTCTTGCGCCGTTGCTCCGGTGTCAGCGGGTCAGGCATCGCTCTCCACGCTCGGTCCCTGCATTACCCCGTCCATTCCCGCACTATTTTTCGGGGCCTCCGTGTCTCAATATTGACAGATAGGGACGCCGAAGAGATCGCAAATAGTGGTTACCCATCGTCTCTTGTTGTGCAAATCACGCATAATCGATTTGCAGCGACGGATCAGTCTCACGTGAACTTATGACTCGGTTATACATATCAATTATCACACGAACTTGATCAGCAACCGAGCGCGAATTTGCGATCGATAGCTCAGTGATGTTGCCGCTTATAAATCGCTCGGCCCCCAACACCTCTATCCGATTCTTAAGACCGACATTTTCGGCAAGAGTCTCTGTCGCTGCTATGCGCTGGTCGGGGACAATCACGATTGGACGGCGGCCCGCTTCGATGTTCGCCTTGCATTTTTCTATCAGTCGTTCGGTTGGCGAGGTGGTTACGTGGATCGAAATAGAGTTGCGCGGAATATCGAAATCGCCGCCACGTGAGGTCGGCGCGTCCGCGGTAGAGTACGCTTGATGCGATACGACATCCTCACCAAGCCGCACGGCCAGCTTCGCTCCGATCAGGTGCTGCAGCACCGCCCCCTCCACGGTCGAACCCGGAATCTCCCGCTGGCGCCGGCGCGCCTGGGCTAGTACATCCGCTATCAGATAAGAAACCGTATTGCTAAGGTCAGAACTGACCCTCAGGTGTTCCGCGTTGAAGTGGTCGCGAACTCGTTGGATGAGCCAGCTCTCGACGCTCGCCAGCGATGCTAGGCGCTCGGCACCCGGATTGGCAATGATGTCGAGGCTCGCCATTTGGTTGAGAAATTCCGCAAACGCCTCGGCCAATCCCAAGGACCCTCGACTTGTTCGACCTCCCTCTCGGGCCAGCTCCCGCTCGATGCCGTAATCCGACAGGATCCGTTGCACTCGATCACGCCCCAGGCCCGCTACTTGACCTTGGCGATTCGTGCGTAACTGGGTGACGTCTAAGGGAAGGCCACGCTCACGCGCAAGTCTGGTTATGTGTAGTAGAACGGCCAGACTGCCTTTCCCACCGACCTTGCGCTCAGCGCAGAACTCGGCGGTGAGTGTGACGGCGTCAGAACCTGATCCAACGGCGTTATTCACCCAGGTCGCTCGTCACACGGTGTCCGTCACGACAAGCAAACGGTCTGTAGCTCAGCGGCAAATCACCCGACGGCATACCGATTGCTCATCTCGCGAATCGGCCCGCCCAACAGCGGTACCAGGTACTCCCGTGCGAGCCACGCCACCGCGGGCACGCACACTGCGTCGCCAAACCCAAACAGCACTTGATTCGGCGTAGCGCTCCCGAACTTGTAATCGCCCGCCCCCTGAAGTCTCGCATACTCAGTCGGCGTCATCCAGCGAACTCGCAGTTGTCCCTCGCCTAACTCTACTATAGCCTGCTTGCTGGAACCGCCGCGGGCGGTTCTGAGACAGCCGCTTATTGGGTCCGGGCGTACCTCCCACACGGCAATGCCATTCCGAGTTCTTCGATACGCTGAGCGCCAAGTCAGTCGCGGGGAGGGGCGCAATCTCGAAACACGGGCCATGTTCAGGTCGGAGAGCGAAGTCACGAAGGCGCTGACCCTGTCCGAGTCCCACCATCGCGCATCATCGGGCGCGACGCGCTCCACCACGTCCGCCAACGTCGCCGTTGTCATCGACGGTCGTTCCAAGGGAAACGCCTGCAGCGACAGATTGGGATTGCGCTCGGCAAAGAGCGTGAACCACTCTGGACGCAGGTCGCTGGGAGGAAATCTCCTGAATTGCGGATCGAGGCCGAACGGCTCCGCCGAAGGGATCGGCTGACGGGAACCGACAATAAATAGACGGGGACGACTCTGCGGCACAAACCATCGCGCGTCAAGGACCAAGGCGTCACACCAGTAGCCAAATTCGTTGAGTCTCGAGATCACGTCCCTCAAGTCGCCCCCGCCCGCGGAACTGTACAAGCCAGCCACATTTTCCAAGAGCACGACCTGGGGTCTTCGCTGGCCCATGCCATCGAGAACACGGGCGAATTCCCAAACCATTCCCGAATGCTCTCCACGCAATCCAGCCCGTGCCCCGGCCAGTGACAGGTCGGTACAAGGAAAAGAGGCGGTCGCGATCTCAACATCGGGCACATCGCGACCGCGTATAGTCTTGATATCTGCCAGGAGGTACTCGGCGGACCCGAAGTTGGCCGCGTAGAGCCGCTGCTTACTGATAGCGATGTCATTGGCAAATACAACGCGACACCCCTCACGTTCCAACGCCATTCGTACCAGTCCGATGCCAGCGAAGAATTCCGCTACACGGGGAGCAGGATAAAGCACCTACCGTCCACCTTCCCGCGCTTGGCGCCGTTCATTGCCACTCGTGACCGACAGTATAGTGGCTTTAGGCCCCGGCGATCCGTGCCCTTCAGGAATAGCAGGCATCCTATCGACGCCTCTGGGGCGGGTGATCGTGTGCTCGCTACTGCTGTTGCCGGCGCTGGCGATGCCGCTGCTCCAGGAAGCGAATGCGCTCCAAGTCGACCTCCGGCGCTTGCGGCTGTTGGGCCAGCTCGCGCGCTCGATGTGCCGCGGCGAAGATCGGTCGGAGGGAAAGCTGCAGTCCAGGGAACAGCGGGCTGGTGAGCACGTCGTCGCGGACGAGGGCGGGCTGCTCGACATAGCTCCCGGCCTTCAGCTCGAAGCGGCGCACCTGCTCGCGCGCGACGTCGACAACCCAGTAGTGGGCGACACCGCCCCGCTCGTAAATGCCTAGCTTCCTCGTGAGATCGCGCTCGACGGAGCTGGGGGAGAGCGCCTCGACCACGAGGTCGGGCGGGCCGAAGCAGCCCGTCTCACCGATGATGCCGGCGCGTTCGGCGCGGACGAACAGGAGGTCGGGGAGCGTGGCGTTGTACTCGTCGAGGGGCCCCAAACGCACGATGCCCAAGCCACCCTCATCGGCGAACACATCCAGGCGTGTGGACATTTTTTGTACGACGGCCTGATGGGGCTCGGTGGGCGAGGCACGCGTCACGACTTCACCGTCAAGTAACTCGTACAGGATCCCGTCGTCCGGGAGATCACGGAACTCGGCGTACGTCATCCGGCTGCCGGCCAGCGTGGCCATAGCATCCCTGCCTTTCTCTGCTGGACCGTCCCCAGGCAAGACCACGGTCTGTACAGGAGGTCCGGCCGCCGGCTTGCGCCGATTGCTGGCGTCGGGCATAACGGCGGGCGCCCACGATCGCTCCCCTGCCACGACGCCCACGCCGGCCCTGCTCCGCGGAATCGTACCATCGGGGCGGACATCGATGTCGCGTCGCGGCAGGAGGCCGGCGCCAAGAAGCCCAGGCGAGCGTCAACAGACCGATGCCCTGTCGGAAGCAGACATCTACACTGACAAGATACTAGACGCCTGCGGGCGAGACGCGGGCTGCTGGCGTTCTCCAGGAAGAGCCATGGGCACCTCTGAGCACTCCGATGCTGACCTCGCAGTCGATTGGCAGGACTTGATCGGGCGTTTCGATAGGCCGGAGGCGCTGGCGCTCGTGCTGTCGGGGAGCTACGCCCGTGGCGATGCGAACCCTCTCAGCGACGTGGACCTGGTGCGCTTCACCGCCGAGACCGCGCCATCATTGCCCGGCAGCGGCAGCCATTTGTTGGACGACCGACTGGTCGTGGTGACAGACGTCCCTGCCGGCGAAGTCGAGTCCTACTTTGTCCAGCCCGAGCTCGCGGTCGGCCGGATCCCAGGGTTGCGTCAGGCGCGGCCATTGCGCGACCGCGACGGCGTCTTCGCAGCCCTCCAGGCACGGGCGCACGCCTTCGTCTGGGATGCCGCCATGCAGGCGCGGGCGGACGCCTACGCCAGCCGGGCTATGGTGGGTTAGGTCGAGGAGGTCCACAAGGGGCTGGCGGGATTGCGCCAGGGGAATGTGGGGCGGCTGCTCGACGCCGAGTTCGGGCTGAGCTGGGGCCTGAACCGGCTGGTGGAGGTGCAGCGCGGTGGGCTCCTCGCCAGCGGCACCGACTGGTTCGTACAAGCGGAGCAGGTCGTTGGTCCGGCTACCGAGTGGGCCAGATTACGCAGGCACGTCTTCGGCGTCACCGGCGGCGACCGGGCGTCGACACTCGAGGAGCGAGTCATCGCCGGACTGCAGTTCTATGTCGCCACTGCCGAGCTGCTAACTGACATCTGGACGCCCGAGGCAGCGCCGCTCATCGACCACGCGGTCCGCTTGGTACAACACGAGATGGGGCAAGGCTGATGCCCGTATCCCGCCAGGCATCCCGCCTCGGCAAACACCGGATCAAATAACCAACTTCCATCAGGCGGCTCGGGTCACCATCCGCGACCGCCATCGTCCCTAGCCTGCTTCAGCAGGGTTGGTCCTGTTAGCCCGACGGTTCAGCGTCGGGCGCCACGGCGCCGCCGGCTCAACATTCGCTCTCGTCACGTCGACCTGAACGGCAATCAACGCGCCGCTCAACGGAACGCGTCGAGATGCGCGTCGACCCACTCGGCGTAGGTGTGCGGCGGGCGCCCGGTGATCTGCTCGACCGTCGGATATACGGTCCTGCCGAGCAGCGCGGCTTCGGTCCCGCGGACGGCGAGCATCGCCTCTGCCCGCTCGGGTGTTATTCCCTGCGCGACCAGGGCCAGGCGCACCTGCGCGGGCGGGAGATCGACCACAGCTATCGCCGTGCCGAGCGCCGCCGCCAGGATCGCCGCCTGCTCGCGTGGACTGAGCGCCTGGGGGCCGGAGAGGCGGTACGCCCGGCCGGTGTGTCCGGCTTCGGTGAGCACGCGCACGCCGACGGCCGCGATGTCGGCGGGATCGATCCACGCTGCCTTCTGGTCCGCGAAGAGCGCGCGCACCGTGCGCTCCCGCCGGATCGTGTCCGCCCAGCCGAGCGTATTGGACATGAAACCGCCCGGGCGCAGGAACGTCCAGGCGAGACCGCTGACCTTGATGGCGTTCTCGGCGGCGGTGGACCATCCGGTGATCAGGTCGTCCTCATCGCCGCCCGCCGCGAGCACCGAAAGACGCACGATCTGGCGCACGCCCGCCTCTGTGGCGAGGGCGCAGATTGTCGCGTCGGGTGGGAGACCGCCCATACCCGGCGGCGTCACCAGGAAGACTCGCTCCACGCCGGCGAGGGCGGCGCGCAGGCTCGTTTCGTCCTGGACATCGCCGGGCGCCACCTCGACGGTGGCGCCGAACAGCGCCCGCGCTCTCTCCGGGGTGCGGCTCATGACGCGTACCGCCTGACCATGGTCCAGCAGCCGCGGGACGAGCTCGCGCCCCACGGTGCCGGTTGCTCCTATGACGAGGATCATTGCACTATCCTCTCCTTACCCTATCGACGGCGACTCGGTGGCGGATCTAGCAATCTGGCCGGGAGCGTTGATCTTGGTTCCCCGGCGCCTGCCCGTGCCGCCTATCGACCGGGCGGTTGGGCGATCGGGCTGAGGTGCAGCCCGGCGATGACCCACCGGCCTTCCCGGCGGACCGCGATTAGCGTGGCCCGGAACTTGTTGCCCGGGACCTCGTTCCCCTTGTACGTGGCGCGCTGGGGCTGGGCAAATACGACGATCGCGGCGTCGCCATACGGGCGAACGGTCGCGTCCTCCGCCGTGAGCTCCTGGTACTGCAACTCGCCTGGCTGATGGCGGGCGAGCCACTGCTCCTTGGTCAGCATGAATCCCAGCGGACCGACGGCAAGGAAATCCGCGTCGAGCATCGGCTCGAGCGCGGCGACGTCGCCGCGCAGCTCGGCTTCCGCCCAGCGCTGGAGAAGGGCCAGGATCTGGCTCGCGTTGTCATGTGTGTCGGTGTTCATCGGTATCTCCTTTTTCTTGAGGCGACTGTTTCAAAGGGTCGGGTTGGCTCGCCGCGGCTCATTGACGGTGCATCATCACCTCCTCGTTGTCTCTCCCTGGCTTCGCTGTGTTCGATTCTCGAGCAGCGAGCCCCGTTGCATCATCGAGCACCCTGTTGCGTGGCGCTATTCGCTGCTGGCCTGCCAGCCGTGATCATCACCAGGGCGAGGATAGCCCCCCCGACGAGGACAGCCGTCCCCCAGGCCGTAGCAACGGAGTAGCCGTGGACCAGACCCTGGGCTACCATGACGAGGCCGTGCGGTTGGGACGCGAGGTAGGCGCCGGTGGCGTTGGCCGCCAGCGTGTTGAGCAGCGCAGTACCAATCGAGCTGCCGACCTGCTGCGCGGTCGGGACCATGGCGGAGGCAATCCCGGCGTCGCCAGGGTCGACGCCCATGGCGCCGGTGCTGAAGGCGGGCGCCAGCGCGCAGACGATGCCGAGACCCAGCAGGAGCTCCGCCGGGAGGATCTGCGTCGCATAGCCGCTGTCGACCCGTAGCTGCGTGAGGAGCGCCATTCCAGCAGCCGCGACCAGCACGCCGGGCGCCACCAGGAATCGAGCCGGCAGGCGGGGCATCAGCCGGCGGACAATTGTCCAGGAACCGACCTGAGACGCCAGAGTCATCGGCAGAAAGGCCAGGCCCGCTTGGAGCGGCGAGTAACGGAGGACGACCTGCAGGTAGTAGGTGAGGAAGAGGAAGGCGCCAAACATGCCGGCCATGGTCAGCCCCGCGGACAGGTACGCGCCGCCGCGATTGCGATCGAGCAGGATGCGTAGCGGCAGCAACGGATTGGCGGCGCTCGCCTCTCGCCCCACGAAGCCGATCAGCAGCACGCCGCTCGCCAGGAAGAACCCAACCACGGCGCGCGAGCTCCAACCCCGCGATGCGGCTTCCGTGCAGGCGTATACCAACGCCACGAGACCCGCGGTGACAAGGACAACACCGGGCAGATCGAACCGATGCCGACCATGGGACTGCGCGTCGGTCAGAACCGTCCATCCGCCGGCGGCGGCTGCCACCGCGACGGGGAGGTTGACGTAGAGGCACCAGCGCCAAGCGAGGTACTGCGTCAGCGCCCCGCCCAAGAGCAGCCCTACCGCCGCCCCGCTCCCGGCGATCCCGCCATAGACGGCAAAGGCGGTCGCTCGTTCGCGGGGTTCCGGGAAGGTCACCGCCAGCAACGACAGGGCGGTCGGCGTCAGCAGTGCGGCGAAAGCCCCCTGGAGCGCCCGAGCCGCGATCAGCATCTCGAGGTTGACGGCGGAGCCGCCCAGAGCGGACGCCGCGGCGAATCCGACCAGGCCCAGCAGGAAGGCGCGCTTCCGGCCTAGGGAGTCGGCCAGCCGGCCACCGAGGAGCAGCAGACTGCCAAAGGAAAGCGTATAGGCTGTGATCACCCACTGCCGGTCAACGTCCGAGAAATGCAGAGCGTTCTGGGCGGAAGGGAGCGCGATGCTCATGACGGTGGCGTCCAGCGCGACCATCAACTGGGCCAGCGCGATCCAGACCAGTGACATCCAGCGCCGACTGTCCGGTGACGTTGTCTGGTCTGCGCGTTGCGGGCTCAGGGGAGTCCCGGACAACACTCGCGGCGAGATGGTGCTACTCATCGTGGGAACCTCCCACGTGGACGAGTGGAACCATCTCCCGGATGCTTCTGCGAGGCCATACGAACACGCTGGCCCCTACGCCGATGGTCCCAGCCGCGGCAAGGGCCACCAATGCACCTTCCAGGTTCGGCCTGTACGTCATAAGGAACACGATACCGAGAGCGAGCGCCACCCTGGTCAGCCAGGAGGCCACGAACAATGGATCCCGGAGTTGGGGTCGAGCATCTCGTTCCCAAGTGGCCAGACCCGGCTCGGTGGCGGCCCGTGACACGGCGGTCAGGCGGATGCCGTTGACGATTCCGAGCACTGCGATCAGCAACCACCCGGCCAGGCCCACGATAATCCAGGCAACCCAGCCCCACGTGGAAGCCGTCATGTACACACCTGGGACGAGGATCGCGAGGGCGGAGAATGGACCGACCACGCGGGTCAGCCCGACGACGCTGCCTCCATCGCGAGCCTGGTCGACGGTCGTAGCTCGCCGGAGCGACCGGAGCCCGATTCCCTCGACGGTAAGCGTGGCGAAGAGCAACAGCGCCCCCACCACGTGTACGAACAGAGCGATCCTGTAGAGAGTCATCGTGTGTCCCTCCCTTCTGATGGATGGCTTGGTTGGATTCTGCGCACCTCCACAAGGGTCAGACCCAGGTCCCGCACCTTGGCGAGGATGCCATAGAGTGCTGCCGCATCCCGAATCGAGCCTGAGATCGTCGTCTCCGTCTCCCCCGGTGTCACGGTCAGTCCCTCGAACCATGCGGCCCAGCGGAGGTCAAGGACGCCTTCAACTCTGAGGAGGTAGTTGGCGGGCACGTCTTCTTTCATGCCAGCAGCGTACGGGTGCGCACAGGGCGAAACATCACCCGAAGGTGGAAGATGAGGTGGAATCCGTGCGACTCCGTCTGGCCTGGCGCGGGGCGACGGCTACTCGAGCAGCCCGAGTTGTTTGGCCCTGGCGACGGCCTCGGTCCGGCTCGCCGCGCCGAGCTTCTCGATAGTGTGGGTGACGTGCTTCTTCACCGTGTCGAGGGTCACCACAAGCTCATCCGCGATCTCCCGGTTCCGCTTTCCCGCGGCGAGCATCCCCAGAACTTCGAACTCCCGCTCGGTCAGCACCTCAACCATCGCGGTCGATCGGGCGCCCGCGTGGGGCGATCGGGCCGCTCGCAGCACGCGGCCGAGGTAGTCCACCGGGACCTGGGCGGCGCCCGGGGGTCCTGCTTTCCGGGTGGTCCGGATCAGCGCTCCCAGGAGCGAGGCCATGGTGGGTCCCTCGTCGGCGAAGATCCGGATGTAGCCCTCGGGGTAGCCGAGGGCGAGGGCTCTGGCCAAAGTGTCCAGGGCGCCAGACCGATCGCCCATGGCGTGGAGGCCAAGCGCTCGGAGGACACTGATCTCGAGGACGCTTGCCGATCGCCCCTGCGCCTCGGCCAGAGCGCCGATACGCTCGAGGAGATTGCTGGCCCGATCCGGCGCTTCTCGGGCCAGCAGCACGCGAGCGAGCACCAGGTACTCCGGTTCTCGCGTGTACCTGAGCTCGTCCGTCTCTTGGAGCCCTCGCTCTTGGACCCAACCCGCGGCGGCTGCCACATCGCCACGCGCGACGAGCAGCCGCGCCCGATCAGCAGGGACCGGGTGGTAGAGGGAGACGACGTCGCGGCTGGGAAGGACTCGACACGCCTCCTCCATCGCCTCGATAGCTCCATCCGAGTCCCCCGTAGCCTGCCGTATCCAGGCGAGCGTCGCCAAGCCCGACGCCAGCGGCTGGGAGGAGGTCAGTTGCCGGCACAGCGCGATCCCTTCCTCCACGTGGCGAAGGGCCTTGTCGAGCTGGTTCCGCTCGTAGTGTACTCCTGCCAAGCCGATATGGGCCGTCCCGATGGTCACCACCGCAGGGTGACCCGACCTGCTCGCGAAGTCCAGCCCATCTTGATGTGTCCGGAGGGCCGCACCCAACTTGCCCTGCGACCGCTGCACTCTGCCCAGGAAGACGCCGGCACTCAGGGCCAGATGCGACGAGCCGGCTGACCGTCCGATTTTGACGATCTCAGCGAACGCTCGCTCGGCGTCGACCATGTGACCCTGCATCCAAACGGCGAGCGCGAGGTTCCACTGCACCGGGAGGAGTGGGTCACGCTCGTCCTCGGAGAGGCGCGTGCGAGCCTCCTGGGCCAGCCGAATGGTCTCTTCGATGTCTCCACGGGCCCAGGCGAGACTCGCGCGCAGATTCGTGACCAGGGCGGGGACGTTGGCGAGCGCGCCCTGGTCGCCTGCATGGGGAGCAGGTAGACGATCGTGCCGGACGTTTAGCCCGTGCTCGGCGGCCCCTAGCAGCGGCTCGACCTCGTCCAGCCGGCCGGCATTGAAGGCGGCGATCGCCTGAGCGAGGCACAGGCGTGGCCGGGAGCGCACGACCGCCTCGGGGAGGGCGGAGAGCCAAGCTCGCAGGGTGGCGCCCTCACCCAACCCGAGGATCTCATCGACGCTGTCCTCCACGAGCTCGGCCGCCCAATTAGGCTCATTCGCCGCCATGGAATAGCGCAGGGCATCGTGGACCAGCCCATGGTCCCTACACCAGGCGGCGGCCCGCCGGTGCAGCTCAGCCACCCGCTCAGAACTCGCCTGCCGCAGGCGCGTGCGGAGCGCGTCGGCAAAGAGATGGTGGTAGCGATACCAGCGGCGCTCGTCATCCAAAGCGACCAGGAAGAGATTAGCCTGGTCGAGGACCTCCAGCATCTGCCGGCCATCGGAGCGACCCGTGACCGCGTCGCAGAGCGCGGCGGTGAAGCGTTCGAGCATCGAGGTTTCGAGCAGGAAGCTCCGGATATAAGCCGGCTGACGCTCGAGCACTTCCTCGGTCAAGTAGTCGAGCACGAAGCGATTGCTGCCCGTGAATTCCTTGATGAAACCAGTGGGATCGGCTTGTCCTTGTACGGCGAGCGCGACCAACTGGAAGCCGGTCACCCACCCTTCTGTCCGGTCGTCCAACGCCGAGATGCTCGCTTCCGACAGGCGGAGCCTCCACCGCTCTCGCAGGAGCACCGCCGCCTCTTGGGGGGAGAAGCGCAAATCGTGCGCGCGCACCTCGGCTAGTTGCCCTCTGGCTCGCATCCGCGCCAACGGGATGGGCGGGTCACTACGGCCAGCGATCACGACGTGCATCCCGGGCGGTAGGTGTTCGAGCAGGAATGCCAGGCTCCTCTGGACGGCCTGGGACTCGATGACGTGATAGTCGTCAAGCACAACGGTAAATTCGGCCGGTCTCGCCGCAAGCTCGTTCACCATGGCGGTGACAATGGCCTCGGGCGCCAGTTGATCAGCAGCGCGCAGCAGCGGGAGGATCTTCTCCTCGAGTCCGGCGCGCGCCTGCTCGATCGCCGCTGCCACGCAACGCCAGAATCGCACCGGGTCGTTGTCGTCAACATCCAGCGAGACCCAGCCTACGGGCCGGTCGCTGTTCCGAGCCCACTCGGCGAGGAGGCTCGACTTTCCGAACCCAGCCGGCGCGCTCACGAGCAGCAGCCCGTACGCCACGGCCTGCTCCAGCTGGTCGAGCAAGCGCGGACGCGTCAGCAGATCGGAATGGAGTTGAGGGATATGGAACTTCGTCGCCAGGAGGGCGTCGCGTTCCGGACTGGAAGAAGGCCCGTGCCGGTGGGAGTCATAAGGATCAGTCATTGTTTCGCCGCTTGATGCCTTGAAGCATGGTAAGGACTTCTAGCTCCGCTTGGTCCTTCGGTAGGTCGGTGAGCAAGACAGCCGCGTATCGGCCAAGAATCGACAGACGCACTCATTCGACCATGATAGGGTGTCGGTGCTGGCGGGCGCTGTGGATCATCAACGCGGCCCCGTCCGCTCGCATCCACCGGCGGAAATCGTAGCGGATCGGGTTCGAGGCCGATACGGTACAGCGCCCGTGCAGGGGCAGTTGCCTCCTGGATATCGCCTACTCCTTCACAAACACCGCATCAACCACGCCGTTCAGCAGATCCGGACCCGACACAAACATCCGGTCGATGTCGCCTGAGGCATCCTCGGTTAGGGTGATGTGCGTTGGCAACGACTCAACAGCGAAGATAAGCGGTGACTCCGGGACGATCGGACTGCTCGGCCAGGCTTGTGGCACGCCATCGACGACCAGACGCTCGCCCTCAAAGCGCACGATGCAGCGCCGCGTCACTGCGTCGTCCACGGACCGGTATGTGCCGACGAGACGTTCCAGGTGCTCCGCGGCAATGGACACGTCCGGCAGGTCGGGCAGATCGAGGAACTCCAGGATCTGTCGATAGTAGGCGAGCCAATCACCCGCGCCATTCTCGATGGCCAGCTTGTGGAAGTCGGCGGCGTCGAACTCTCGATCGGTGATTGCTCGGTAGTCCGTCCAGTAGGCAGCCATGCCATCGAAACCGGCCAGCCCCTTGCGCCGACCGTAAGGGTTGTCGGTGGCCCGATAGATAAACCCCTGCTCCGTGTCGCCACCGCGCCGGTCACAGATGCGCCGCAGCGCCCCGGCAACGTCGGCCTGATAGAAGTAGATCAGGCAAGGGTTGTTCGGACGGATGATCGCCTCGACCTGCCAGACGTAGTCGCGGATCTCTGCCTCCGGCACGTCCAGGGGGAACAGGCTCCAGGTCAGGTAGCCGAACAGACAACCGTCGATGATGGCAACCTCGCCCGAGCGCTGCACCATTTCTGAGAAACGCCGCCATTGCTCCAGCGCCGCGGCAACCACGGCCCGGTAGTTGCCGGAGGTCAGGTCGGCGACGACGCGGCGCAGCCCCTCTCGATCCTGGAAGGTGTAGACGGGGTGCCGGCACTCCTCCTCGTACCACCAGCGATGCGGGATACCGCCCTTGGCAAGCTGTCGGGCGACGAGCTGGGCTGTCGTAGACTTGCCCGATCCGGGGATGCCCTCAGTCAGGATGAGCTTAGTCCGGCGCAACCAGCCCTCTTTCTCACTCACCCGCCCGCGATTGGACCCTCATCCGGCGTCGCGAGATCTCTCCGTGGGCCGGGGCGCCAGTCGCCAAGCGCAAGCAACGCGCGCACCTCCGGGTTGTCGCGTACCTCCGCCACCAGTCGCCAGGCGACGTCGACGAGCTTACGGTGCTCCGCTTGCGCCTCCTCCGGGTCCGCGGCCTGTCAGCCGCGATTACAAGACGACCCTACATGGTTGGCCGGCGCCACGATATCCTACACTGGAGCAAGTTGAGGGGACAGGCGTGCCGGGGCCGAGCGATCGCCGGGCTGACTACGATCAGACGCTCAAGCGCCTGCTCGCCCGCGCCCACGACGGTATGCTGGCCTTGCTGCTGCCCGACGCCCGCTGGCTAGGGGAGCGCTCGCCGGAGCTGCCGGCGTCGCGGCGCCAGGCCGACCTGGTCTGGGAGGTGGCGCTAGCGGCCGTGGAACGGCTGCTGCTGCACGTGGAGCTGCAGACCAACCCTGACCCGGCAATCGGGGAGCGGCTGGCGGAGTACGCCCTGCGGCTCTGGCAGCGGGACCATCTGCCGGTGTATTCGGCGGTCGTCTACCTGCGGGAGGCTGGCCCGATCCCTGCCCCGCCGTTCGTGTTCGAGCGAGGTGACGGGACCGAAGCGCTGCGCTTCCGGTACGAGGTCGTCCGCTTGTGGGAGGAGCCGCCGGAGCGGGTGCTCGGGACGGCCGAGGTGGGGGCGTGGCCGCTGGCGGCGCTGATGGCGGGGGCGACGGTGGAGACGGTCGTGACGGTGGCGGAACGCATCGCCCGGGCGCCATTGCCCCGCGGCGAGCGGGAGGAGTTGACCGGGCTGCTAGCGGTGCTGGCGGGGCTGCGCCTACCCCGTTCGGTGGTGGAACAGGCGCTGAGGAGGAACCCGATGATCCGTGACCTGCTGAGCGAATCCAGCATTGTGGAGCTGTGGCGGGAGGAGGGACTGGCCGAGGGCCTTGCCCAGGGTAAGGCCGAGGGCAAGGCCGAGGGCAAGGCCGAGGGCGAGCGGGAGATAGTGCGGACTATCCTCGAGAGCCGGTTCGGGCAGTTGGAGGAGGCGGAGCTGGCGGTCCTGCTCGCGGCGACGGAGCCGGTCTTGCGCGATCTCGCCGCCCACATCGCGACCGATTCGCGTGCAGAGGTCAGGGCGCGGCTGGGCTTGGCCTGAGGATCCGTCGAGCCGGCTCCAACCGGGAGACGGTCGCCAGCCGGTATGGGCCGTCCCGGAGCGTTCGCACGCCTACGCACTCAGGCCGTTGGCGGGTGCGAAGCGATAGATGATGCTGCCCGGTACCGACCGGCCTGTAGCTCGTACAGCGTGGCATAGCGGCCGCCGGTTGCCAGAAGTTCGGCGTGCGTTCCCGCTTCAACGATGCGCCCATCCTCCAGGACGACAATCTGGTCGGCCATGCGCACGGTGGAGAAGCGGTGGCTGATCAACAAGGTCATCCGTGCCCGCTCAACAGACAGCGGCTCACCTGATCCCCCGGTAGCTGACGGCTGATGGCTGAGAACTGAGAGCTCGCGGAAACGTGAGTAGACATCGTGTTCCGCCTGAACGTCCAGTCCCTGGGGCAGCCCGCGGATGAGGTCTCCGGCGCCCGCCTTCGCCGCCGCCGCCAGCAGCCGCGAGGCGTCACCCAGCGCCGTCAGGTCACCCACGGCGACGTTCTCCCCCGCCGTGAGCTCGTCCAGGTCCATCTCGCGCAGGTCGATGCCGTCCAGCGTGACACGACCGGACGTCGGGTCGTAGAGGCGTAGCAGGAGCTTGACGATAGTGGTCTTGCCGGCCCCGTTGTGGCCGACCAGCGCGACACATTCCGCCGGCCCGATGCGGAAGGAGACGTCGCGTAGCACCGGCTCGGTCGCGCCGGGGTAGACGAAGGTCACGTGCTCGAAGGCGATACCCTCAACCGGCAGCCCCGCTGAGGGACGTGGCTGGACCGGCAGCGGTAGATCAACGGGCGCATCCAGGATGCGGAAGAGGCTGGGCAAGAAGCTGAGCGGCTCCGGCAGGCTGCTGACCTGGCCGGACAGGCCCTGGATGCCCTGCTGGAGCAACATGGCGGCGCCGCCGTAGAGCACGAGGTCGCCGACCGTCCGGGTGCCGTCGACGATGCGCAGGACGAGATAGACGTACACCCCCGCGACGACGAGCGCGCCCAGTCCTCCCGTGAGCACCATCGAGCCGAGCAAGCGGCGACGAAGCCGCTCCAGCGTGCCGGCGGTACGCCAGTAAATCGCGTCGTAGCGCTCTCGGAAGAACGGAGCGAGGTCGTACAGGCGCACGTCCTTGGCCGGCTCAGGCGTCAGGACGCTGTCGCGCAGGTACTCCAGCCGGCGCGCCTCCGGCGTCTGCTCGTAGACGTAGCCGCAGGTGCGGTGGCCATACTCCCATTGCCGCAGCGCGTTGGGTACGGTCGCGAGCACCACGGCAACAGGCGCCAGCGGGTGCAGCCCGGACTGGATGGCGACGAAGCTGATGGCGCTCGTGGCGTCGACGACGACCTGGGCGCCGGCCGCCAGCAGGATCCAGGTCAGCAGCGGGAAGCGTCCGGCGAGCGGATCGCGCGTGGCCGCCAGCCCCAGGTCGAGCGCGGCGCGGTCGAGCACGTGCCGGGAGAGGAAGAGCTGCAAGGGTGGCTGGAGCGCCTGGACGGCGAGGAGCAGGAGGAGGCTCAGCAACAGCAACGGGCAGGCTCGCCAGGTCAGGCCGGCCGCGCGCCCAACCAGCCGTGCGCTCGCGGCCAGTCTCGCCCGCGCCTGTTTGGCCGGCGCGGTCATGGGTCTAGTGTTCTGATCAAACGACATGTCGTTCGGAGCGCGGGCATCTTGCCCGCTCGGTTGCTGCCGTTCGAGGTGACGTTGCCAAGTTGAGACAAGCCCCTCGTGCTGACAATCCGGGGCGGGCAAGATGCCCGCGCTCCGAACGACGCTTCACTCCGCTCGCCGACCGTTGCCCGAAATGAGTCGCCGCCGAAGTCATTCATGGACGTGGAGCACCTGTAGTGTGTCGCGATGGCAGACGATCTCCAGCCGCGCCGGCTGGGCCACGTCCTCCAGCGTCGCCACCAACGCTGGCAAGCCCTCCGCCTCGACTTGACGCACGGGAAGGGAGCGGAGCCGGGGATGGCTTTGCCGGAAGCGCTGCCCGGCGGGAAGGGAAAGCACGAAACCGGTCAGCGTGAAGTCCCAGCGCCAGTCGCAGCCAATGCACTGGTAGCGATAACTCGGCTTGCCCCACCAGGAGAACTGATCGGAGTTGCGCTCGGCCAGCCGCGCCGGCCGGCGGCAGTGTGGGCAGCGCGGCGCCGTGCCGGGCGGGCGGACGATCCAAGCGCTGGCCCAGCCGAGCAAACGGGCGTAGGCTGCTCGAAAGCCCCTGGCGCCGCGGAACAACTCCGGCAGAGACGCGCTCGCCACATTGGCGGGGGTAGCGGGGCAGCAGACCGGGCAACGCAGCTCCAGACTAGACCGGCCGTCGAGAAAATGCCCCAGCATGCGCCGCTGTCCGCACAGCGGGCACCAGAGCCGCGTCCACTGCCAGTCGCCGTCGGGGCCGTCCACCAGGCCGTAGGCCAGCGCCGCTTGGCGCAGCTCGGTCGAGAGGACCCGCCGCATGGCCAACTTACCCCGCTGCAGCTTCATCGCCACGGCGCCCTCGCTCAATCCCAACCGGTTCGCCACCTCCGCTTGCGGCGATTCCTCGACGTAGCGGGCGATCAGCACGTGCCGGGTGAGCGGCGGCAGCAACGCCAGCGCCCGATCCAGCAACTGGCCCAGCTCATCGCGCTCCAGCTCGACTTCGAGGTCCACGTCGTCCGGTACCTCGTCGACCCAATTCAGGGTGGTGGCGTCGCCTAGTCCTCGTCCGGCACACCGTGCGACCTCCCGGCCGTGCCGGCGCCACCAGTTGGCGCAGACGTTGCGGGCGATTCCCGACAGCCACTGCGCCTGCCGGTTGGGATCGCGCAGCTCGTGCCGGAGTTCGCGGAGCCAGCGCATACCGTGCCATGATTCAACGTGAGCGCGGTGCATACCTTCGCCGCGCCAGAAGCCCGACAACGCCCACGCCGCCGAGTAGCGCAAGCAGCAGCGACCACGGTATCTGGCCGCGCGCCGTTCCACCGTCACCAGCGTTCGGAAGCTGCGCAGGGAGGCCACGGAGCGTACTGCGAAGGACGACGCAGATCTCTCGCCGCGAGGACGGCGCCTGGAAGCTCATCCACGGGCACGGCGATCAGGTGGTGGAGAAGACTTAATCGCGCCCGAAGGCGATGAGGCGGCGGGCGGGTGGCGCATCATCGCACCGGTGGGAACGGCCCGATTCGCGAGATGAAGCGCAGGCTCTCCAGCGCTTTCTGCTGGTTGACCGTCAGCATATTGCCAGGCGCCAGAATACGATAGACGACTCCCTGATGCACCAGGATGATCTCGGCAACCGGGCCGATGCTGGGCAGCCCATGCAGGAGCACCCCCTGCTCGCCGCCATAGCTGACCGCGCGGCGGGTAACGGCCGCGGGGTTGGCGCTGGTCTGCACCTCCTGGTCGGCAACGGCAGCCACCGCTTGCGCGTCGTTCGTCTCGCTCGTCGTGCCGAGCGAGCGGACGATCAGGCGCTCGTCGGCGTTGACCTGTCCCGCAGCCGGGAGTCGCCACAGCACCAGCTCGCCGGGCGGGTAGTTACTTGCTGGGGCCTGTTCCCAGCCGACGGGGATTGTCACCGCGATCCCCAGCGCGGTGTTGCAGGCGGTCCCGGCGGGACACGCGCCGGGCCTGCTCGGGACCACCAGAGGCGTCGAAGGGCTGGTCGGTGGGACCACGCCGCCGAAGCTCGGTGGCGCCATGGGCAGTCCGTCCGGATTGGGCTCCCAGGAGAAGCGCCGGCTATTGAGTCGGTACTCCAGGCCATAGGGGCCGACCACCCAGGCGCGATAGCCGTCGGTGAAGGCCGTGTGGTTATCGGCCTTGCGCCAGACCAGCAAACCATTGGTGGTTCGCTGCAAGGCGTCGCCGTTGCTCGGATTGTGCTGCTCATCCACCAGGCAACCACCGACAATGCTAGGGATGAGGTCGTGCAGCACCTTGAAGCCAAGCACATACCGGCAATCGGCCGCCAGGGCCCACGACGACGTGGCGACGTTGCGGCGCGAGCTGGTGATGTACGGCTTCCTGGAGCGCGAGCGCGGCGTCTACCGCGTGGCCGAGCGCCTGCCCGACTTTAGCCGCAATGTAGCACAGGAGTTGTGACGCCTCGCACTCAGGCGATTCAAGATCGAAGGGAGGGATCGACCACAGGAAGAGGAGAGCCACGGTTTCCCAACCGGGTGATCTCCAGGCAATAGAACCTGCCACACCCGGGTGGAATGGCCATGCATGTGCCGTGTTGACTCCCCAGGTAGCGCCAATCGCGACGGATCCAGTGGCGCGCTTCATTCGCCGGGGCCGGCTGATCGCGTTTCCGGCAAAGCGAAAGAACCGTCGGGCGCCGTCCCGCGAGCACTGCCACACTTGACACGGCCTGGCCACCATGTTATCCAATTACATTATAGAAGGAACGTATTATGGAAATACAGAATGATGGACGACATCCACGCTGAACTGGCCGACCTTCGCGCCCGCGTCGAGCGGCTGGAGCAGCGGGCCAAGGCGTACAAGGAGGGCGAGCACCCGCTGGCCGAACGGGTCGAGGCCAAGTTCGAGCAGGCATCGGAGGAAGCGCGGCGTTTCCCCATCGGGGAGGTACGAGCATTGTCCTACTTCCGCTTCTCCCGTCCTGGCGACGACGAGTACGGGCGGTTGCTCGACGAAAAAACCATCGGCTTGGACGCGCTGCTCGCCCTCTCCTCCGACGAGGCGGCCCACAGCATGGCGGGGATGGCGCACCCGATCCGGCTCGAAATCTACAAGGCGCTGCTCACCGGCAGCAAGGACTCCGCCTCATTGTTGGAGGCGGCGGGGCTGAACACGACCGGCCAGCTCTACCACCACCTGCGCGAGATGGAGGAGGTGGGGCTGGTCGTGCGCTATGGCCGCAATCGCTGGGGACAGGCCAACCTGCAGGCCTTCGCGCTGGCGCTGGTGGCCGCGCAGCAGCTCATGCGCTGGCGCGGCGAGGGAAGGGAAGGACGCGGATGATGAATTGGGCGGTGGAAGCCGAGGAGCTGACCCGGGTCTTTCGGAAATCGATCGTCTGGGGCCACAGCATGCACGTCTCCGATCATCCCGGCATGCTGTTGCTCAACCTCTACTACCGCCTGAACGGGCAGCTGCGCCCACTGGAGCGGAGAGCCATCGACGGCATCAGCTTCCGGGTGCCGGAGGGCGCCTTCGTCGGTCTGCTCGGTCCCAACGGCAGCGGCAAGTCGACCCTGCTCAAGATGATCGCCGGGCTGGTGGCGCCATCGTCCGGCCGGCTGCGCGTGTTGGGCGTTGACGCCAGCACCGAGCCCAAGGCGGCGCCGGCGCGGACCAACTTCATCCCCGGCGTCCTCACCGGCGGGGCCTGGGTGGACCCCAGCCTGACGCCGCGACGCAACCTGCGCTTCGTGGCCGACCTGTTCGGACTGCGCCCGAACGACGCCGAGATCGACCGCGTCCTGGCCTGGCTAGGTATGGACGAGTGGGCGGACAGCCGCGTCGGCACGCTCTCCTCCGGCACCACGGCCAAGCTGCAGCTGGCCTTCGGGCTGATGCGCCAGGCGCCCATCTACCTGCTGGACGAGCCGACGGAAGGCGTCGCCCCCGAAGTGGTGGCCGAGATCCGTCGAGTCCTGACGCAGCTCAATCGAGAGGCCGGCGCCACCATCATCTACGCTACCCACCACGTGCTGGAGGCGCAAGACCTCTTTACCCACGTGGCCATCCTGGCGCGCGGCCAGTTGGCAGCCTTCGGGACACCCCACGACCTCACCGCCGAGCTGGGCACAGTCGAAGGTGTGCAGATCGAGCTGAGCGACTGGCAAGCGGCAACTCAAGCGACGATCGCCGCCCTGCCCCATGTGCAGGACCTCGACACCACGACCGACGAGGCGGCCGGGCGCTGCGACCTGCGCTTCCTGACGCCGGATAGCCGGCAGACGCTGCCGGCCGTTATCGACGCGCTGGCGCAGCGCGGCTGCCGCGTCCGCCACGTCGACGTCAGTCGGCCCACCCTGGAGGAGGTCTACCTGCGCGCCGTTCGCGGCCGCGCGTCGGAGCGTGGCCCGACCTTCGAGGGGGTCACGCTCCCATAAGTGGCTCTTTTGGCGAAATCGGCTGGCAGCGGGCCCTCACCCCCGGCCCCTCTCCCGCATGGCGGGCGAGGGGAGCCGGGCCGTCCGTCGCGGCCTTTCCCCCGCTTGCGGGGGAGAACGCCCAGAGGGCGCCCGAAAGCCGGAGTGAGGGCCCGTTCCCGGCATTCGCCTCCCTGGAAAGGAGCTTCCCGATGAACATGGTTAGCGCAACCTCCCGCCCAGCAGCCAGCGTAGCCACGTTCACGGCGGCCGTGCAGGCGCAGGCGCGGCTGTTCTGGGTGCTGTTCCGGCGGGACCTGTTCACCCAGTACGCCTGGCTGGGCTGGGCGCTGCCCTTCGAGGGCCTCAATCTGGTCGCCGGCCTGGCCACCTGGCTCTTCTACGCGCGGGCCTTCGGCAATCAGGCGCCCTTCCTCCAGGCCTACGGCGGCGACGTCGTCGCCTACCTCATCCTGGGCGTCGCCGTAACGCCGCTGCTGCTGCAGACCATGCGCCAGTTCTATAATCAGGTGAAGTCGCTCTACACCGGCTCCTGGTCGTCCGGCGGCGTGCGGCTTTCCATGGCCGAGTACCTGCTGATGGCCAAGATCCCCCTCTGGACCTACCTTTCCGCCCAGCTGTTCTGGGGCTACGTGCGCCAGTTCCTCTTCCTCGGCGTCTACCTCGTCGCCGGCTGGGTCTGGTTCGGCTTCCACCCGCACCCCGGCGCTCGCTACGATCTGGCGCTTCTAGCCCTCCTGCTGGGGCTGCTGGCCGCCGCCGGCATCGGCCTCATCTCGGCCAGCATGGTCTGGCTGATGAACGCCTGGCACGACACCGAGCCGGTCCACTGGCTGATCGGTGTGCTGGTACCGCTCGTCTCCGGCTCCTACTTCCCACCGGCCATCCTGCCCGGCTGGCTGCAGGTCGTCTCCGCCTGGCTGCCGCAGACCTACGCCCTCGACGCCATCCGGCGCAGCGTGCTAGGCACGGCGGGCGCCGCGCTCACCCACGATCTGGCCACGCTTGCCCTGTTCGCCCTGCTCCTGCCGGCCGCCGGGGCGCTCCTATTCCGCCGCTCGCGGCAGGTCGGGCGGCGACGCGCGGCACTTCAGGAGCGGAACAGTCGGCGTGTGTCATCATGGACTACCCACCTATGAGAGGAGACGTCCAACCATGCCCGATGGCGAGACCGACGAGCGCGACCTGTGGGACGAGCCGAGCGCGGAGCAGCGCCGCGCCCTGGAGTTCGAGCACACGGCAGAGATCGGCGAGCTGCTGGCCAGCCACTACGATCCGACGTGGGGTGACCTCGGCCACTCCAGGCATAGCATCGACCTGCCCGCTGCCAAGCTGGCGCACCGCGTCCACGAGTACGCGGACATCGCCACCGGCCGCAAGCGCCTCTTCAGCGACCGGACAGGGCCCTTCGGCGACCACATCCGCCTTTGGGCGTGGTGGGACTGAGGCCGGTCGCGGCCCCTCACCCGCTTGCGGGCGAGGGGAGAACCTCTCTCCAACCTCTCCCCTACGAAGGGAGAGGCGGACCCGTCGTGGCTGTGGGCTCGGTTTTGCTCCCGTGGACCTGGCCTCCAGGAGTCCGCGGAGGCGGACTTCGCATGTGGTAGCCCGCGAATTTATTCGCCGAGCGATGTCGCGCTTGCCGCGAAGCTGGATCTCGCGGAGTTACGGGCAGTTTCCCCCGGCTATCGCTTCGCGATGCTGGCGGGCCCGATGGGCTGGCCTGCTTCCCGGATCGTGTTGGACATGTTTGCCCTCGCCGATGCCGAATGGGAGCAGCGCTTCGCCGCGGGCGCGCTGAGTGGTACTGTTGATGTTGAGCAGGCAAATGCCGGGCATCTCCACGACGTTTGGCGGGAGGTAGCCCCGCTGCTAGGTTTGATGTACTCCCGGGAACGGTTGCCGTTGTGAGCATAGTGATTGATCGTGAGTTCGGTATGCCGCGGCTCAGCCCGGTCTGCACGTTCTGCCGCCATCGGACCGGATTCCGGAAGTGCGCGGCGTTCGACGTCGAGATCCCGCTGGAGATCTGGGTCGGCGAGAGCACGCACGAGCAGCCGTATCCCGGCGACCACGGGATGCAGTTCGCGCCGGTGCCGGGAGCCAAGGTGACGCGACCACAGCGTGGCAATCCGTCTCTCATCCGCATGTTGCGCGAGGACGGACTCCTGCCGCCGGAGAAACCGGTTGACGAACCCGTGACCAGTCGCACTGCGTAATCCTCCAGCATCGTTCGGACAAGCGCCCCCCTCATAAGGATGCATGCACCCAAGTGGCGTCAGGAAGGCTCCCCCATGATAGCCTGGTCCATCTGACCAGGAGCGCCTACCAGCATGAGTATCGTAATTGGCCGTAGCCTCGGGATACCGCGGTATAGTCCGATCTGCACCGACTGCGCTCGTCTGATCGGCTTCCGGCGCTGCCAGGCATTCGATGCGGAGATTCCCTTGGCAATCTGGCTAGTGGGTCACGCGACAAATAACTGAGATTGCCGCGTCTGGTGCGAATCTCAGGTTAATTGCGGCGTGACCCACTAGAGTACTACAGCGTCCGCCGTTAGGGTCAGTCATTGAGACCCGCAGGGGGATTGCGATATTGCCAAACGGGAGTCGCAATCAAAGATTGCCTTGCCGCGGCGAACGCCGAAGCAGAGGATTGCAGGAAAGTCAGTCGGGGACTGGAGATCAGAACCGCGGCTCGCCGCCCCGGATTGACAGCGAAAGGTGCGACGGGCGGGCAGAGTCGTGGAACAGCGTGTTCAGCGCGACCTGGCCGGCAACTTCGCGACCAAAAGGGCCACCGGTCTGCAGGTTGACGTCCCACCTCGGGAAACAACTGCTGTTGACGGACACGCGCAGTCGATGCCCGGCGAGGAAGAGGTTGCTCGTCGCCCAGAGGTCGACCTTCACCTTGGTTACCTCATTCGGGTGCAGTAGCACGGGATGTTGCCGCGAGTCGCGATAGCGGGAGCGCAGCACGCCGTCGGCTACCAGGCGAGATACCCCATCCGGAGCGACATCGCAGAGCCGGACGACCCAGTCCGTGTCGGGAGCAGTCGACATGACGTAGAGCGTCGCCGTGACCGGGCCGGTCAGCTCCAGGTCCTCCTGGAGCGGCCGGCTGGTGAAGGTGAGGCAGCGACCCTCGATGGGCCGCTGATCGTACGGTCCATTCGGGCTGCCCAGCCATCCGCCACCCCGGGTTGGGACTGGGTCGTCAGGGTCTGAGACGAAGCTGTCGGCCGGCTCCGCTCCATCAGGCACGTGTAAGGAGAGGGTCCCGCGGTTCAAGGAGTCTGCGGTGTCACGAGGCGGCAGCGAATCTTCGCCCCCAGCATGCAAGAAAAACACCGTCGGCCGGGCGTCGGGTGGCGGCCAGTCGGCGAGCGACTGCCAGCGATTGGCGCCCATCGTGAAGACGCGCACCGGCGGCTGTTCCATGATGCCCGTCGGCTTGCCTTTGAGCCAGTGGTCGAACCAGGCCAGCCGCAGATCGTTGAGCACGAGGGCCGCGTCGGCCCCGAAGTCAAACTCGCCGACCTTGCTGACGTTGATGTTCCCAGGGCCGTGGATCCAGGGGCCGACGATGAGCTTCTGGCTGTTCCGCGACTTGTCGCTGCGTCCGTGCCGGCGAATGCCGGAGTAGTTCTCCAGGGTGCCTCGCAGGAAGCAGTCGAACCAACCGCCGAGGTGGTAGATGGGGACGTCGATCTCCTGGTGGTGCTGGGCGATATTCCACTGCCACCAGTACGGACCATCGTCCGGGTGGTCGAGCCAGTCGTTGTACCAATCGCTGAGGCCCGTGATCGGCGGCAGCGGGGTGAGCGGCCGGTGACGAAACCAGGTCCCGATCTCCTCGACCACCTTCTTGAGTGCGCCGCGCTTCTGCTCGCGGTCCTCAGGTCTGGTCAGATGGTCAAGATTGCTCAGCGTCTGAGCGACCGCCCAGTTGAGGGAGAAGCCGAGCTCCAGCGCCCCGCCGCGATACACCCACTCCTCGTGGTAGTCGCTAGACGACTCCCGAACGAACTGCGCGGCGAGGCGCGGCGGTCGCGTCGGCGCCATGCGGTACTGCGTCATGCCGGAGTACGACCCGCCAATCGTGCCGACCTTGCCGCTGCACCACTGCTGCGCCGCGATCCACTCGATGGTGTCATAGCCGTCTCGGTTGAGACCCCAGCCGTCGTCGTGAAAAGGATAGAACTCCCCATTGGAGGTGTAGCGCCCGCGCACGTCCTGAATGACCACCGCGTAGCCGCGCGACGCGAAATACTCCGGCGCGCCCAGGCTGACCTCCGACGACGACTTCTTGCTGTACGGCGTTCGCTCGACGATCGCCGGCGCTGGACCCTGGCCGGCCGGCAGATAGACATCGGCGCGAAGGATCGTGCCATCCCGCATCGGGATCTCGACGTTCTCTCGCAGCTCGATTCGGTACTCGGGTTGTGACAGGCCGGCCGTCACTTCCTGGGTCATCAGGCTTTCTCCTCCCGTGAAATCGCGTCGCGTCCAGCGGAGGGTAGCACAGGGGCCGGGGGGCCGGGGCTGTCTCTTATACACATCTCCGAGCCCACGAGACAGGCAGAAATC
>CALBSQ010000105.1 GCA_937967325.1 uncultured Chloroflexota bacterium
GCCGCGGTCAGCGCCGCGGCGGGAAGAATACTGCCTGCTCGCTGCAGCAGCTTCTCCCGAAGCCGGACCTTCTTGTAGTAAGACATTGCTTTTGGGATCCTCCTACTTGTGTATTTCTACGACGACAGTTTGTTTTACGATGACCACGTTCCAACTTCCAAGACTATTGCGGTTTGTGGGACTTTTGGGCCAGCCACCTTTCTATCACACGGTCCAGCGGGGAGATCGCCTGGACGCGAGGTCCGTGCCGCCTCCATCCAGAGCGGCAAGGACCCGCTGACGCGGGCGCCTCGACCACCCTGAACCCGGATGGCGGCGCGCGAGTGTGGCCAGGGCCCGTACGGCATCCCGCTACCGGGAGGCCATCCGACACCATGCGCACCTTCGTCTCCAACTCTTCCGTGGCGAAACCTGCCCAATGAGGACGAATGGAAGTCGCTTCCAGCGACCCTGGCACAGATCACTAGTGCGCCCTCTATACTTCCTAACTGGTATGCCACCAGTGTATAGAGAGACGGGCAGACTGAGTATCACCCTTTGGTAGACAAAACCGCGTCATCCGGATGACAATGCTAGTCATCCGGCCCAGTTTTTGTGTCCATTGGACCAGTGTGATCATACCGCGCAGGTACCGCCATGCGGCTCGTGCGGGATGCGGCTAGTACTTTCGAGCCACTGGTTCGTGCGTCTCGCCGGAGAGTCGCATCATTACCGTTACGGGCGGGCTTGGGGTACGTTATCCACATGCCGATCCTAATGGTCGGCCCAGCGTAGTGGCATATGGCGATATGGACGCAGTGCGCGTTGTCGTGGCGGGCGGGTCACCGATCTTGCGCGCCGGCATGGTTGCTTCCTTCAGGGCCGACGACCGGCTGTCCCTCGTCGCGCAGGCCCGCGACGTGTTCGAGGCTGCCGCGCGGGCAAGGCAGCCAGGCTGCGACGTATTGGTGCTCTACGCCGACGAGCCGCGCGTGGAGGCAGGTCGTCTGCTAGACGGGCTGGCCGACCTAGATCCCCGGCCCAAGATCTTGGTGCTCACGGAGTCGGAGAACGGCAACGAGCTCCAGGCCACGCTCCGTCTCGGCATTAAGGGATATGGCGTCGTGCGCTATCTGACGCCGGAGGAGTGTTGTTCCGCCATTGTTACGCTCGCGGCGCGGGAGGCCTGGGTGTGTCCGCTGGCCACCCGGACCCTGATCTCACTCATTGTTCAACAGGACCATGCCGCGCTGCTGCCGGCCGCGCAGCGGCGAAGACTCTCCGACCGCGAGGTCAACGTGCTCTATCTGGCGGCAGCCGGCGTCGGCGAGAAGAGGATCGCCGACCAGCTCTGCCTGTCTGTCAATACGGTCAAGACCTATCTGCACCGCGTCTGCGCCAAGCTCGACGTGACCTCTCGCGCCGAAGCCATCCGCAAGGCCATGCAGGAGGGCATCATCAGCGATCCGCGGTCGCGACCGATCTAGCGACCGAGTAGACGGATGGCCGTGCTCTTGCCGCCTCCGAATACCCGTGCCTGGCGCCGGATTCGTCGCCGGCGTTTCCGCGCCGTCGTCGTCCTGTTTGTCGGCTTCATCCTCGACTATTGGCGGGTATGGCTGCTTCGACGGCTCGTCGGAGAGGCCGTGGTGCGGAGGCGTCTCCCAGCCCTCCAACGCCGTCAGGCCATCCGCTACCGGCTCGCGGCGATCGAGCAAGGGGGGCTGCTGATCAAGCTCGGCCAGTTCTTCTCCAGCCGTGTAGACCTGCTGCCGCCCCAGTACATTGAGGAGCTGGCCAAGCTGCAGGACGAGGTTCCCGCGTTGCCGTTCGCCGCGATCCGTGAGGTGGCGGAACGGGAGCTTGGAGGGCCGTTGGCCGATTGGTTCCGCGGCTTCGAGGAGCGGGCGGTGGCTGCCGCGTCGCTCGGTCAGGTCCACCGAGCTGTCCTGATCACCGGAGAAGACGTCGCCGTTAAGGTGCAACGCCCGCAAATCGCCCAGATCATCGCCATCGACCTGGACAACTTGCGCTGGGTAATCGGTTGGATGCGCCGCCTGACCACCATCGCGGCAGACGTGGATTGGGACGGCGTGCTGCAGGAGTTCACCCAGACGCTGGGCGACGAGCTGGACTATCGTGTCGAGGCGGCCAGCGCCGCCCTCTTCCGCGACGCGTTCGCCAACGACCCGCAGGTGTACGCGCCGCTGGTCTATCCGTCGCATTCGCGGGAGCGCGTCCTGACATTGGAGTACTGCGACGGCATCAAGATCACCAATTATGAGGAGCTGGAAGCTGCGCGCATCAACCGGACGGAAGTGGCGCGCATCTTGAACGTCACCTACTTTCGCCAGGTGTTCGAGCTGGACCTCTTCCATGCCGATCCGCACCCGGGCAACCTGCTCGTCCGACCGGGGCCGGTCGTGGTGTTTCTGGATTTCGGTCTGATGGGACACATCACCCCAACCGTGCGCGGGCACGCCCGCAACCTGCTCAACGCGCTGGTCCAACGCAACCCCGACGCGGCGGTGCGAGCACTCGACGACATGGGATTCTTGCGCGCCGGCGCCAACCGTCGCACCGTGCGCGATGCGTTGGCATGGTTCCTCGACCAGTTCCACCGCAACTCCCTGGCGGAGCTGGCGCGGATCAGCCCGGGGCAGGTTTTCGACCAGATTCGCGACCTCGTCTACGAGCAGCCCTTCCAGATCCCCGCCAACTACGTGTTCGTGGGGCGGACCATCGGCACGCTGGTCGGGCTGAGCACGGGCCTGGCGCCGGACCTCAACGTCGTCGCGGTGATGACTCCCTACGCGCGCAGGCTGGCCGGGCGCGATGAGCCGGGCGATTGGGTTGAGCTGCTCACCGGCCAGTTGCGCGACTACGGGCGCATCGCACTCAACCTGCCGCGCGCGTTAGATCGGGTCCTCACCAAAGCTGAGGCCGGCGAGCTGGAGCTGCGTGTCGCCGCCATCAGTGAGATGTCACGCAATATCGCTCGTCTGGAGCGCACCGGCCGGCGGCTGGTGACCGCGGCCCTGTGCATCGGTTTGCTGATCGCCGGCAGCGTGCTGGTCAGCCAGCACCAGGAGACGCGCGGCGACGTCGCCTTTGTGCTGGCCGTCGCGCTCGGCTTGATGTCGGTGTGGCCCGGCGGCGGCCGGGCGGCACGAAGGTGACGGCTCCGGAGCATGGGCAGCTTGTTTGTCACCGGCACACCCATCGGCAACCTGGAGGATCTCTCCTATCGTGCTGAGCGGGTGATCCGCGAGGTCGCACTTATCGCGGCCGAAGACACTCGCGTGACACGAGCCCTCTTGACGCGTTACGGCATCCGGACGCCGCTGATCTCCTACCGGGAGGCGAACCACCAACGGGCTGCGAGGCAGGTGCTCGACCAGCTCCAGTTCACCGATGTCGCGCTGGTCAGCGACGCCGGAATGCCGTCCATTGCCGATCCCGGTCGCCGCTTGGTGCAAGCCGTCCGCGCCGCCGGCTACGCTGTGGAGTGCGTGCCGGGGCCGTCGGCGGTCACCGCCGCGCTGAGTGTGGCCGGGCTGTGGGCCGACCGCTGGCTCTTTGTTGGCTTCCTGCCCAATCGCCGGGCGGCGCGCCGGCGGGCGCTGGCAACCTGCGCCGAACGGGACGAGACCATCGTGGCCTACGAGGCTCCTCATCGCCTAGGCGAGACACTTGAGGACCTGGCCGAGCTGCTCCCGTTGCGAACCATTGCGGTGGCTGTCGAGCTGACGAAGCGATTTGAGTGCGTGACGAGGGGCAGCCCCGCCTCGGTACTTGAGGCGCTCCCTGGCGACGTGCGCGGGGAGGCAGTGATTGTGGTCGAGGGCGGGCCGGGGAGCGCGGAGCCGGCGCCGCTGGTGTCGACCGCGACAAGCCGGCTCGCCGCGATTGCACAAGAATTGGGGGTCAATCGCCGGGAGCTGTACCGGTTTGTGGTGGAGCAACGGCAGAGTCGAACCGGTCCATGAGCGACGTTATAGGGAGTGCGGCTGGTGGTGAGGGAGGCCCCCTCTCTGGCTTCGCCATCTCTCCCCCAATCCTGGGGGAGAGCCGCGACGGACGCATGCTTTCCAACACTGATCTACTTTCAGTTTGGGGGACGGGCCCGTTTGGCAGCCTTTCTTGCCGCCACCGCTCTCCCCCAGGATTGGGGGAGAGATGGCGAAGCCAGAGAGGGGGCCTCCCTCACCACCAGCCGCACTCCCCACCGCGACAACAGACGTTGCCGCCGCCAGTGCCGTGTCCTCCACATTCCCTCCAGGCCGCCACCAGATGCCCACCCGCCTGGAGCGGTACACTGGAGCACGAGTGCAACAAGGTGAGGTGAGCGCCATCATGCTGGAAATCGCTCTTGGTACCAAGATCAAGGACGTGGTGGAGCGGTATCCCGGCGTTCAGGCGGTGTTCCGCGCCCACGGTCTGCCCTGCGCGAGCTGCCACGTCGCAGCGTACGAGACCATTGTGGCGGGAGCCGCGTTGCACCGCCTCAATGTGGAGCTCCTCATCCAGGATCTGACCCGCTACGCTCGCGAGGGTGTGGTACCGGAGCTGCGCGTGGACCCTCCTCAAAAGCGGCCGCTTGTTGGTGGCAAGCTCAGCATGCAGAATGTCGATCACGTCATCGCCATAATGAGCGGCAAGGGCGGCGTAGGCAAGTCGCTCGTCGCGGGATTGCTCGCCGCCGCCCTGCGGCGCGAAGGTCGCGGTGTAGGCGTGCTGGACGCCGACATCACCGGCCCCAGCGTGCCAAAGATGTTCGGCGTGTCCGGCAAGGCGACGATGCGGGAGAAGCGCTTCGAGCCAGCCCTCAGCGGCGGCGGCATCAAGATCATGTCGGTGAGCCTCCTGCTGGAGAATGAGCAGGACGCGGTTATTTGGCGCGGTCCGATGATCACGGGAGCAATCCAACAGTTCTTCAACGATGTCCATTGGGACAGACTCGATTACCTGCTGGTCGACTTGCCGCCGGGCACCTCCGATGCGCCGCTCACCGTGCTGCAGCGCCTGCCAGTAGAGGGCGTGGTGATCGTGAGCACACCGCAGCAGCTCGCCGCCATGGTCGTGTCCAAGGCCATCAAGCTGGCCCAGCGCATGCGCACGCCCATTCTGGGCATCGTGGAGAACATGGCCTACATCACGATCCCGGGTAGCGACGCCGCCGTGGAGATATTCGGACCCAGTCAGGGCCCGCGGCTGGTGGCCGAATCGGGCGCCCCGCTGCTCGGCCGGCTGCCGATTGATCCAAACCTGACCAGTCTGATCGACGCCGGCCGCGTCGAAGACTACCGTTCCGCAGCCTTGGATGAGATGACCAGCAACTTTCTGGGGGCGCTACGCCAGAGTGACGAGGACCGCCAACTGGCCACGGCGGCTACGTAACGCTAGACTGGCCTGCCCGCGGATGGCGCCGGTGGCGAGTAGCGGCGCCGGCTCAGCGCGGCGAGCGCGCACATAGTCTGGCAACGGCGGCATTGATACGTCTGCCGCCAGGTAGTCGCGACTGTTCGCGCGGCGCAGCACGGGCATTCGGCCGTGAACACTTCACCGGCCCACACAAAGCCCAAGCTGCCGAGCACCGTCACCAGGAGCGCCGACACCACCACCGCGATCCAGGGCATGGCCGGCAGCAACAGCCCGACGGCGACGCCGGCGCCCAATCCGGCTACCAGCCCGGCGCCGGAAATGGCGTGGCCACCTGCTCTGCGCGCTCTGCTCGGCCCGAACATTGAGGCACCCCTTTTCCACGGAGTTAGGCCACCCTAACTTGATGGTACC
>CALBSQ010000106.1 GCA_937967325.1 uncultured Chloroflexota bacterium
GGCGATAGCTTGCTACCATACTCCGCGACGTATCCGAGCTCTCCACGATTGCCGCGGGAGGACGCAGGGCGTCTGGTATTCTCGTGGCATGCTAGCCCTGTTTCATGGCGGTGACGCCGCCCTTGCCGATGAACGGGTAAATCGTGCCATCACGATGGCCAGGCAAGCTGATCCGGACGTAGAGATCAGTCGATACGATGGGGAGATCATCAGCCCCCACGCCCTGGCCGGCGCCCTCAGCACGTTCTCCCTGTTCTCGTCTGCTCGACTGGTCGTCATTACCGGCGTCGCGGCGCGGGTGCCAAAGGAGGAGCTGCTCCGGGCAACGCTGGAGAGCTGCCTCAGCGCCCTTCCCCCCGGTCTCGACGTGCTGTTCCGCGAGCGGCGGGAGCTTCCCGACAGTCACCCGCTGGTGGCGCTCATCCGGGGCGTGCAAGGAACAGTCACTGCTGGCGGGCGACTCGACCGGCGCGACTTTGCCGCCAAGCTCCTCGAGGTGGCGCGGGCCCAGGACATACGCCTGAGTGAGCAGGGGGCCGGGCTCCTGGCCGACCGGTGTGTCGGGGAGGTGACGATTGATGGTCGGGCTCAGGTCGGCCCTGATCTCGTCCGCGGCCGTACCGAGCTGCAAAAGCTGGCTGCCTACGTTGGGCGCGGCATTACCATTGATGAGGCGGCCGTCAAGCTCCTCGTCGAGGAGCCGTTAGAGCGTGTCTTTGCCTTGACTGACGCGTTGGCCGAACGCCGCCTTGGTCGGGCGAACGCGGTGCTCGAGCACCTGCTGAGCCTGGGCGAGGCCCCGCAGGTGCTGCTTGCCAACGTCATCCGCCAGTTTCGGCTGCTCCTCCTCTACGTGTCCGGCCAGCGCGAGCGCGGAGACGTGGCATTCTTGCGCACTGGTGAATTCAGGTTGCGCGATTTCCAGTTGCGCGCGCTGTCCCGCCAGGCCCCGAGCTTCACTTACGAGCGCCTGTGCGAGCTCATGGATCTGTTCGTCCGGGCCGACGAAGCCGTAAAGACCGGCAAGCTGGATGCGGAGGAGGCGTTGCGCCTGCTGGCAGCCAGTATCTGCACCGGTAGCGACCTGCTTCCCTCGTCTATAATCTAGCGGCTAGCCCGCGGCGAGTGCGCACCCGCCCAGCCACAACGAAAGGTAGGCTCTCTATGCCGGTCTCATATGCATCCCCATTTCCCGGCTGGTCACGGCGGCGCCTGCTGCGCATGGCAGCTTCGGGCGCCGCTGCCATTGCGGTCGTCGGTCTGGGCGCCTGCGGCGGCAGCGCTGCCGCAACAACGGCAGCGAGCGTGACCAGCGCAGCGTCGACGTCGCCCGCCGCGGCTGCTGCAACCTCCTCGGCGACGGCGGCGTCCTCCCAAGCGTCCTCGGCCGTCGCCTCGCCGTCCGCGGCGGTGAGCGCCGCGGCGGCGACGACGAAGCCGGCCGCCGCGGCGCAGGCGCCTGCCGGCGGCGCGCTGGAGACTTTGACCTTCGGCGCGCCGCTGGGATTGTCGGGGCCCAACGCGGTCGAAGGCAAGCTCACCAAGAATGGATACGACCTGTGGGTGAAGGTCGTCAACGAAGCCGGCGGACTGAAGGCCGGCGGCAAGAGCTATACCGTCGCCATCAAATACTACGACGATGCTAGCGTCCCCGATCAGAGCGCCCAGATGACCGAGCGGCTGATCACCCAGGACAAGATCACGCTGCTCTTTGGCCCCTACGGCAGCGCGCCGTCGTTCCAGGCGTCGTCGGTCGCCGAGAAGTACCGCGTTCCCATGGTCGAAGGGAACGGGGCGGCGGAGAACATCTTCAATCGTGGCTACAAGTACATCTTCGCGACGCTCAGCCCGGCCAAGGATTACGGGGCGGTGATGATTGACATGGCCTCCCACCTCAACCCCAAGCCGGCGTCGGTCGTGATTCTCTCCGCCAACGACAGCTTCTCCCTGGAGGTCGGTGTGGGCGCCGAAGCGCTGGCCAAGCAGGATGGTCTCACGGTGGCCTTCCACGAGAAGTACCCGGCCAACGCGACCGATCTGTCGGCCGTCGTCACCAAGGCCAAGCAGGCTAACGCCGACGTGATGCTCAACTCCGGCCACTTGCCGGAGAGCCTGACCATCATGAAGGCGGCCAAGGAGCTCGACTACAACCCGAAACTGTTCTGCTTCACCGTCGGCCCCACCACGCCCGACTTTGTCACGACGCTGAAGCAGAGCGCCGACTACGTGGTCGCCAGCAGCCAGTGGACCGACGCTGAGAAATGGCAAGGCGCCGATGTTTTCGGTACACCCAAGAAATTCGCGGACCTCTACCAGAAGGAATACGGCTCGGCGCCGGACTATCACGCGGCCGACGGCGCATCGGTCGGCGTGGCCATGCAGGCGGCGATCGAGAAGGCGAACTCCGTAGACTCCCAGGCGGTTCGCGACGCGTTGGCCAAGCTGGACATCACGACCTTCTATGGTCCGATCAAATTCGACGATCGCGGCATCAACACGGTGCATCCGATGGCGGTCCAGCAGATCCAGCAGGGCAAGTTGGTGACCGTCTGGCCGTCGGAAATCGCCGAAGGGCCGCCGCAATACCCCACGCCTGCCTGGTCGAAGCGGTGAGCGCGCAGTTCCTGGTTGACGGACTGCTCCTGGGCGGCATGTACGCGGCCGTTGCCATCGGCTTTGCCCTGGTCTGGGGCGTCATGAACATCGTCAACCTCAGTCACGGGGCGCTGGTCATGCTCGGCGCCTACGTGACATTCTGGCTGTTTCAGCTGCTCGGCCTCGACCCGTTCCTGTCTATCCCGATCTCGATGGCGGCGCTGTTCCTGATCGGCTACGTGCTGCAGCGACTGATCATCAACCGGGTGGTGGCCGGACCGATACTGCTGACCTTCCTGCTCACCTTCGGCCTGTCGCTGGTGATTGCCGATCTGGTCCTGCACGCCTTCAGCGCCGATAACCGCTCGGTGTCCGTCCCCTATGCCGCCGCCGGTTGGCGGCTTGGCGACGTCGTCATTCCTTTCGGCCGCGCCGCCGCGCTTCTGGTGGCGTGCCTGCTCGTCGTACTGCTGGCCGCGTTCTTGGATCGCAGTCGCCCCGGACAGGCCATCCTGGCCACCGGCATGGACCCGGTCGCTGCGCGGCTGGTCGGGATCAACGTGCCGCGCACATACGCGCTGACCTTCGCCATCGGGGCTGCGCTGGCCGGCGCAGCCGGCGCGCTGTTCTCGGTGATCTATCCGATCTCGCCGGACCTTGGCGACGCGCTGACCCTGCGTGCCTTCGTGGTGGTGATTCTGGGCGGGCTGGGCAACCTCTACGGCCCCTTGCTCGGCGGGCTCGTCTTCGGGCTGGCCGAGGTCTTCGGCGCGGTGCTCTTCGGCGCCGGCTACGAAGATGCCATCGCCTTCGGCTTGCTGGTCATCGTGCTGGTGCTGCGTCCCAGAGGACTCGTCGGCCGGGCGTCCTATGCCTAATGGTGCATCCAGCAGGGTTCAGCGACCCTCCATGTGGCAACCTGGCTTTCCAGTTGTCATCCTGAGCGCAGCGAAGGATCCCTGGCAATGCCGTCTGCGCTGCGCGGGACCGTATCGCCGCTGGTCTGCCCTGCCAAGGGTCCTTCGCTGCGCTCAGGATGACAACGGGATCGCCACGCTGCCAGGGGGAAAGGTGGCGTAAACTTGGCGGATACACCACTTGGGTTGTCCACCGAAGGGGCGCATGCTCCCCGCGCCGGTGGTCCGAAGCTCTGGACGCCGCGTGTCTTCTTGGGGATCGGCCTGGCCGTTGCCGTTGGCCTGGCGTTCATCCTGGGCGGCGCGGATCTGCGACTGATGACGACGGTCTGGATGTTCGCGGCGCTGGCGCAGGGGTGGAACTTCATCGGTGGATACGTGGGCTACGCGGCGTTCGGCAACGTGGTGTTCTTTGGCCTCGGCGCCTACGCTACGGCCGCGGTCATGACTGACGGGGGACCTTTTGCCGTTGGCCTGATGGTCGCCGCTGTTCTGTGCGCCGTCTTCGCCGTGGCCGTCGGCTGGGCGGTGCTGCGCCTGCGCGGCCACTACTTCGCCATCGCCACGCTCGGCGTGGCCGAGGCCGTGCGCGAGCTGCTGCTGAACTTCGAGCCGCTGGGAGCCGCCAGCGGCATTTCTCTCCCGATCGCCCGGGATGCGCGCCTGTTCTACTTCCTCATGCTGGGTCTGGTCGTGGCCATGGTCACGCTCACCTGGTGGATCGCCAGGGCGCGCAGCGGCTACGCCTTCCTCGCCATCCGCGAGAATGAGCAGGCCGCGGCCGCCTTGGGGATCAATACCCTCCGCTACAAGATTCTGGCCTTCGCTATCGGCGCCTGCTTCACCGGAGCGGTCGGCGGCGTGTACGCCTATTGGACGACGTTCATCGATCCCACCACGGTGTTCCGCCCAGCCCTGAGCGTGGAGATGATCGCCGTCTGCCTTATCGGCGGCGCCGGCTCGATCCTGGGTCCAGTGTTGGGGGCGCTGCTCTTCGAGCTGCTGGTCGGACAGGTGTGGGCGCACTTCGTGAGCTGGCATCAGACGCTGCTGGGTGTGGCGATCGTGCTGCTGGTCCTATTCTTGCCGCGCGGGCTCGTTTCGCTGCGTCCGGCTCGCTGGCTCGGCTACGGCGGCGTGCGCCGTGGCTGAGCTGTTGCGCGGTGAGGGGGTGGTCCGTCGCTTCGGCGGACTGCCGGCCGTGGACGGTCTGGACTTCCGCGTTGATGCGGGTGAGATCGTCGGCCTGATCGGCCCCAACGGCGCCGGCAAGACGACGCTCGTTAGTCTGATCAGCGGCGCCCTGGCGCCCACGGCGGGCGTGATCCGTTTCCGCGGTGAGGTGGTCAGCGGCCTGCCGGCGCATGTGGTCGCCGCGCGAGGAATTGCCCGCACATTCCAGGTCATGCGTCCCTTTCCCAACATGACGGTTCGGCAGAACGTGGTGGTCGGCGCGCTGTTCGGGAGCCACAGGCCCGCCTTGAGCATGGCCGCGGCGCTGGCGCAGGTAGATGCGGTGCTGGATCGCGTCGGCCTGGCAACCAAGCGCGACGCCCTGGGCGGCCAGTTGAGCATTGCCGAGCGCAAGCGTCTGGAGGTTGCCAAGGCCGTCGCCACGAACCCCTCGTTGCTGCTCCTGGACGAGGTGATGGCCGGGTTGAATCTGGCCGAAGTCGAAACCGTGATGCGGCTGATTGGCGACCTGCGCGCGGCAGGTATAACGGTGCTGGTGATCGAGCACGTGATGAAGGCCGTCATGGGCATCTCCGATCGGATCATCGTGCTACACCACGGGCGCAAGCTGGCGGAGGGGACGCCTGCGCAAATTGTCGCCAACCCCGACGTTCGACGGGAATACCTGGGCGCCCGCTACGGCGAGCGAGTGGCGAACGAGCCGGGAGCGGCCGGTGCTCCGGGTTGAAAGCGTCGACGTCTCCTACGGCGACACGCAGGTGCTATGGGGCGTCGATCTCGAAGTTGGCGACGGGGAGATCGTCGCCCTTCTGGGGGCAAACGGGGCGGGGAAATCGACCCTGCTGGCGGCAATTTCCGGCCTGCTGCGCCCATCCAACGGGCGCATGCTCTACCAGGGCCAAGACGTCACCGATCTTTCGCCGGAAGCGCTGGTCCGGCGCGGGCTGAGCCATGTGCCGCAAGGCCGACGCCTCTTCGCCGGGCTGACGGTTGGCCAGAATCTGCGGCTGGGCGCGCACGCGCGGCGGGACCGGCGCGCCGTGGCTGCCGACCTGGAACGAGTGCTGCAGATGTTCCCCGCGTTGCTGGAACGGCTCAATCAGCAAGCCGGCGCCCTGTCCGGCGGCGAGTAGCAGATGTGTGCCATCGGTCGGGCCCTCATGAGCGAGCCGAAGCTGCTGCTGATCGACGAGCTGTCCCTCGGCTTGGCCCCGATCGTGGTCGATCACCTCTGGCCGGCGCTGGAAGCGGTCAATCAGCAGGGCGCGAGCATCCTCCTCGTCGAGCAGGATGTGCAAATGGCCCTCGAGCACAGCAGTCGCGGCTACGTCCTGGAGACCGGCCGGCTGGTGTTGTCAGGGCCGTCGTCCGAGCTGCTGGTGGACCCGCGCATCGTGAGCGCGTATCTGGGGGTGTGAGCGGCGGGCCCCTCATCGCCCCATCGTGATGATCTGATCCATCCGCGCCGCCGTGTCGGCCATCGTCTGCCCCTCGCCGCGCTCGCCGCGGCTCACTTCGGAGGTGAGGTAGTCGTCGTAGCCGAGCGCGCGCAGCTCGTGCATTACCGCCGGGTAGTTGCAGTCGCCGTCGAGGAGCTGGCAGAAGCGGCCACCGCCGCGCTCGCGCTTGAAGTCCTTGACGTGAACCTTGCGAATGTGCTTGCCCACGATCGGTGCCCATTGTTCGGCGTAGCCGTACAGCAGCATGTTGGCGGTGTCCAGGTAACAACCGATCAGGGGGTGGTTGACCTCGTCGAGGATTTGGCGCATCTCCGTCGGCGCCAGCAGGAATTTGTTCCAGACATTTTCCAGCCCGACGCCCACACCGGTGCGCTCGCAGGCAGGAATCAGGGCGCGCAGCACGTCCACGGTCCCTTCCCAGGCCTGGTCGTAGCGAACCTCGGGACGAAGCTGCCCGGGGTGCATCAAGACGGTCGATGCGCCGAGCCAGCCCGCGCGTTCCAATGTCACGGCGAAGTTGGCCGCTGCTTGCTGGCGGAGGCCGGCGTCGGCGCTGAGCACGGGCGCGTCCCGTAGCGAACCTCCGCCCATCACACTACGCACTTCCAGCCCGCGGGCCTCAACGGTGGCGCGCACCTTTTCGACGGCCGCTCGATCCATCTCCAGATGCAGCGGAGCGGAGGAATCGCCGCCGAACGTCAGCTCTACGCCATCGTAGCCTGCTCGGCGCGTGGCCGCGAGTTTCTCCTCGAAGGACGTACCCTCATCGATACATCCGTAGCAAATGCCCTTTTTCAACTTGCTTGTCCTCTCTTACCTGACTGATAACATCAAGCCTAGATGACGCATCCGTCCAATCAAGGCGACCTTTCCGCTGTCATCCTGAGCGCAGCGAAGGACCCCTGGCGTGACCGCTGGCGCTGCGCGGGACCGCATGGCGGCTGGTCTGCCCGGCCAGGGGTCCTTCGCTGCGCTCAGGATGACAGCCTGCGCTGCCGCAAGTTTAGCCGCCGCGTCATTTGGCGACTCAGTCGTTTCCTTCCTGTAAATCGTCCCGACACCCCACAACGTACCCCAGTCCCCATCACTGCCTGTGCCTTCTTAGGAATGCCGGTATCTGGGCATCGTCGCGCTCGCGTTGCGGTTCCGGAGGCGGCGGCGACGGCTCGGGCTGGCGCGGGATGGGGGGCGTTGGCCGGGGCAGCGACGGGCCGGTCAGCGTGGCGCCACGGCGAGGTTGGCCGGTGAAGCCGGTGGCGATCACCGTGATCTTGATGGCCCCCTGCAGTCGCTCGTCGATCACCGCGCCGAAAATGATCTGCGCCTCGGAATCCACCTCCTGGTGAATGAGATTGGCGGCTTCCGTCACCTCGAACAGCGACAGGTCGGCGCCGCCCGTGACGTTGAGCAGCACACCCTTCGCGCCGGTGATGGCCGTGTCCAGCAGCGGACTGGCCACGGCTTGCCTGGCGGCGTCGATAGCGCGATTGTCGCCCACTCCGTGACCGATGGCCATCAAGGCCGTCCCCGACTTCTGCATCACCGCCTTGACGTCGGCAAAGTCGACGTTGATCAGGCCGGGAATCGTGATGATGTCGGAGATGCCCTGGATACCCTGGCGCAGCACGTCGTCGGCCAGCGCGAAGGCGTCTTGCACCGACATGCGCTTATCGGCCAGCGTGATCAGGCGATCGTTGGGGATCACGATGAGCGCATCCACGTGCTCGCTCAGGCGGGCGATACCCTCTTCGGCAATTCGCTGGTGGCGAGTGCCCTCAAACTTGAACGGCTTGGTCACCACGCCGACAGTAAGCGCGCCTACCTCCTGGGCATATTGAGCGATGACCGGCGCGGCTCCCGTTCCCGTGCCGCCGCCCATCCCGGCGGTGATGAAGACCATGTCCGAGCCGCGCAGTTGCTCGATCAGCTCGTCGCGGTTTTCCTCCGCTGCCCGCTGACCCACTTCCGGGTTGGCGCCCGCGCCAAGCCCGCGCGTCAGGCGATCGCCAATGGGAATCTTGATCGGGGCGGACGAGCGCAGCAGCGCCTGCCGGTCGGTATTGACCACGACCAGGTCGATGCCCTGGACGCGAGCTTCCAGGATGCGATCGATGGTGTTGCTGCCGCCCCCGCCGGCTCCGATCACCTTGATTTGCGCGAAGCTCTCCATGCTGTGGTTCTGCGCCGCCCCGTACACCTCATCCTCCTCCCAGCGGGCGAAGTAGCCGCGCCAGCCTGCCTACATTGGCCCTCGTTGTCCTGGCCGCGCCTTCCGGCAAGAGATCGGGCCGGCCGCGCTGAACCCAGGAAAGGAGTCCGGCCGCTGTTCCCCACGACGGCGCGAGGGCAGCGACGGGCGCGCCGAGAACACTGACGGTGGCAGCTCTGGCCGGCAGGCCGAACAGGCGCCGCGCGACCGCGGCGACATCCGGTAGGGATGCGCCTCCGCCGGCCAGGACCACGCCGGCCGGCAACGGCTCGGCGAAGCCGGTCGCGGCGACCGCTTGCATCACCTGTTCGAAGGTTTCCTCAAGACGCGCCTCGATGACGTCGCACAGCAAGCGTTGGGAGACGGGTTCTAACCCGATGGCTTCGTCGTCGGGCACGTCGACCAACTGGTCCGGTAGGTTGCCGGCTTGCGCGCGTCCGTAGCTCAGCTTGAGCTGCTCGGCCTGCCGCAGAGAAACCCGTAGCACGATGGCGATGTCACCGGTAATCTGCTGACCCCCAACCGGGATCAGCGCGGTCGCGGCGGGGGTCCCTTGCGTGAACGCCACGGCGCCGGTTGAGCCCATCCCAAGGTCGACCAACAACACGCCGGCTTCGCGCTCCTGCGCGGTGAGGGACGCCTCGGCCGTCGCCAGCGGCGCGGCTACCAACTCCCGCACCTCCAGGCCCTGATCCTGCACGCAGCGTATGACGTTGCGGATGGCCGCGCTGCTGGCGGCGACGACGTGCGCCTCCACTTCCAGCCGTGCCGCGGGCATGCCGAGCGGGTTGCGCACCAGGTGGGCGCCGTCGAGCCAGAAGGAGCGGGGAATGACGTGCAGGATCTCCTGCCCGGGCTCTGGACCACCCTGGACGATGGAGTTCACCGCGCGTGTCGCGTGCTTCCGTGTCACGGTGACCGGATCGCGTCCTAGTGTGAGCTGGCCGCGTCGCAGCGTCGCCGTCAGTTCGCGCCCGCCCGTCGCGACGATGGCCTGGCCAACACGGCAGCCCGCGGCACGCTCTGCCGCCTCCAAAGCCGCCGCCAACGCGCGACCAGCGCCGTTCAGATCCACGATGTCCCCGCGCTCGACGCCCGCGGCCGGCGCCCAGCCGCGCCCGATCACCGTTGGACGAAGCGCGGCACTGAAGTTGGCAATCGCCACCGATATGCTCGACGAGCCGACATCAATGCACGCAAGTCGCACCGTGAGCACTCCTCCCCCGGCGAGTATACCGATAGCGCCGGCAAGCAACAAGAATAAGGACTCTGCCGGGGCGGGGACCGGCTATACTGACAAGGAGATATGCCAAGACAGAACAGGCGGCGCGTCCTTCTGGACGAGAACTCCGCTCCTACGGTCGTAGCCGCGGTGTCGGCGGGCGGCGTCGTCGTGGACCATACTACTGGCGGCATCGAGGTAGTGCTGGTCACGCCATATCGGCGCAGGGTGTGGTGCCTGCCCAAGGGGACGCTCGAACAATGGGAGAGTCCCGAGAGCGCCGCCGTTCGCGAGGTGCGGGAAGAGACCGGGCTGCAGGCCCGCATCGTCGACAAGCTGGACGACATCACCTATTGGTTCTATGCTTCCAGTACTACGCGTGTACACAAGACCGTTCACTTCTACCTGATGCAATCGCTCGGGGGCGACGTCACGAAGCACGACGGCGAGATTGCGGAAGTCCGCATGTTTCCATTATTGGAGGCGCTCGATCTGCTCGCCTACCCGGGAGAACGCGCGGTGATGGAGAAGGCGATCGACCGCTTGGGGAGCCAGCCGTCGCCGGCCCCCTGAGCAGCCGGGGTATACTGCACTCCTGGCCGCGCGGTGACGCGGATTGCGGGCGGAGCGTCAAGTGGAGAACCGCCATCGCTACCATTGCCCTCGCCACCCGCAACCGGGGAAAGCTGGCCGAGTGCCGCGCCATCCTCGCGCCGCTTGGCATGGACGTGCGAAGCCTCGATGACCTCGGCTTGTTGGACGAGGTCGAGGAAACCGGCGACACCTTCGCCGCCAATGCCATGCTCAAAGCGCGCGCCTGTGCCTGCGCGTCGGGCCTGATCACGCTGGCCGACGACTCCGGTCTGGAGGTGGCGGCCTTGCATGGCGGGCCGGGCGTCCACTCCGCCCGCTGGGCCGGTCCGGACGTGAGTAGCGCCGAGCGGAATCGCCGCCTGCTGCAACGTTTGGATGCTATCCCTGGCGCTTCCCGCGTGGCTCGCTTCGTGAGCGTTGTCGCGGTCTACCGGCCCGACGGCGCCTGGGTGGTCGCGCTCGGGGATCTGTTCGGGAGCATCGCCGCCGCGCCTCGTGGGAGCAACGGCTTCGGCTACGATCCGATCTTCCTGCTGCCCGACCGCGATTGCACGCTGGCGGAGCTGACGCCGGAGGAGAAAAACGCGCTGAGCCATCGCTCCCGCGCGCTGGCAGCAATGTTGCCATTCCTCCCCACCTTGTTGCCCAGCAAATGACCTCCCCCGTGTACGTCGCCCTCGATCTGGAAGCGACCGGCGGCAGTCCCGAGGAAGACGAGATCACGGAGGTCGCGGCCATTCGGTTTTCCGAGCATGCGGTGTTGGAGCGGTTTCACACCTTGGTGCGGCCAGGCCGGCCGCCCTCCTTGCGCATTCAGCGTCTGACCGGTATCGATGCCGCGGATCTGGCATCGGCGCCGTCCTTTGTCGAGGTTCGAGCGCGGCTGGCCGCGTTTCTGGGCGATTGGCCACTGGTCGCCCACTCGGTGGAGATCGACCGCGATCGCTTGCAGCGCCAGGGGATGCCGGTCGGCAATCCCGGTTTCGACACCTATGAGATGGCAGGGATACTGCTGCCCGGTCTGCCCAGCTATGGCCTGGCCGCGGTGGCGGCCGAGCTCGGCGTGGAGAGCGACGGGCAGCACCGCGCCCTGGCCGACGCCGACACCACGCGGCAGACCTACCTGAAACTCTTCGATCGCATGGCCAATCTCGATCTGCGCGTGCTCCACCAGATCAATGAGCTGCTGGCCGACAGCAACTGGCCGTTGCGGCTGCTCTTCCGCGAGGCCGAGCGCCTGGGCAGCCTGACCGCCCTCAACCGGCCAATCGCCGGTCGTGGGGCCGATGAACCGCTACCGATGTTGCGCTTTGCCGGCGAGCCGGCGCTGGAACCGAACATGCGCCAACGCCCGCTGGATCTGGCAGCCCTCGCCAAGGTGTGGTCTCCTGACGGCCCCCTGGCCCAGCACTTCCCCAACTACGAGCGGCGACCTCAGCAGGAGCAGATGAGCGTCGCCGTGGCCGGAGCCTTCAACGAGAACGCGCGCCTGCTGGTGGAGGCGGGCACCGGCACCGGTAAGACCCTCGCCTACCTCGTTCCGGCCGCGCAATGGGCCACCCAGAATAACGAGCGAGTGGTCATATCCACCAATACGGTGAACCTGCAAGACCAGATCCAGTCGAAGGATGTCCCCGACCTGCAACGAGCGTTAGGCCAGGAATTTCGCGTCCACGTCCTCAAAGGCAGAGGCAATTACCTCTGCCTCCTGCGCTGGGCGGAGTTCCGCGGCCGCTTTCCCGGCGGCGCCAAACTGTCACCGCTGGAGAGCCGCGTGCTGGTGAAGGTGCTGCTCTGGTTGGGGCAGACGACGACCGGCGATGTGGCTGACCTCAGCCTGACCGGCGATGAGCAGGCCCTGTGGGCGCAGATCAACGCCACCCAGGACACCTGCATCAACGACGCCTGTCTCTTCAAACAGCGACGCACCTGCTTCCTGTTCAACGCCCGTCGCGCGGCCGAATCGGCTCACCTGGTGATTGTCAACCACGCCTTGCTGCTCTCGGACCTCGCCACCGACAGCCAGGTGCTGCCGGACTACGAGCTGCTCGTCCTCGACGAGGCCCATCACCTGGAGGACCAGGCGACCCAGCATCTGGGCTACGACCTGCACCGGCGCGACCTGTTCGGCCTGTTTGGGGAAGTCTATCAAGGCGCCGATCCCCAGCGCCCGACCGGACTGACGCAGGATCTGCAACACGCATTGCCGCGCGATGAGCCGGCGGCGGCGCGGACCCTGGAGCGGATTCGTGACGCCGAGCAGGCCGTGGATCGCTGCCGCGATCTGGCCGGTCGCTTCTTCGCGGCGGTGCAGCGATTCCTGGAAGCAGAGGGAGCGCCGGAGGGCGGAAGGACTACAGCGAGACCACGGACGGCGCCCAGCTTCGAGCAACATACCCGGATCACCAACGGCCTGCGAAACCGGAAGGCGTGGTCCACGATCGAGGTAGCCTGGGACGACTTCAACGTGGTGCTGGCAGAGCTGCAGCAGCATCTCGAACATGCCGCCCTGGCGCTGACGTCGCTGCCGAGCGACCTCCGGTCTGACCTCGAGCGTCAGGACCTCCTGCTGGCGTCGGTCAATCACCGGCTGCTGCAAGCGCGTGTGGAGCTGGAAGCCCTCGTCAACAGTCCCGACGACGAGCGCGTCTACTGGATCAGCCAGGGTGACCATCCGGACCAGGTGAGCTTGCACAGCGCGCCGATCAACGTCGGCGTGTTGCTGGAGGAGCTACTGTTCACGCCTCGCCGCGTGGTCGTGCTCACCTCCGCTACGCTCACGGTCAACGGCCGCTTCGATTACATACGGGGCCGGCTGGGTCTCAGCGGCAACGAGCAGGCGCTGCAGATCGGCTCACCCTTCAACTTTAGCCGGCAGGCGCTGATCTATCTGCCGGATGACCTGGCGGAGCCGAACCATCCGGCCTACCAAGACCAGGCGCACCAGGCGCTCATCGACTTCGCTGTCGCTGCCCGGGGCCGCTGCCTGGTCCTGTTTACGTCGCACGCGGCGCTGCGCGCCGGCTACCGAGCGATCAAGGCTCCGCTGGAGCAGCAGGGAATCGTCGTCGTCGCTCAGGGGGTGGATGGGTCCCGCAATCAACTGTTGCAGATGCTGCGGTCGCATACGGCCACGGTGGTGTTGGGCAGCGCCAGCTTTTGGGAAGGGGTAGATGTCGCCGGCGAAGCGCTATCGGCGCTGGCCATCGTCAAGCTGCCTTTCACCGTCCCCAGCGATCCCGTGTTCGCGGCGCGCAGCGACCAGTTTGAGCGGCCTTTCGACGAATACGCGGTACCGCAGGCGGTGCTGCGCTTCAAGCAAGGGTTTGGCCGGCTCATCCGCACCGGCAACGATCGCGGCGTCCTCCTGGTGCTGGACCGGCGGGTGACCGGAAAATACTACGGGGCGCAGTTCCTGCGGTCACTGCCGTCCTGCGCCTCCCATCGAGGCAAATTGCGCGACATCGGGCCTATTGTGGAGCGCTGGCTGAAAGGCTCAACCCTGCGGGGGTAGCGGCGTCGGCCGCGGCAAGACGCCGAGCGCCTCTCGCCGGTCGGGAGCTACGCCAGGGGACGCGTTCGCCGGCGGCGCGCCGCCGGTGGCCCGGGCGACCTCCTTGGCCAGCGCCGTCACGCCGCTGATGCCGCCGAAGCTCATGCTCTCGACGGCGGTCGACGGTACGATCACGGTCGCAGTGCCACCGGTCTTCATCACCTCGTAGAGCATGTTCATGCCGCGGAGGTGCAGCGCCATGGGATTCTGGTCATAGACTTTGCCGGCGTCGGCGAAGCGCTGCGCCACGGCAACCTCGCTGTCGCCCAGGATTACTCGTGCTTGCTTCTCCCGCTCCGCCTGGGCCACCCGACTCATCGCGTCCTGCAGAATGTCCGGAATCTTGATGTCTCGCATCTGCACCGAGAGCACCTTCACTCCCCAGGGTTCTGTCTGCGTGTCCAGCGTCTCGGTCATGGCGACATCCAGCGACTTCCGCTCGGAGAGTACTTGAGCGAGGTCGCTGCGACCGATGATGTCGCGCAGCGCCGTCTGGGCGGCGCCCATGACCGCCGCCGTGTAGTCGGCGACCTGGAGCACGGCGAGCGCGGGGTCGATCACTCTCCAGAAGATAATCGTGTCGACGTTGACCGGCACGTTGTCCTTGGTCAAGGTCTGTTCCGCCGTGAAGCTGCTGGTGACCGTGCGCAAGTCGATGGTGAACGGTGTCGTCTCGATGAACGGCACCAGAAAGAAGACGCCGGGACCGCGGACGCCGCTGAAGCGACCGAGGCGCAGCACGACCTTGCGCTGCCATTCGTTGCACAGCCGGAGCGACGCGAAGAAGACGATGAGCAAGATGACGATGATGACGATGAGGCCGCCTACCATGGTGATGCCCCTCCCATTTCACAACGCCGGTGACAGCGTTCTTTGCCGGCATTGTAGCAGGCGTCCCCTACCGCAGGATTTGCCACTGGCCCGGGAGGCGGTAGATGCGCTGATTGCCGTCGTGGCCATATTCTGGAAAGGTCGGCGCCATTCCCGCACGGCGCACCTCCGCGTAGGTGTTCTGCACACCGGCTACGGGGCCGGCGCGGAGGCGCCGCTCGGATTGACCACCAACCGGTAGCCGATGCCTCGCTCGGTCATGAGGTAGCGCGGCCGTTGTGGGTCGGGCTCGATTTTCTCTCGAACACGTCTGATGTGGACGCGGAGCGTGTCGACATCGATCTCCTCCGCGGGATCCCAGATCCGTTGGAGCAGCCCGGAGGAAGGGACGATGCGATTGCCGTTGCGGGCGAGCACGCTCAGCAAGCGTGCTTCTGTTGCCGTGAGGCTCGTTCGGCGACCCTGGACGGTGGCCGACCGACCGGCAAAGTTAAGCCGCACATCGGGACCGAGGACAAGCTCCTTGCCGCGCTGGACGGGAAGCTCACCAAAGCGCCGCAAGACTCGCTTGGCCCGGGCAATGAGCTCTCGGTTGTCAAAGGGTTTGACGACGTAGTCTTCGGCGAAGGAGCTGATCGCGCTGACGATGACGTCCTTCTCGCCGGAGGCCGTGAGCATGATGATGGGTATGTCGGCACGGCTCTTGAGCGCCTTTGCCAGCTCGAAGCCGTCCATTATGGGCATGGTGCGATCGATGATCGCCAGGTCCGGCAAGCCGTGGCGCAGCGCGTTCATCGCCTGGACACCATCGCCGGCCGTAATCACGTCGAAGCCGGCGCGGTGAAAGAGCACCTCGACCAGGCGGCGGACATGCGGATCGTCGTCAACTACGAATACCAACGGGGTGAGCTGCTCGGATTCCAATAATGTCCTCAAACGAATGTATACACAGTAGCGCAACCTGCGTGGCATGGCAACGCCCGTCCCCTTGAT
>CALBSQ010000107.1 GCA_937967325.1 uncultured Chloroflexota bacterium
TACACGCGTAAGATCGTCGGCAGCGTCAGATGTGTATAAGAGACAGCCTAACCCCCAACCCCCGCGAGCAGCCACTGCAATAGCGCCTTCTGGACGTGCAGGCGGTTCTCGGCCTGGTCGAAGACGGCGGATTGCGGGCCGTCGATGACGTCGTCGGTGATCTCCTGTCCCCGCTTCGCCGGCAAGCAGTGCAGCACGATGCAGCGGGCTGGCGCTCGGTCAAGCAGGGCGGCGTTCAACTGGTAGGGCCGCAGGTCAGACAGGCGCTGCGCCGTCTGATCCTCCTGCCCCATGCTCACCCAGACATCCGTATACAGGGCATCGGCGGAGGAGAGGTCGACGCGCGCAACGTCGGCCTCGACCTCCACTGCCGCGCCGCCGGCGGCGCGCGCCGCGGTCACGATTGCCGACGTGGGTGCGTAGCCCGGCGGGCAGACGACGGTTGTGCGCACGCCAAGTCGCGGCGCCAGCAGCAGCAACGATGTTGCGACATTGTTGTCGGCATCACCGATGTACACCAGGTGGCGACCTTGCAGGCCACCGCAGCTCTCGTCCAGCGTCAACAGGTCGGCCAGCGCCTGGCAGGGGTGCTCCTGATCGGTCAAGGCGTTCACCACGGGAACAGTGGCGGCCCGGGCAAACTCCACCAACTCCTGGTGGCTGCGCAGCCTGGCCACGACGCCATGTACGAAGCGAGAGAGCACCCGAGCCACGTCGGCCGGACTCTCCCGCGAGCCCATCTTGACCTCGTCGTTGCCCATGTACATAGGATGGGCGCCCAACTCGTAGGCCGCGACGTCAAAGGAGGCCTTGGTCCGCAAGGAGGGATGCTGGAACAGGATGGCGATAGTCTTGCCGAGCAGCGGACGGGGCGCCTCGGCGCCTCGACGGCCCTTTAGCGCCTGGGCAAGAGCAAAGAGCTGTCGCACTTCGTCGGTCGAGAGGTCGGTGACGCTCAAAACATCCCGCTTCATGAGAGTCCTTCCGCATCCTGGAATAACGAAGGAAGGATCATACCGCATTCCCGGGCAAGCAGGCGAATCCGACAGATGGGACGTCGGCGCTCAGAACAGCGACGGTTGCTGGCGCTCCGGTGGCGGCTCTTCGCCGAGGTGACGGTAGGCACTCGGCGTCGCCTTGCGGCCGCGCGGGGTCAGCTCCAGGAAGCCGTGCTGGAGCAAATAGGGCTCGTAGACATCTTCGATGGTTTCCGTCGCCTCGCTCATCGCCGCCGCCAGCGTTTCCTTGCCGACCGGCCGGCCGTCGAACTTGTGGATGAGGGTACGCAGCAGCTCGCGGTCGACCTCGTCCAGCCCCAGCGCGTCCACACCCAGCATCACCAGCGCGGCCTCGGTGGTCGGACGATCGATATGTCCGCTTGCTTTGACCTGAGCGTAGTCCCGCACGCGGCGGAGCAGGCGGTTTGCCACGCGCGGCGTGCCGCGAGCCCGCCGCGCAATCTCCTCGATGCCGTCCTCGTCCGCTGGCACCTTTAGTATGCGCGCCGAGCGCCGCAAGATCAGACAGAGCGCGTCGACGTCGTAATAGTCGAGCCGCAAGGTCGAGCCGAAGCGAGCGCGCAGGGGGGCGGTCAGGGCGCCGAAGCGCGTGGTGGCGCCGATCACGGTCACCTGCGGCAGCGGCACGCGGATGGAGCGCGCCCCCGGCCCCTGCCCGACCAGCACATCGACGGCGAAGTCCTCCATCGCCGGGTAGAGCACCTCTTCCAGGACCGGATTCAGCCGGTGGATCTCGTCGATGAAGAAGATGTCGTGCTGCTTCAGGCTGTTCAGCAGACCGACCAGGTCGCCCTGCCGCTCCAGGGCAGGGCCGGAGGTCTCCCGCAGCGACACGCCCATCTCGTGCGCCACGATGTGGGCTAGGCTGGTCTTGCCCAGGCCGGGCGGCCCGTAGAGCAGTACGTGATCAAGCGCGTCCCCCCGAGCGCGCGCCGCTTCGAGCTGGATGCGCAACTGCTCCTTGACCGCATCCTGGCCGGGGAAATCTTCAAACCGTTGGGGACGTAGCCGCTGATCGGCAAGGATATCCTCGTCCGTTGGATTCGGAGTGATCACCCGAGGGTTCGCCATCGCTTGCAGGCCATTCTGCCACCGTACGGCATACGTGCTCCAGTGTAGGAGGTATGGGCTAGCGGCGTCAACGCCGGCCCTGCACGGCCCCCGGAATGGCACGCTATCATAGGTCGTTAGGAGGCGCGACTGATGGCTGTAGCTAACCTCGCCGAGACGGAAGACCTGCTCACGCCGCTCCTCGTGGCGGCGGTGGATGACACGAATGAGGCCCCTTGGATGACGATGCCGGAGTTCCAGTCCCTGGTCATTGCCCTGGTGTCGGGCATCTTGCGCCTGCACAACCGCCGCCGACATCTCGGCTGGCACGTGAGCACCGAGCTCGGCGTGAGCATGCCCAAGCCGGAGGGCAGCGGCACGCTTACGCTGGGCCCCGACCTGTTCGTGGTGGAGGCGGACGAGGGGTTGCGGACCTCCTGGAGTATCCCGGCCGAGGGCCGTCCACCGCGCTTCGTGCTGGAGGTGGTAACAGCGGAGAGCATAGAGCGAGACACCGCGCAGAAGCCTGGTTACTACGGGGCGATGGGGGTGGATGAGTATGCCATCTACTGGCCGTATCGTAAGGACGGGGGGCCGCGGCTGTTCGGCCACCGTCGAGACGAGGATGGCCAGTGGGCGCCCTGGAGTACGGAAGACCGGGGCGTGCTGCGGAGCCGGGCGCTGGGCGGGCTGGGGCTGGTGGTGGCGGAGCTGCCCTGGCTGCGGGTGCTCGACTCGCAGGACAATGTGCTCCCCTCCCCCGACGAGGAGGCGGACGCCCGCCTGCTGGCAGACGCGCGGGCCGAGCGCGAAGCCGGGCGGGCGGAGCGGGAGGCCGCGCGGGCGGTGGAGGCGGAAGCGGAGGTGGCGCGCCTGCGGGCACAATTGGAAGGATGGGCGGGATAGGATCGGCCCTACGGAAAGGCGCCGGTCCCCGTCGCCAGCCTCCAGGCCGGCTGGCGCTGCGTTTCGGGTCGAAGGCTGCTGACCAGTCCCCGAACGACGCAGGTTTCCGGGGCCTCAGCCACCGTCACCGGCAGCCCGGTCAGGCCTGCCAACCAGGCGGTCAGCCCGCGCAGCCGAGCCCCACCGCCAACCAGGACTAGCCCGCGCTCCATCAGATCCTGGTTCAGCCCCGCGGGCGTCGCCTCCAACGCCGCCTGCACCGCCGCGCCAATCTCCGCGAGTGGCGCCGCGAGCGCCGATTGCAGTGCGGTGACCGGGACGGACCGGCTGACGAACTGCCCGCGACGCACGTCGCGACCGGGCACGTCGACCCTCCCCTCGGTCTCGTCGAAGCCGCCAACCCCGACACGGCACTTGAGTGACTCTGCCGTCATGGGGCCAACGGCCAGGGAGTATTCCCGCCGTAAGAGGCGCACGACGCACGCGTCCAGGTGCTCTCCACCTGCGCGCAAGGCATGGCGCACGACCAGATTTCCGTTCCAAAGGACGCCGATGTCGGTAGCGCCGGCTCCCAGGTCCACCACCAGGTTGGCCCGACCATCGTCGAGCGGCACACCGGCGCCGACCGCGGCGGCGCGAGATGCCGGGCGCAGCTCCAGCCGCGCCACACCGGCCTCGCGCAGCGCGGCGACCAGGGCGCGCTCCTCGAAGTCGCGCGCCGTGCCGGAGCAGCTCGCCACGACCGGAAGCAAGCGCCACAGCCGATGCCCCGGCGGTAGATGCGCCAAGGCCTGCCGCAAAAGGGCGATGGACGCATCCAGGTCCGCCACCCCACCGTTGCGTATGGGTCGGCGGACCAGCAGTGTTCCTGTCGCTCCCTCCGCCCAGGCGCCAAGCTCCGGCTCGTCGCCGATGAGGCCGCGGGCCGCCTCGCCCCATGCGAGGATCGAGGGGGAGTCGGGACGCTGAACGAGCAGCGAGGGCGCATTCAGGGCAACGTCCCCCCCTGGCAGAGCGATGCGTAGGTTGGCGGTGCCGAAGTCAATTCCGAGCGCCTGTGACCAGCCCAGGCCGATAATCCCGCTTAACCTCACCCTCAACTCAACTCCCGACGAAGAAGCGGCACAGCAAGGCGGTCCCGGCAAGCGCGCCCCAATTGGACTTTCCTTCCCGGCGCTCCCCATGTGTAGCACGGGGCGGCGAGCCGGTGAAACCGGTAGGAGCCTACGGGTACGGGCACTGACGGTGTGGACGGACGGCGTAACCTCGTTGCGAGGCGCGATTGTCAGTAGGAGGAAACGGGGGCCTGTAGCGGCACTGGCCGAGTGTGCTGCTAGGATGCGCGCACGGTGGCGATGGCAGGACCAACGGCGATCAGCGCCGTTACCGGCCTGGGCAGGACCCTGGATCGAGGCGATGCGAGAAACCGGCGCCAAACTGCGGGCCGCGCGTGAGGCGCGCCATCTCAGTCTGGACGATGTGACCCGCTGTACGCACCTCCCCCTGCGCACGCTGACAGCATTCGAGGAAGGACGCGTGGCGGACCTGCCGCCGCCGTTATACGCGCGCAGCTTCCTGCGCCAGTACGCCACGCTGCTGGACCTGCCACCCGAGGAGCTCGTTGCGGACCTCGACCGCGAGCTTCCCCTGGCCCCTGCGCCTGACGCCTCCGTGTCCCCTCATGGTCACTCAGCCCGGTCGGCACGTGGCTCACTGGCGGGGACGGTGGCGCTCCTGCTGCTGGCGCTCGGCAGCGCCCTGTTCTACCGCCACACCCTGACCATCGACGGCCATCCAGGGGGCCGCATCGCTAACGCGACCTCGCCTACCGAAACGGCCGCGCCTACCGTAGGCACGGTCCCCACGGCGACGCCGTCGCCGTCCCTGCCGCGGTCGAGCCCCACCGCGCCGTCTCTGGCCGTCACCGTACCCATGCCCACGGCGACGCCCTTGCCTGAGTCATCACCGACTTCCGCCCCGACCCCGCCTCCCCCGAGTCCCACGCCGGCCAAGCCGACCGCCGGGCCGGCCGCCACGCCCGCCCGCCCGGCGGCGCCAAGACCCCCGGCGGCGACTCAACCCGCTGTCGCCGCCGCGGTCACCGAGCGGCCCCAGACCGCGCTGCCGCCCCCGCCCTCGGACTCCACGCGGACGCCCGATCACACCGCCACGCCGGCGGCGACCTATCACGTCCGACCTGGCGACACGCTCACGGCGATCGCTCGGCGTTATGGCCTGTCGGTGACGGACATCGCCCGAGGCAACGACGTTACCGATCCGCGCAAGCTGCGCGCCGGGCAGACCCTGCGACTGCCGCGATAACCCAAGGCGGATATCGTGAGCCGGGTCGGTCCACGTGGAGGTGTATCGGGGTAAAGCAATCTAGCAGTGGATGACTGCACGGGGCGATTGCGTGGCCGCACGCATTGCCACGATTGAACCATATGTGGAGGCGATGGCATACTACCCCCATGGGAGCCGAGGCAACGCGAATTGGCAGCCCAGAGACGCTGCTGACGGGATACGCTGCACAATCGCTGCATCTGGGCTGTATCGGCAGCCATTCGGCGTTAGAGATCGCCTACGGTGCTCGCGAGGAAGGTCTGCGCACCGTCGTCGTGTGCGAAAGTGGGCGCGACCAGACCTACACTCGGCGATATCGCCACCTTTTCGATGAAGTGCTGGTGTTGGATCGTTTTGTTGATGTGGCGACGACCGATGTGGTGGCTCGTCTCCGTGAGCTCAACACCGTTTTCGTTCCAAATCGCTCGTTCGCGGTCTATGTGGGATACGACGCTATTGAGACGCGGTTTCCCGTGCCGCTGTTCGGTGGCCGGCGGCTTCTACGCGCAGAGGAACGAACGGCGAGCCCGAACCAGTACGATTTGTTGGAGACCGCGGGCGTGCGCAGTCCTCGCCGGTTCAATTCACCCGACCAGATCGACCGGTTGGTCATGGTCAAGCTCCCCCAGGCCCAGCGCGCCGTCGAACGTGGCTTCTTCACCGCGGCATCAGTCGACGACTATCGTACGAAGAGTCGCGATTTGCTGGCGCGAAATGCCATTCGCGCTGAGGACTTGGAGACCGCGACGATTGAGGAGTTCGTCGTTGGCGCGAACTTCAATCTGGACTATTTTGTGAGCCCGCTCGCCGGACAGGTCGAATTTCTCGGTGCAGACCAGCGCATCGAGTCAAATATCGAGGGCGTCTTGCACATGACGGCCTTGGAACAGGCGATCTTGCCGGTCCAACCGACGCTGATTCCTGTCGGCCATCGCGGAGTGACGGTCCGCGAATCCTTGTTGGATAAGGTCTTTGAGGCTGGCGAGCGCCTAGCGAGCGCAGCGGCGGGCGCCTATCCGCCGGGGATCATCGGCCCGTTCGCGCTGCAAGGCATCTTTGACGATCGCGGCGAATTCGTTTGTTTTGACGTCAGCTTGCGCGTGCCGGGCGCGCCGATTCTGTTGACCACTTCGCCATACACACGCTACCTCTATGGCAAAGAGATGAGCGTAGGGCGCAGAATTGCCTCGGAGTTGCATCAAGCCGCCACGAATGGCCGACTACAGGAGGTCATCACCTGAGCGTCCATGTCACAGGCAACAGCCGCCGGTGCCGTTGGTTCGATGAGAGTGCGCGGCGGCTAACGGCCGCGAGTGGTATGCCCGCTGCGCGCGCGTGCCGTTCGTACCATCGCTCGGCGTGCCTGCACCTGGCGAATCGCACGGCTGCGCTTCGGGCGGGGGTCGTCGCGCTCCCACTTATCGTGCGGCTGGCTCTTCTTGCTGGGGCTGGGCCGAGCGGTGGAACTGCCATACGGGAATCGCTTCGGCTTCTGCCACGGCTTGACGACCGTGTTCGCGCTCACACCCACGCTGCTGCTCCTTCACGGGCACAGAAATACGTCGCGACGCTGCCTTTCGGCAGCGTCGTAGCTGATCCCCACTATAACACAAGCGCTTGACAATGGGCTGGCCCACTGGTATGCTACCCATACGGGGTAGGGGTAGGAGCAGCGATGGATGCCGAAGTGGCCCTGCGCTTACGGAAGATCGAAGGGCAGGTGCGAGGGATACAGCGGATGGTGGAAGACGGTCGCGCTTGCCCGGACCTGCTCACGCAGTTGATGGCAGTCCGAGCGGCAATCGACGGCGTCAGCGTTTCCCTGCTGACCGAGCACATGGACAGTTGTCTGGCCGGCGGCCAGCTCACGAGTGAAACGAGAGCAGCGCTCGGCGACGCGCTGCGGTTGTTCTTACGGCTCAAGTAGGGCGGCTGACTTGGAGGGCCGCCGAGCACTATGGCGTGGTACACCCAACGTACCTGAAGGAGTTAAGGAATGGCAATTGCCAAGCCAGTCACCGATGGCGAGTTTGAGACAAAGGTGCTCAAATCCGAACAGCCAGTGCTGGTAGATTTTTGGGCAACCTGGTGCGGCCCCTGCCGCATGGTGGCCCCGGTAGTCGAAGAGCTGGCTAAGCAATACGAAGGGAAGCTGTCGGTCGCCAAGCTTGATGTCGATGCGAACGGCAACACTGCCATCGAGTACCAGGTGCAGAGCATCCCCACGCTCATCTTGTTCAAGGACGGCAAGCCCGCGCAGCGAATTGTCGGCTACATGAAT
>CALBSQ010000108.1 GCA_937967325.1 uncultured Chloroflexota bacterium
TCCTCGAGGTTGGGCTGGCGCACGGTCAGGTCGCGCAGCATGCGGCCCTGCTCCACTGCCATGGACTGCAGAGCGAAGCTCGTTGCCTGGGCATCGGTGGTATGCACCTCCAGACGTTCGCCCAGATAGGTCGCCGCCGTCACGCCGGGCAGCCGGCGTACCTTGTCGATGGGGAGCTCGACCGTCGCCATCACGGTCGCCTGCCCGGCGATGCCGGCGATGAGCTCGGTGGGGCTGCCCAACGCGATGATCTTGCCGTGGTCGATGATGCCGACGCGACCGCACAGCACCTCGGCTTCTTCCATGTAATGGGTGGTCAGGACCACCGTCCGCCCCTCCGCGTGCAATGCGCTAATGATCTCCCACACGTTGCGCCTCGCCTGGGGGTCCAGTCCGGTCGTCGGCTCGTCCAGGAAGATCAGCTCTGGATCGTTCACCATGGCGACGGCGAGCGCGGCGCGTTGCTGCTGCCCGCCGGAGAGCTCCTTGGCGGTGACCTTCGCCTTCTCGGCCAAGCCAAACCGATCCAGCAGCCGCAGCGCCTCGGCGTCGCTGACGCGGCGGTCGTAGCAGGCGCCGAAGTAGCGCAGCAGCTCGACCAGCGTGAGCCGCTCAAACAGCGACGTCGTCTGCAGCGCCACGCCGATCCGCTGCCGGATCTCCCGCGCTTCGGTGTCCAGGCGCATGCCCAGCACGCTCACCTCGCTGCCCCGCTCCGGCTCCTTCAGCCCTTGCAACACCGACAGCGTCGTCGTCTTTCCGGCGCCATTCGGGCCAAGCAGTCCAAACGTTTCCCCTCGTCCCACCGTGAGGTCGATCCCATCCACGGCGCGCAACGAGCCGTAGGAAACGCGCAGATTGCCAATCGCCAGCGCGGGGGAGGGATCATCTCGTCCCCGTGCCCCACCTGCCTCATCCAGATCGACCATGGGTGTCACCATCCTTGCTCCCTCCAGTGGGGCAGGCCAGGAGCCATCTCCTCATGCTGCCCCACTGCATCACGATACGAGCAACGCCTGACCTGGTTGTCGCACCGAAGGGGGAATGGGACTATGCCAAACGATAGATTTCGCGTTCTATCCGGTGGCTACGTCGCTGTCACGCCATACACCGCCTCCGCCGTTCGCTGCAACGGCCAGGCAGCGAGATCATCGGCCTCATCCGCCGCTAACTCACCGGCGTCCACTGATCGCCGCAGCACCGTCGCGAGAGCACGCCGGGCGGCCCGTGCCCCCAGTACGTGGTGCTCCGGGATGCGCACACCGTCTGAGCTGAGCAACACCTTGCTCGCCGGCGCTACCGCCAGCGCCTGACTCAACGCTGCTTCAATCTCCGCGAAACCCAAGGGTGGCAGCGCGGTCGAGACATCCAGATACACCTGCGGGTAGACGGCCGCCAGGTAGGCGGCCTCACGTGTATAGGGATAGGCGCCGTGCAGAAGTACGACTTTGGCCCCACGCAGCGCCTCCTCCTCCAACAATGGCCGTAGGTGCAACGGATTCGCCTCCCGCAGGTCCAGGTCGGGATCGCCGTAACCGGTGTGGAACTGAATGGCTGCGCCCTGGCGGGAGGCATGGGCGACGGCCCGCCAGGCGAAGAAGTCCACGAGCGACTTGGCGACAAGTCGGATCGCACCGTCACGCTGAGCTTTTGCGCGCAGCGGCTGCCACGCTTCCGCCGCGGCCGCATAGTCGACCGGCGCCAGTCGCAGCCCGGAACGGTAGGCGGCGATGCTCTTGAGCGCGACAATACCGGACGCCCGGAGGTTGCCTGCCACTCCATCAAAGCGCTCGACCAACTCGCCAAAACCGGCGCAGTCCAGCGTGAGGTCCTGGACGAGCGTCTCGATGCGCAAGATTCGTCCCACCGGCAGTCCGCTGGCGGCGCCGACCTCGGCCACGGTCAACGCCGTGCCCGGCGGCGGAAAGCCGTCGTCGAGCAGGAGCGAGCCGATCTCGGCGCCGGCGAACAGGCGCGCCAGGTAGTCCTCGGCCGTAGCAGACCGCCGCGCCGCCAGCACGGCTTCCTCGGTCGCGGCGCAGCCGAGCAATGCGGCCAGCTCGCTCAGGGCACGGCGGTAGGGCAGCGAGCGTGGCACGTGCTCGTCGGTCAAGGTCCGCGCCGGTGACTCGCTAAAGCAGGCCCGAAAGTCCGGCACGCCTTGCGCTTGCCACTCGCGCAGCCAGGGATGGCAATGGTGGTCGATGAACCGAACGCCGGCGGGCCAAGGCGACTCAGTAGATGCTGAAGTGTCGAGCCAGCTCATAGCTCACGTCACGGCCGGAGAAATGCGCCGCCTCCGACCGCTTGACGGCGATGTAGGCGACGAGAAGCCGCTTGGGGAACTGGTCGCGCAAGTACGTGTCTGCCTCCAGCGCAGTGATGGCCTCATCCAAGGAACGGGGCAAGCGGACGATGCGCCGCGCCGTGCGCTCCTGTTCAGTCATGGCGGCGGGGTCGGCTAGCGCCGGCTCCGGCAAGCTCAGACCCCGTTCGACGCCGTCCAGGCCGGCGGCAATCAGCGCGCCCAGCACGAGGTACGGATTGCCGGTCACATCGCAGGCCTTGAGCTCAAGATTGATGCTGGCGGACTCATTGCCGCGGAACGCGGACGGCACACGGATGGCCGCCTCCCGGTTGTCAGGGCCCCATGCCGTGTACGCCGAGCTCCACGTATTCGGCTGCAGCCGCCGGTAGGAGTTGACGCTGGCGCAAGTCACGGCGGTCAGCGCCGGCAAGTGCTCGAGCACCCCCGCCGCAAACTGCCGCCCGTCCTGGCTGAGCCCGTAGGGAGCGGTCGAGTCGGCGAAGAGGTTGCGCATGCCGTCCTCCGACCAGACACTGAAATGGACGTGCGCGCCGTTGCCGGCCTGGTCCGTCCAGGGCTTCGGCGCAAAGGTCGCTACCACACCGTTCCTCGCCGCCACGCCGCGCACCGTCTCGCGCAGCACCACCTGCTGGTCGGCCGCCGCCACACCCTCGGCGTGGCGCAGCGACAGCTCCTGTTGCCCGTGACCAAGCTCGGCATAGTATTGTTCCGGAGTCAGGCCCTGCGCTTCCAGAGCGCTGAGGACAGCGTGGATGACATCGGCGGCAGCATTCATGCCGGTCGTGGCGAAGCAGCGACTCTCGTCCAGCGGGATCAGGTCGTCTTGCGCGTCGTGGCGCGCCAGCGTGAACTCCGCCTCGAACGCGGCGCGAAATCGCCCGCGAAGCTGCCCATGCTGCGCCAGGCGGCGCAACTGCTCGCGAAGAAACTCCCGCGGGCAAGCCTCCCACGGCGTCCCATCGATCCCTTGCATGTCCACCAGCATCGCCGCCGTCGCGGGCACGTAGGGCAGAACGACGAACGTCGAGGGATCCGGTACCAGGCGGATCTCCCCGACCGGCCCCATGCCCGGGACGGACGCCAGCTCATCCTGCGCCGTGAACGCCTGCATGGCGACGGTGAGCCCAATGCCGGAGATGAGGCGGCCCGGGAGGCCGGAGACGTGGGTAGACTTGCCGCGGATCAACCCTCCATTGTCGCAATAGAGGAAGCGCACCTGCTGCACGCCCGCCTCACGGGCACGCTGCAGTACGGCGCCGAACTCCGATGCTACGGACATGGGCCCTCCTTCCGGGCGCCGGGGCGATGAGGCGATGAGGCGATGAGGCGAGGGGGCGACTGGCCATTGAGAAATCGGAGACGAGACTGACTCATCTCCCCATCCAGCATGCCGGGCTTCCCCTCCCCGGTTCGCCCGTGCGCCCCCTCGCCTCATCGCCTTATCGCCTTATCGCCTTATCGCCTTATCGCCCCGGCACTGGGCGCAGTACAACGCGGCGACCGTCCGCCGCCGAAAGATATCCGGCATAGATGGCTTCGACCACGGCGCGGCCGAGAGCGCCGTCGGATACCGGCGGACGATCCTCCCGGACAGCGGCGACGAAGTCCTGGAGCTCGGCGCGGAAACCGTAGACCCATTCGGCGTCGATGGCCGGGAAGCTCCAGCCGGCGTTAGTATGCGACTTTTCCTGCAACGGCTCGCCCGGGAAGACCTCCGGCGACGGCGCGTAGGCCTGGAGCAACGAGCTGTGGCTGAAGTTGACGTTGAACCGGGCCCGGCTGGTGAGCACTTGCAAGCCGTCTTCGATGCCCCCCAGCGCCACATCGGAGGCCAGGCAGACGGCTCGGCTGCCGTCGGTGAAGGTCAGCGTCGTCGCGCTCCAGTTCTCCACATCCTCCCAGCCGGCGGCCAGAAAGGCAGTCCCGCCATCGGCCCGCTCGCCGAGGAGACCGACCTCAGCGGACACGGCAGCGACCTCGATGGGCGTCCCTTGCCGGCGTAGGCCCTCGGCGCGCTTCAGGGAGAGCACCAGGCCAATCGGGTGGCTGCCCAGGCGCAGCAGCGCCCCGCCACCCGCGTCCCCCCAGCGCCGGGCGTAGGCCGCATGAGAGCCGCTGTGACATTCGGCCGCCCGCAGCTCCAGGATGTCCCCCCCGCTCGCCGCTGCCAGCTCCTGCACCCGCCGCACCACCGGGCTATACACGAGATTCTCGCCGTAAGCGAGCAGTTTGCCCGACCGCTGAGCAGCGGCCAGGAGCGCATCGGCGCTTGCGAGGGCCTCCCGCAGCATCTCCTCGCGCGGCGTATCGCCCACCCGCGAGCCGGCCGGCGCATCGGGAGGACCGAAATAGCCGGTGAGCGGCTTTTCCACGAACACATGCTTGCCGGACTGCAAAGCGGCCAGCGCCAGTGCGGCGTGGCTGCGGTTGGGCGTGCAGACGTCGATAACGTCGAGGTCGCGGCGAGCCAGGAGCGCATCGGCGCCCTCGTCCACACGGGGAATGGAAAAGCGCGAGGCGAGCGCCGCGGCCCGCTCCCGGCCGCGAGCGGCAATGGCCACCACTTCCGCCGGCGGGTGGCTACAGTGCTGGTAGGCCATCAGGTGGGCTCTGGCGGCGAAGCCGGCGCCGATGATACCCACGCGAACCGGCTTCTCCATCGTCCTCTCCTCCATGGTACAGCCAACGGCAAGTATATGCTGTTCCGCGGCGGCGCCGCTCGCCGCTCGGCAGCGCGGCAAGCCGGAGACAGCAGGTTTGTCCTTCTGGTATCCTGAGCAATGGATGGGCCTGGCGACCCACCCTTGCCGATGACAATTCTATTTTCGGAGGAGCGCGGGAGGGCAGGACATGGCCGTCGTTGCTCCGGAGATCGCCGCCCTGGCGGAGCGTCTTCGGTCGGTCTTCGCTCCGGAAGAGATCATCTTGTTTGGCTCGCAGGCGAACGGCACGGCGCGGCCTGACAGTGATGCGGATCTCC
>CALBSQ010000109.1 GCA_937967325.1 uncultured Chloroflexota bacterium
TAATCAGCCCACTCCACGTCCGACACCGGCCCGCGCGGCCGGGCGTTGTATTCGCCGCCGAATCGGTACTCGTAGGCGCTGCGCGGTCCGCAATTCGGACACGTCAACAAGAAGGACATACGCTCACCCCTCGACGACCAGCCAGCGATGTTCAGCCGAAATGCTCGGTCTCGCCTCCCGCCAGCTTCTCCAACACCTTGCGCAGATTGAGCTCCGTGCCGACGAGCGGTATGCCGGTGATTAACGCCGCTTCCAGCGTCAGGGCACGCAGGTCCTCCGGTTCCAGGTCGTGGACGTTGGCCTTGCCGCAGGCGCGGGCGATGATCTGGAGCTCCATCGTCATGGTGTTGATGAGATTGACCACTCGCTCGGTCGCCGCGTCGACCTCCAGGCGCGCCATCAGCGTGGGATCCTGGGTGGTGATGCCGACCGGGCAACGTCCGGTGTGGCAGTGGTGACAGGCGCCGGGCTCGGTCCCCAGCTTGTGATAGTCCTCAAGGTGGATCGCCTTGTTGCAGTTGAGGGCGAGCAGCGCCGCCGTGCCGATGGAGACCGCGTCGGCGCCCAGCGCCAGCGCCTTGGCCACGTCGACGCCATTTCTGATGCCTCCCGAGAGGATGACCTGGACCTCACCGAGCAGGCCGATCTCTTCCAGAGCGCGCACGGCTTCCACAATCGCCGGCATGGTCGGCATGCCCGTGTGGTCGAACAGAATATCCGGCGACGCCGCGCTCGCCGCCTCCATGCCGTCGAGGACGATCGCGTCCGCCCCGGCCTTGGCCGCGAGCTTCACGTCGTCGGCCACGTGCGATGCGCCGAGCTTCACGTAGACGGGGACCTGCCAATCCGTGGCTTCGCGCAGCTCTTCGATCTTGATGATCATGTCGTCCGGACCGATCCAGTCCGGATGGCGGACCGGGCTGCGCTGATCGATCCCGGGCGGCAGCTCCCGCATGTTGGCGATCTCTTCCGACACCTTCTCGCCCAGCAGAATCCCGCCGGTGCCGGGCTTGGCGCCCTGGCCGATGCAGATCTCGATCGCTTCCGCCTGCTTCAAGTGGTGCGGATTGAAGCCGTAGCGGCTGGGCAAAACCTGGTAGACCATGGTCTTCGACGCCTCGCGCTCGGCCGGCAACATGCCGCCGTCGCCGGTCGTCATCGAGATGCCCAGGCGCGTCGCGGCGCGGGCGAGGGCCACCTTGGCGTTGCGCGACAGCGCGCCGAAGCTCATGCCGGTGATGGTGATCGGCGTCTCCAGCACGACCGGCTCCTGGGCGTGGCGCGTCCCGACCACCGTGCGGGTCACGCACTGCTCGCGGTAGCCTTCCAGGGGCATGCGGCTGAGCGTGCTCGGGATGAAGACCAGATCGTCGAAGCAGGGCACCCGCTTCCAGGTGCTGAAACCACGGATGCGGTAGTGCCCCAGCTCGGCCTTGACCTGAATATCCTCGATGACGGCCGGCGTCCAGATCGGGCTATGGCGCAACACCTCGCGCTCTACAGGGCCTGAATCCATAGCCCCATTTCCTTCTTGGAGAAATTCCAGAGACGGCGGCCGGACACGACCTTCTTGAAGTCGCGGCCGTTGTCGAGCCCAGCTTTCTGGAGCGTAACACTGAGAAACGCTTGATCGTCGTCGGTGAGCGGCTCGATCACCGCGTCGTTGCCCAGTTCGGCGATCTTCCCGCCGACGAAGATGCGGCCGGTGTACATCGAGTCGCCCAGCGCCTCGCCAGCGTCGCCACAGATGATCATGTCGCCCCGCTGCATCATGAAGCCGGTCATGTAGCCAGTGTTGCCGCCGACGACGATCGTGCCGCCCTTCATGGCGATGCCGGTGCGCGCGCCCGCGTTCCCGTGAACGATCAGCGTGCCCCCGCGGATCGTCGCGCCAGTGGAGCTCCCGGCGTTGCCGGCAACCGTGACACGGCCCGACATCATGTTCTCGGCGACCGACCAGCCGACGTTGCCGTCGATGACGACCTCGGGGCCGTCGATCATGCCGGCGCAAAAGTAGCCGGCGCTGCCTTCCAGCCGGACTCGCAGATGGGCGAAGAGCCCGACGAGGAGATTATGGCGGGCCTCCGGATTGCGCAAACAGAGCTCGGTCTCACCCGTCGCCGCCAGCTCGCGCACGATCACGTTGATCTCGCGAGTGGTCAGGCCCGCGCAGTCGCGCGTGGTCAATGCACCGCCTCCGGCCTGGAACTGGTTCTGAACGCCGCCGATTGAATGGAGCCTTGCCAGCTTGTTTCTCCGCTGAATAATCGGCAGTACATTTCAGGCCCTAGACGCCAGCGCCGACCGGAGTGAGCGCCGCCGCGACGCCGGGGTGGCGCCAGACCCGGATCGTCCGCGCGCTGGGCTCCTCGGTGTCGAAGGGCTCCCGAATCGCTCGGCGTAGCGCCACTTCTTCGGAAGCGAGCGCGACCCATTGGTCGGTCTCGGCGATGACCATGGGCTTGGTCGCGAAGGCGTCGCGCGCCAGGCCGATCCCCTCCGGCGTGCTGACGAGGTAAGTGAATGTGCCGTCGAGCTCCTCCAGCGAGTCCTTCATAGCATCTTCCAGCGAGACACCGGCGGCGAGTTTGTGGGCGAGGTAGATCGCAATAAACTCGGAATCGTTCTCGGTATAGAAGCGGACACCGCGCATCTCGAAGCGGCGACGCATCTTGTGGTAGTTGGTGAGCTGGCCGTTATGCACGACCGCGATGTCCGGGAACGGCCGCGCCCAGAAGGGATGGCAGTGGGCGACGTCGACGCGGCTCTCCGTGGCCAGTCGGGTGTGGCCAATCCCGTGCGTGCCGCGGAAGCAGTCGAGTCCGTACCGCTCGCGCAGCATTCGGGCCGGTCCGACCTGCTTCACGATCTCCATCCGCTGGCCGAGGCTGAAGACCAGCACGCCCAGGTCGGGCCCTTCGATTGCCGCCGCCAACTCGGCCGCGTCGCGATTCGAGCTCATCTCTAGTCGCAAGTAATCGTCCTGCACGTCCGCCGACGCGACCCGTCCGATGGCGGCGGCGCGCTGGACCACGCGGTCAGCCTGAGCGCGCCGATCGTCCGATCCGCCGAGACGGACCCGGGCGACCATCCGGTCGCGACTGGCCGGCCCGTACAAGGCGACGCCCGTCCCGTCGACGCCCCGCGAGCCAAGGACATCGAGCATGGTCAGGATCGGCGCGCCCAGGGCGCCTTCGCCACGCTCCTGCTTGTACAACAGACCTGCCAGCCCGCACATGCCGTCCTCCTGGCCGCGCCAACGCGGCGTAGTGTACGTCCCCTCGTACGTCGCGTCAACGCAACCGCCCGTTCCCCGACGATGCGTGCCTACTTGAGGTACTTGTCCAGCTCCATTTGGCAACGATTCTGGGCGTCCGTCAGGGCAGCCTGCGCCGTCAGCTTCTTCTGCAGCACCGACAGGATGGCATCGCCATAGATCGGCAGCAATTGTTCGCTGCCCGGCACACTCGGCACGAAGCGCCCGTTCGCCATGCTCTCAACCGACAGTTTCACCAGCGGATCGTTCTGCGTGCTCGCTAATTGATTCGCCACGGAGATGCTGGACGGGATGCGCAGTTGGGCTGTGTTCCACTTGAGCTGGACATCGGGCTTGAAGAGGTAGTCCATTAAGGCGAAAGCGCCGTCCGGGTTCTTGGCGCCGTTCCCGATGCAAATGCCGTAGCCGCCCGCGTAGGTGGCGTCCTGCCCGTTCGGCGGCAGGGGATACTTGACCACCGAGTATTTCAGTTGCGAGATGCTCGCCAGGTTATATTGCGACTTGGTCGCCGTGGTGGCATAGGCGCTGGCGGCGTGGCTATCCACGAAGAGCTGGACCCCGTTCCCCTTGCCGGCGTCCTTGGTGAACTTGGCGACCGCATCGTAGCCACCCTGCAAGTCGTATAGCTTCGCCGTCCACTCCAGCGAGGTGACGCCCTTGTCGTTGGCGATGTCCACCTTGGTCCCATCGCTGCTGGTGAAGTTGCCGCCTATCTGCCAGAAGGGGACGAGCCACTGGTTACGCCCGCCGGACCCTCCGAAGGGATCGAAGCCAAGCTGCTGGAGCTGCTTGTCGCCCCCCACGACAGCGGTCTTGCCGACGGCGGCTTCCAGGTCACTCCAGGTGGCGGGCAGCTTCTGTGTATCCAGCCCGGCGCGCTGGTAGAGGTCGTCGTTGCCCCAGAGCACCCAAGCCGTGTTCCCGAAGGGCACGGCATAGGCCTTGCCCTTCCAGACGATCTCGTCCCACTTGTACTTCCAGATGTCGGCGGGCTTGACGTACTGGGACTTGGCGACGTAGCCGTCCAGCGCCTGCACCACGCCCGTGACGCCCCAGGTGGTCGCCGGGTAGCTCTGGGTGCAGTTGAAGTCCGGCGGCGTACCGCCGGCGACCTGGGTCTTG
>CALBSQ010000110.1 GCA_937967325.1 uncultured Chloroflexota bacterium
CGGTTGGCCCAGCCAACCGGGATGCGGAGTGCGTTGGGCGGCCCCAGTTCGGCCAACGTCACCTCGGCGGCCAGCCGTACTACTACTTGTTCGACGGGCAGGGCGACGTGGCAGCCCTGGAGGACCCGGGGGCGGTGCCGGCCAGCGACAACTCCTGCCCCACCGGCAACGAGGCGGACATCGCGGGGGAGACCAACTCGCTGACGATGGTCGCCCTGGCCAACCCGCCGCGGCAGGGGGGACGAGCTGGACGGGAACTGCGCCGAGCGGCTCCCCGCTTCCCTCAGTTTTCCCAACGAGGACTACAATGGCGCCAGCATCCGGGCGCCGGGGGCGCGGTACGGGGACGGGGGCTGGGCCGCGTGTACCGAGGGACGGGATGTCGTCGCTGCGCGCATCTTCGTCGGGGTGACGATGCCGAAGAGTGCGGCCGGGCCGGCGGTTGCCGTCCGGCCGCCTCCCGCACCGGCCGGACGGCCGATGCGATTCCTCCCGTGTCCGGCGGCAGCGCTGCTGGCTCGGGAGGAGAGCCGCCCGCGTTCATCGTGAGTCCCGGCGGGGACGTCATCGCCGTTCCGGAGGGGGCCGGGGGGCCGACCCCGACGGCGAACGGGCTCGGCTTCCAGTATACTGGTGGGCACGGGGGCCTCGGACTGAGCCCCAAGGTTACGGGCGTACGGGTCATGGCAGCGATCCCCCGCTATCCAAACGGCTACGTCGTCTACATGAACGCTAACGGACAGACGGTCCATCCATACACGGGTCGCACCGTCGCACGGGGTGACCCGTTGGCCCACCTCGAGTTGTCGCCGGCGCGAGATAGCAAGTCGAGGAGCAGAGGAGGATAGTATGGGCACGGGGCATGCCCTCGACGTGGTCGTCGGGGAGCAGTTGAGTTCGGTGGAGTTCGTCCAGGACTACCTGCAACTCCACTTCGACGGTCCCACGCTGACTATCTACCGCTATCCGCTGGTGGAGGTCGGCGGCGTCCGCCACGCGGGCGGCTCGCCCGGCTATCGCGATCTGCTGTGCGACCGCATCGCCAAGCAGGTCTGCTCCGTCACCGTCACGGCCGGCAAGGAGATTGGTGTCGAGTTCGAGGACGGGGCGCGGATCGCCATCCCGCTCAGGCCATGCGAAGGGAGTGGTCCGGAGGCCGCGATGTTCCAGGATCCGGGTGTCGGCGCTTGGGAGGTTTGGCAGTACGGCATGCCCTAGCGGTCCGATAGTCTAACGTCTCTCCTACTCCACTTGAACATCACGCTTGAGTCAGGACCGAACTCGTTCGGTGAATCGATCCTGAGGGTGGCTATCTATGGCGGCGCCCTGCGCGAACGACGTGGCGCCTACAGCGCCAAGTCCGCGCCGTGCCGGAGGGTTCGGATGGCGATGGTGCGAGGCAAGGCGAAGCGTCGGAGGAAACCAGGCTCATCCAGGCCGGGCCCATCGGCCTCACTGAGGAAGGCGGGCATATTCCGCTGTCCCGGATAGCGCCGCGCCAGCGACGCGGCCAGGCGGCGAGCGCGCGGCAGCGCCACGTCCGCCGCGATGAAGTCGAAGCGGCCAGGTGGCACGGTATCGGGAATGTCGGTACCTTCCAGCAGGGCAAGACATTGCGCCGGCACGCCGGAACGTCGCAATGCCTGCACGAGGGCGCGCGCGGCGCCGTGCAACACCGGGGCCGTAGCAACGACGATACCGTTGCCGGCCAGGAGCGCCGCCCCTACGAGGTACGCCAGGGTCTCGGGCGAGGCGCGCTCGTCCAGGACGACACCGCCGATCCCCCGCGGCAACGACCAGTCGATGCTGGTTTGCTGCCCGGGGATTGGATTGGTGGGCTGCGCCTCACGTATCTCTGCCACCTGGCGGGATAGGGCGGACAGAACCCCGTTGAGGCTTGCCGGAGCCGGCCCCGCGTCGCCGGTGGTCAGGAGACGGTCCGCCGCTGCGAGCGCCTTCGCTCGCCGGTTGGCCGGGTCGGACCACGCTGTCACCGTGGGCCAGGCCACACCAGCATCGCGGCCGGCGACGGTGGATTCGTTGGCTGGGAGCGCCGGCGAGGCTGCGCCGCCTTCCCTGGGGGCGGAGGCGCGCTGGCTCACGAAGGCGTAGAGGTAGTCCTCACCGCCGGCCTTGGGCCCGGCGCCGGACATCCCCATGCCGCCGAAAGGCTCCACGCCCACGCGAGCGCCGGTGATCTCGCGGTTGACGTAGATGTTGCCGGCGCGGATGCCTGCCGCCATGCGCCGTATCGTCGCCGGGCTGCGACTGAAGATGCCGGCGGTCAGCCCGTAGACGGTGTCGTTGATCAGCGCGAGCGCCTCCTGCTCGCTCCGGAAGGGAGCCAGCACCAGCACCGGACCGAAGATCTCATCCTGGGCAGTCCGCGCGTCGCGAAGCCTGGTTGGGGATAGCTCGACGATCAGGGGACCAAGGCCGTAGCCGGGGTACGGCGGCGTCCGGTCGAGGCGGTCCAGCACGACCCGTCCCTCCTGCCTGGCGACGCCGGCCAGCTCCCGAACACGCGCCATGGCGGCGGCATCGATGAGCGGGTTGATGAACGTGCCGGCGTCGGTCGCGGCGCCAACGGGCAGGCTACGTGCCCCCTCGACGAGGCGCCGGCGCAGACGGGCGTAGATGTCCCGATGGGCAAAGACGCGCGACACGGCGGAGCATTTTTGGTTGGCGTGCCCGAAGGCCGACTGCAGGATGCCTTCGACCGCCTCGTCCAGGTCCGCGTCGGGAAAGACGGCGATGGCGTTCTTGCCGCCCATCTCGGCCAGGACGTGCTTGAGGCGGCCGCGCGCGGTGATGGTACCGGCCGCCGTCTCGGCGATCCAGGCGCCAACGTCGCGCGAGCCGGTGAAGGCGACCATGTCGACCAGTGGGCTGCTCACCAGCGCGCCGCCGATGGTTTCGCCGTCGCCGGGCAAGTGGACGATGACATCCCTGGGTACGCCGGCCTCGCGTAAGAGCTGGACCAATCGCGCGGTAATGCCCGGCGTCTGCTCAGCAGGCTTCAGCACGACCGCATTGCCGGTGATTAGCGCGGCGGTGGTCATGCCGCAGGGGATTGCCAGCGGAAAGTTCCAGGGCGGGATCACCGCCACGATCCCTCGGGGCACAGAGTCGGTCTCCAGCCGGCGAGACATTCGCCCGGCCAGCCAGGGGTAATACCGCAGGTAGTCCACGGCTTCGTCGACATCGCCCAGGGCGTTGGCCCAGTTCTTGCCGCCTTCTATCACAATGGCCGCGGCGAGCTGGTCCCGCCGGCTCAGCAGCAGGTCGCCGGCTCGTCGCAGGATGCCGGCTCGCTCCGCCAGCGGTCGCCTGCCCCAGCTCTCGGCTCCGTCGCGGAGCCTGGCGAGAACCGGCCCTACGTCGCCCATCGTGGCCGCCTCCACCTCGACCGCCGGCCGAGCCGGATCGGGCGACGAGGGGTTGAGCGGCCGCAGCATCGGGCGAGGGCCGCTCGTCGGCGGTAGGTCGAGCGCAAAGTGCCGTCCCTGGCTCTGCTCCGCCTGGGCGACCGCGCTCGCGAAGCGGTCGCGCTCCTCGGAGAGGAACAATCGCACCGGCGGGCTATTCCGAAACTCCCGCTCCGCGGTCGTGTGGGCAGCCGCGCCGGCCGCGACCGGCTCCGTGCCCAGCAGGGTAGCCGGATTGCGCAGGAGCTCGTGCAATGGAGCGCCGCCGCGACTCTGCAGCAGGAATCCGGTCTGGGAGGAGTTCTCCAGGATGCGGCGGACCAGATAGCCCATACCCGCCAGAAGATCACCCACCGGCACGTAGTCGCGCGCCACCCAGCCCGTCCCTCGGAGCGCCCGGCTCACCCTTGGAGCCATGCCGAACAGCGTCTGGTGCTCGATGGCGCCCTCCGGCAGTCCTAGCGCCTCTCTTACCGCCTCGGAAGAGGCATGGGAGCGGACGTTGTGGCTGCCCACGGCCAGGCGGATTCGCGGATACGCCTCGGCTAGCTGCCAGGTCAGACGCTCGAATTGCACGTCGGTGGCTGCTTTCACCGCCAGCACCGGCGAGGGCCACCCATCGGCCTCCGCGATGATGTGCTCATAGTCCCAATAGGCGCCCTTGACAAGCCGCACCTGAACGGGCGAGGTGCGTTCGGCAGCGAAGGCACGCATCGCCTGGAGCTGCCCAGGGGCATCGGCAAGATAGGCCTGCAGGACGACGCCAACGTCCGGCCAGTCATGGAAGCGTCCCGTCGCGCCGAACACGGAGCGGACGATGTGCCAGGTGAGATCGCGCAGGCGATACTCCTCCACGTCGATAGTCACCGCCACGCCCGCGCTGGCCGCGGCCTCCACGATCCGCTCCAGCGGTCCCCGCACACGATTCAGCGTGCCTTCGGGGTCGACCGGGTCGAAGATCGGCGCTAACGCGGAGAGCTTCACCGACACCTGGAGGCTGCGCACGCCGCCCGCGGTGCAAGAGCCCGCCTCCGGCTGGCCGCCCAGCTCGGCGATAAGGTCGAGGTAACGCTGAAGGTAAGCGGCTGCTTCATCGTCGCCGGCGACGTGCTCCCCGAGCACATCGAAGCTCGGCACGCGTCCTTCCCGTCGCAAGACCCGCAGCGCCCGGGTGGCGCCGCCGGCCATTGACCTCTCGCCTGGCTCGACGATGAAGCGATCGGCGATGGCCGTCGTCGCCCTCACCGCGGCAAGGCGGATGAGCCGTGCCGGCGCGGGAGCCGATCGTGCCATCTCGGCGATCAAGCGGAACGGCGCGGGCAGTCGCGACAGCGGACGTTGCAAGTACTCACGAGCAAGTCGCGCGGTGAGCTCGCCGCCGCGGTCAAAATCCAGGGCGGCAAGGACATCGATGAAGCGCAGCAGCGACGTACGCAGCGTTTCATCCTCGGCGATAGCGACCAGAAACCGGTCTTGCAGCCAGTCCATCGGACGTTCCGGCTGACGCTGGATGGCCGCGATGAGGTCTCGCCCGATGGCCTGCGTTCGGGCTTCCACGGCGGACGCTCGATCGGCATCGCCCGTTGGCGGCGTTCGCACGGATACCGCCATGCCGCATCTCCCGTGGCCCCGTCCCCTCAAGGATCCCTAGAGATAGGCTCGCCCAGTGTTGCTCAGGGCATGCATTCAGTATGCCACCGGGCGGGGGTTGGGGATTAGGGCTGGGGTATTGCGTTACGGGTGACAGGTAAGATATCGGTGAAGGCTGTGCCGGGGCGGCGACTGCGCACCCAGAGGGTACCCGCCGCCAGAGTCCGGCACTGCGGTGCGACGATCGGCTCCAGGAGGAACTTCGGCTACGTTGTCCGGCGCCGGCCTTGCAGATTGTCCCGACGGCAGTCGCGTACTCTGGCGGCGGGTACCCTCTGGGTGCGCAGTCGCCGCCCCTCGGCGCCAGCACCCTGCCCCTATGCGGGTCGTCCAGATTACAGGCTCGCGGCGAATCCGAGCGCAGGGGCGATGCCCTGCATGGCGGCGGCGACGGTGCGGATGTGCTCGTCGAGGTCGACGCCGAGCTCTTGGGCGCCCTGGGTGATGTCGTCACGATTGACGGCCCGGGCGAAGGCCTTGTCTCGCATCTTCTTGCGCACGGAGGATGGCTCCAGTCCGTCCAGGTTGCGCGTCGGGCGGACGTAGG
>CALBSQ010000111.1 GCA_937967325.1 uncultured Chloroflexota bacterium
ATGATTCGATGAATCGCGGCTCCTTCATGCCCGGTGTGCTCCTGGCGATCAAGCAGGCGGCCGACAACCCCGGCTACATCTTCGGGATGGGGCCTCTCCTGGGTCTCTGATGGCGCATCAAGACAAGGATGCCGATCCGGTCATCGATCTGGCTGGTCTGGCGCGATCGGAGCTTCGGGATAGTCCGATGTGGTCCTACCAGGGCGAAGACCTCAACGCCAACTTGCTGGTGTTTGATGGAGTTGAGGACATCCCCGCGCACCGCAACAACCAGACGGACATGCTGGTCATCGGCATGGAAGGCGAGGGAGCCGCTAGCGCTTCAGGACGTACCGAACAGGTCTGGGTAAGCGGCGACTTGCTCATCCATTGTCCGGTCGTACCGCACCACCACGACGCGAAACCCGCGATCCTCGAGAGCTTCGCGAGCGCTCCGGTCACGTTCCCGCTGCTGATTGCCCTCGTGGTGAGGCCCGTCCACGAACACGCAGGCGCCCGGCAAGCCGTCGCGCTGGTAGAAGAAATCGGGTTGGACCGCCACATCCGGCGCCGGCTGGTGCTGGGCCAGGTCCGGAAGCCGCAGTCGGCGGGCATGTAGGTAGTCCAATAACTCGCGCTCCAGATCGGACGCTGGATCAGTACGCTCCAATAGCCAACTGTAGTGTGCATCGTAGTCGCGGCCAGCGGTGACCGGCATCAATACGGCTGCCTTCAGGGCCAAAAGGTAGTCCTTTATCAGGCGCCGGTCGAGATACCGGTGTAGGCGCTGGTTGCTATAACTCAGGAGACAGTCGTAGCACGCCGCGGCGCATCGGTGCTCCCAAGCGGGATCGGAGTCACCAGTATTCGCATCGAAATGGCAGAGTCGCAGCGCCTCTTCGGCAATAACGCGGACCGAGTCGGGGTCATTGAAGAGTCGCTCCCACACACCGGTGCCGCCTTCGGCTGCCTCCCAGAGCAGCAGTCGCTGATGCTCGGCTTTCCCGATCAGCTCCACTGCCACTTCCTGCTCCTCGACCTGATAGACAAACTGAATCGCCCGTTGCAAGGCGTAGGCAAGTGTGACCATGAACGCCTGATCTTGGGCGGCCTGGGCTGGTGGCCGAAGCAGCAGTACGTTGCGTCGATCGGTCACGTACGGCTTCACGCCGGTCAGGGGCTGCTTGGCCGCTGGATCGCGCTCGCCGTCGTCTGGATCATCATTGCTCTTGCCCCAGCGACCGGACTCGCGCTCCAGAACGAAGCCGGCCGCCTGGCCCTCACCGCGCCATCCATGGTTGATGCGCCAAAGCTCGGTCTGAGGCGCATAAGTGGCTTCCAAAAGCTGCCGCTCCCCCGCTCGTACCTCCGCCCGCTGCACGTTCTGGGAATCGGAAAAGCGAACGTGGGTAGTGACAACGTAACCCCTCCGCGATCGGTCCTCCTCATCGGAGGTGATCCGCGTCGTGCGGACGGCACGCACCGATGGCTGGTCGAACAAGTGCTGCGGGTACTCCGATGTGGCGGCGTCTAGCGTGCTCCGGCAGTGATCGCAAAGGTCGCGCGCGGCCGCGTCCCCCGGATAGATGCAGCCACAGTTGTTACAGATCCTTGCCCGGATCAGCCGGTCCTCGATCCCGCCGACTGGGAGGATGCACGAGGCCACGCGATGCTTGCGGCCCTCGTGGTAGATGATATTCTGCGGCCCAAATTCGGTGAGGCCGAGGAATCGCGGACGCTCGATCGATTGGGCCTGCTTCCCCGCCGCGACCAGGACCCGAAGCGGGAGCCGCGGAAAGTTATAGCCGGGCAGGAACCCCTCGCTGGCAAGATAGCGGTACGGGTAGAAGTCCGATTCCGTAATCTCACCCTCGTTGAGCAGCAGCGTGATCTCCCGTTTCGCCTCTTGTTCCTGCTGTTCCGCCCGCTTCCTGTCGGCGGACGGCGCACGGGGCCGGTCGATCACGCGCCGCGCGGCATCGCGCTGGGTCAAGGCTGCGCGATACAGGTCACGCCAGGTCCTCAGGGCGGACTCGAGACGTGCGGGCGCTTGACGAACGGTGTCGGCGATCCACTCGTCGGTGAGCCAGGTAGCCCCGGCGAGAGATGCACCGTCGTTAGCAACGATGCGGAAGGCCTCCCTAATCGCGCGTTGCCGGTCGTCGGAAAGGTTGAGTTGGGCAGCCTTATCCGCCTGGATGGGGAAGGCCGGATCATCCAGATCGAGCAGCTCCGCCATCGACCGGCCGAGGTCTAGCCCCAGCAAGGACAGCCATACGGAGTGCAGGTGCCCCTGGATCAACTCGCGGTTACTAAGGTCGAATCGGGCGGGCGCTACAGCGCCGGCGATCATCCGCTCCTTGCGCCGGAAGAAATACTCATCGTGAGCGTTGCCCTGGCTGCAGAAGGTCAACACCAGCGCCGCCCGGCCGCCTCGCCCGGCACGACCGCTGCGCTGCGCGTAGTTGGCCGCGGTTGGCGGGACGTTGCGCATGTGGACGGCAAACAGGTCGGCGATGTCCACGCCCAACTCCATCGTGGGTGAGCAGAACAGGGCCTTGATCTTGCCCTGGCGGAAATCCTCCTCACGCTCCATCCGGACATCCATGGCCACCTGTCCGGTGTGCTCTCGCCCAACCACGCCTGCCAGTCGTCGCGCGCCGGTCTGATAGAGCCGTGTGAAGTACCGATTGGGGTCGCTACTTTGCACTTCGGTTTTCCGGAGATGGAGCGAACGGGCACGTACCGGATCGGGTCCGGGCTGCCGGCCGTCGCCGGCCACCCACCGCAGCGCCCCCGCCTTGAGCTGAACTCCGAAATCTCCCCCCCCGTGCTGCAACACTGTCAGGATGTGACCACGCAGCGCGGCGACGATCGCCCCAACGAGCGCCTCCAACTCCGGATCCTCCAGCCGGACCGTGCGATTCCAGGTACGCGGTGAGCGCAAATAGCGCCCCACCGACGACAGTGGGCCCAGCCGGAGGATGGCTCCCTTCCAGCGCGGTGGCTCCGCGACGCCGGGCAGCAAAGCGACGCCGGAAAGCCGAGGCCGCTCCTGCTCATCCATCGCCCACGGGTCGCACAGCCACTCGGCCGTCCGCTGCTTGAGCTTGTTGGCCTCCTCTTCGGCCAGCGCGGGGGTGTCGATGGCTAGCGCAAAGCGCAGATGGTCCAGCAGCACACCCAGCACCGATTCGCGCCGAACCGCCCCGACCTCGCCGATAGCCGGAACGCCTGCCCAAAGATCGCCGTCTCCCGCTAGTTTGGCCAGGCCGTCGTAGTCGATCCTGAGGAGGCCGCACTGTTCCAGATTCGGCTGGGCGACTCGCCAGGCGCGGCGCAGATCCTCGTAGGCACGGAACTCCAACAGGTCGCGCATGGCGGCAACTGCCTTGTCGAAACCAGGCCCGCTGTCGCGTGGCTCGCGCATGAACTCCTTCGGTCGCAGGGCCATGGCGTCGAAGATCGCTTGGCCCAAGCCAGCGAAGGTGAGGGTGCCGCGCTGGTCGATGGCCAGTCTGACCGCGCCGCGCAGGAGCGCGACTTGCGTGAAGTCGTTGAGATGGCCAGCCTGCAACGAGGCGTCCTGGCGATTGTCGGTAAAGCTCAGCACCTTCTGCGCGGCAGGCTCCACGCCCTCGTCGTCCAGGGCGATGGCCGTGCTGCCGACGGTGGTGGTGGTAGCGGTGGATCGCCCGATCTGACTGAGCGTGGACAGTTTGGCGAAGTCGCTGCGCTGACGAAGATCGTAGGCGGCACGGCAGCGGAGGCAGAGCAGAAGCGGGCGCGGCTGGAACCAGCCGGCGATAGCCCCCGGCGTCTCCTCGCTGAGTAGCGACCCATCGGGCCGTGCCCAGTAACGAACCGGGACGTGCCCGGCATAACCGGCGCGAAGGCGCGCCCCGTTCTTGCGCTCTTCCGACCAGTACTCCGGTAGCGTGTCCTCCTCGGACCAGATACCGTCGAGGTCAAGCGCAAAGAATCCAGCTCGCCCAGCCGTCTCACCGTCCGGCGCGTCGAGCACGGGAGAGCGCGGAGTGAGCCTTTGCCGAACGACGTTGTCGAGATTCTCCCCGCTCCCGTCGAGGTGGTCAAGGCCCGACTGCTCTCGGGATACGACATAATATTCCTGCCCACATTCGCGGCAGAAGGCCAGTGGATAGAGCAGGCGGCTCGGGCCCTCATCGCTGCCCGGCGCGACGAACTGGCCTTCCATGGTAAGGTGGCGCGACTCGGCATGCTCCAAGGTGGCAAATACACTGCTTCCTGAGCCCAGAAATTGATGCAGTCGAAAGGCAAAGACCGGGTCGCCGGAGTGGCGACGGGCCTCGTTGCCCGCCGCCAGAATCGCCTTGAGGCGGTCGCGGCAAAGACCCTTGCCCAGGCCGGACTCCCGCTGCAGGTGCTCCAGCTCCTTCTCGAAGGTAGCAGGCGCGCGGCGGACCAAGCGACCATCTTCGATGTCCAGCCCGAAGCGCTCCTCAACCCATGCAGCCAGTGGGTGAGCCGTGACCAGCCCTGCGCTATGGTCCGGTGGCGCCGCCTCAACGGCAGCGCGCACCTCCCCGCGCGTGCTCGGCGTTTGTACTGTGGTCATGCGTCGCAACGACTCATCGACCACGTTGGCGGGCGGGATCGTCACGCCGAACAACGCAGACGCGGTTTCGGCGATGCGGAGGCGGCGCTGGTCACGACTCCCCTCCGTGGCCAGAGTGGCCGAAGTCCCGACGAACTGTAGCGAGTCCGACACCGCTCGTTGGCGGACGCGGCGCATCAGCATGGCGACGTCCGCCCCCTGGCGACCGCGATAGACGTGGAGCTCATCCAGCACCAGGAAGCGCAACTCCCGAGTTGCCAGTTGCAGGAGCGTGCGCTCCTGCGGGCGGATGAGCATGTACTCGAGCATCACATAGTTGGTGAGCAGCACGTGGGGTGGGTCGCGCAGGATTTGGTTGCGCCCTTCGCCTCGCTCCTGGCCCGTATAGCGGGCGAAGCGCAGCGGGCAGTCGGGCCAGTTGCGCTCGCGGAACCGCGTGAGCGCTTCGAACTGGCTGTTGACCAGCGCATTCATCGGATAGACGATGATGGCGCGCACCGAGTGGCGGCCCGGCTGATCGCGGAAGACGCGGTCGACAATGGGGATGAGGTAGGTCAGACTCTTGCCGGAGCCCGTCCCCGTGCTGACGACGTAGTGCTCGCCGCGCTGCGCCGCCTCCAGCGCCTCGGCCTGGTGCTGGTATAGGCGCAACTCCTCCCCGAATAGTCGGGCAGTCTCCCGCGCAATGACACCCGCGCCTGCCAGCTCACGCAGCGTGGGACCGTCCACGAAAGCCGGGTTGAGCTGCAAGACGGCGTCCGGCCAGAGATCACCGGCCTCCAGGCGCTGGCGCACGAACTGCTCGATGGCCGGATCGTAGATGTTGATGAAGCTTTCCAGGTAGTCGCGGTACTCGCCGACCACACGGTCTCGCAGAGCAAATATGTCCATCCGGCGACCCCCTATTGAAGACGACTCGGAGCCGGTCGTCACGACCGTTCGAGCGCCTGTGCCTGCCGACCCGGGCGGGCGTCTCCCCCTTGCTTGCCCCGTCGACGGCGGGGAGCCGGTCGTGCCCCGACTTTGAAGGCAGGGATAGTGAATGGCGCCCAGCCAAACCGGCCCAGGGTAGAAGCCACAAACTCGCGCAGGAAGGGCCAGGTATTCACTGGAAGATTCACGGCCTCAAATACGCCGAAGATGGCGTCGGTCATCGGCTCCTTGGAATCATAATCTACGGCAAAGGTGACCTCAAGCTCGGCGAGCGTGGCATCCGCGGACTTCAGCGTAACTGTGTAGGTGTGCAGGGCGCGGAACCCCAGGGGATCGTGCTCCCACCGCGCTCTGCTGTTGAAATCGAAGACGCCTTTGTCTGGCATCTCAGGCCCGTGGTGGTTGGCCAAGCCGGCGTTCTGTATCCAGATGGAACGCAGCTCAATCTGGTCGATGAACGCCGCATATTCCCTGGGTGGAACTTCCTGTCGTTCTGACGTACCGGGCTCCGGAGGAGTGGCAGCCATCAGGCAGCCACAACCTCTCCCTGGGCAATGACCGATAAAGTCCTCACTCCTGCCGGTGCGGCCGGAACGCCGGTGACCTGGAAGCGCAGCCGATCGTTGATGGCGGCCAACTGCTTTTCCAAGGCCTCGAGCCGGTGCTCTACCCGAGCCTGGGCATCGCCACGCGCCAGCAGGGAAACGACGTACGCGTTGAGACTCACGTCCTGACGTTCCGCCGCTTCTACCAGCGAGCGGTGTAAGGAGCGAGACACCCTGACATTAAATTTGCCGCTGTGCTCCTCAGGATAAGAAGGAAGGGGAATATCGATGCCGTGCTCGTAAGCGGTCTCGATCCAAAGCCGGCGGGCGTCGTCAGCCATACCTGCCAGCTCCTGTAGGGTATCTCCCTGGGTGAGGCAGCCGGGAAGGTCGGGAAACGCGGCCACGTAGCCCCCATCGGGATCGGCGAATACGTTGAGTGGATATTCAAGGGCCAGGTATTCCTCGAGAGACTTGCGGGCTGCGACTGCCATGTCAGCCATCCAATCCTAGGAGATCGCACATCTTGTCTATGTACACGCGCTTGACCCACCGGCCGCTGACCTTCGGGACCGTGAAAACGAATCGCTCGCCGGCCTTGACGAAGGTGGCGTGACTGCTCTCATTGCGGGCGAGTAGCCAGCCGTGGTGCTCCAGCACCTTGCGAACATCCTCAAACTCCGCTTGTGGCGGGCGGGCACGTAGCTTGACGACCAGCTTGTCAAACTGGCTCATCCCGCGCTCTCATAGTACCGTATGCGGTACCACTCTTGCAACAAACGCCTGACACGACGCAGCAGCGCCACGGACCGGAGCGCAAGAGCCGGTACGGTGGATGCGAGCATCACTCGCTCGTACTGATGAATCCGGCCCTCACCATCTCGTCAACGATGCCACCGACTGATCGGATATCAAAACCGTTCCGGTTTGGCTTCCAGGCCAGCACCGCCGACGCGATAGCATCGCGGTTGAGCGCCTGCTCCGCATCCCGGCGCTCCCGCCAGACCTGATGGACTGTGGCCCACTGTTCCATCTTGAGCGTGCTGAAGGATTGGAAGGTGGCGAGCAGGCTGTTCACGTCAGCAAGTCGATCCGCCATCGCCTCGCGCGCGGTCGTTGCCGCGACGGTCGTCGTCTTGCCGGAGCGGTAATGTGCCCAGTCGCCGCGAGCGCCGCTCACCTCTAGCCAGCCGAATTTCCTGGCCAGGCCTTCCACTTCGTAGATCTTGGGATCCAGCGGCCCGGCCGCCTCCCGAATGAAGTCAAGTTTCAGGTCCAGGCCCAGGTGCTCCTGGATAAAGTAGAGCTCCTTGACCAGCTTCACCCGTCCAAAGTTCTGATCGGCCTGCCCGCGCGCCGCCAACCAGGCGAGCACCGCCGCCTGACGGTAGCGATCCGGCCCGGTGACGCGCGCCGACTCTCGGGAGCGGGGCGGTGGAACTGGCTCAGTCGGCACGTCCGCCTGACCAGTGGCAGCCGAAGCGGCCGCTGCGGGACGCTCAGCGGCCGCAGGCGGCAGCAGGGTGACTGGCGAGGCGGGAGGTGGCGTGACTGCCACTCGCTCAACTGGACGCCGGCCCTCCCGCTGCGCCGCCTCCTCGCCGGCGAGCGCCAGATTCAGGTCGAGCAGCCGGCGCAAGATCAGGCGACTGGCCCCTGGCGAGACGGTGTAGCGCAGCTGCCCGCGCACGTTGGCGTGGAAGTCGTGGCCCGCCTCCAGGTCCGGCCAGCCGTAGCAGGCCAGGATGGCGCGGTCCATCGCCCCGTGCAGCTCCCGCAGCCGGACGATGTCCGCGTCCTGGCAATCGCGGTTGTGGAACAAGTTGTAGGTCTTAGTTCAGACCCAGATTGCGCGCCAGAATCACCTGCCGCCGGTGCTCGTGATACGCCGCCCCGACCTGCTCAGCCACGGCCCGGTCGGCGGCGTCGGGCTGCTGTGGGAACGGGAAGTTGTCGAAGCAGTCGCTGGGCGTGTAGCGATTTCGGGATTCAAGGCTCGATGCGTGTTTCCACACCCACGCCTCGTGCGGGTTGGACTGGAGCAGGGCGAAATGATAGTCGTCGTCGAAGGCAAAGACGATGAGCATGTGCGAGTAGACGTAGCCATTCGGCACGAACGTCATGGCGTGCATTCCACTGACCTCGCTCCGCACTAGCACGCGGCGGAGTGGGGCGATGGCGTGATGCATCTCACCGCGCAGTCGGGCGAACAGCCACCATTTTTCCGCCTCTGCGCTCTGCCGAGCCGTGCCCCGCTCCGGCTTGACGCGCTCCTCCACGATGCGAAGCAGGTCCGGATATTGTGCCGCTCGCTCTAGCGGCCAGTCGAAGAAGTTGATCACCCAACGGCTGGGCGATTGGTCGGCACGCGAGTTCGCGTCCTCCCCGTTTAGGTAGGGGAAGAGGCAGTCGCCGTTGTGCAAGTCGAGGATGAGCAACTCCAGCGCCTCCGATGTCTCGAGCACGAAGCCGATGCCGCGTACGTATGAGCCAATGAAGGCCACGCCTGCGTTCTGGGCAAGTGATTTCGGCTCCGCCTCCGGCTCGTCATCTAGCCGGGAAGAGACAGCGGCGACAGGCACTCCGTCCAGTAGCAGCGGCCCGGCCCAGGAACCCTTGTGGACCGCGACAAGGTTTACCTCCACGTTGGCGACGCCGGGCCATTTGATGAAGCGCCGGGCGAACGTGATCGCTCCGCTGTCCTTCGCCAGCGTCGCCAGCCCGGCCTCGCGCGTGTCGCCCTGGCCGATGCTGTTGGTGGCAACCAAACCGAGGTTGCCGCCCGTCCGGAGCAGCGTGAAAGCCCGCCGGACGAAGAAGGCACAGAGGTCCGCGATGCCGGCCGGCGGGAAGAGGGCGCTGACGAACCCGCGATAGTGGTCGCCGAACGCTTCGCTGATCTTCAGCCCCCCGAGGAAGGGCGGGTTGCCCAGCACCACGTCGAAGCCGCCGCGCTCGACCACGTCGGGGAACTCTAGCGGCCAGTGGAAGAAGGGGAGCTGCTCGGAGAGCGCCACCGTCTGGCCGACGAGCAACCCGTGGGCCGGGCTCCGGCCCGTCAGGTGGTCGCGCACCGTCAGCGTCGTGGGAACGGGGAATTGACCGCGGGCATCCTGGCTGCGCTTGGGTAGGAAGAACGCCGCGGTCCAAAGATCGCAGGCTTCTCGCTCCGTCCACCAATCCGCCCGCCCACGCAGCGCCTCGTAGCGCGCCTGCTTCTCGCGCACCTGGTCGGCGGTACGCTCCTCCAGCAGGCCCAGCATGGCGAACTGGGCGGCCAGGTCGCTGGATACGCTCGTGATGGCCGGGCCGAAGTCGAGGCTGGTCTGGCCGGTGAGGCGCTCGGCGCGATTGCGCTTGAGCAGGTAGGCCGCGGCGGCTTTGTCGTCGCCGGCCACGGCCGCGTAGGCGCCGTCGGGGACGCCCTGATCCAGGACGGCCAGGTCGAACACGCCGACCAGGCTGTCGCCGCACTTGACGTGGGCGTCCAGGAAGCTTAGCGGCAAGCCGGCGTTGTGGCCCTCCAGCCAAAGCGCGACCTTGCAGAGGTCGACGGCCAGCGGGTTCTTGTCCACCGCGTAGATGCACTGGCGGATTACCTCACGTACGGCGGCGCGGTAGGCGTCCGGCGGCGGCTCCTGCTCGCCGATGCGCACCTTGGCCAGCTCACGGGCGATGCGGCGAGCCGCCGCCAGCAGGAAGTGGCCCGACCCCGAGGCCGGGTCGCACACCCGCAGCGCCAGCAGCGCCGCCTCTTTGGCCTCCCGCGTGGCGGCCGCGGCTAGTCGCTCCTCGATGACCGGCACGAGCGCGCTCTCGATCAGCTCGTGGACCAGCTCCGGCGGTGTGTAGTAGGAGCCCGTCTCCTTGCGCTCGCCGCTCTTAATGAGCTGGAAGCGCGGCTCGGCCTCTATTTCCACGTGTGGCCGGTAGTCCAGCAGGCTCTCATAGACCGAGCCGAGCTCCTCCACGTCGAGCCCGGCGTAGTTGACGCGCCGCCGCACGCGACCATCGGCGAATGTGGAGAGGCAAAAGACTGCCCGTAGCAACCTGGCGTTCTCGCAACCGGCCGCTTCCAGGTTCCGGCAAGCAAAGGGGCCGAACAGCTCCCCATCCAGCGCCGAGAGTCCCAGCTGCCGGGCCGATTCGTCGTCGCGGAACAACGCAAAGGTTTGCAGCAGCCCTTGCCAGAGGTCCGAATGGTGATCCTCCGCGAACGGCCGGTCGCACCGCTCCCGTAAGCGCGCCACGCTGTAGTAGCTGGAGTAGATGGATTGGCGCGGGTGAGGCTCGTGGAATATAAGCCTGCGCTCCTCGATCACCATGAGGAAGAGGAGCCGGTAGATTAGCCGCAGCAGCTCGCGATAATAGTCGTGATCAGGCAGCGTGCGACTTCGTATTGCCTGGCGCAAATCGTTGCTGTCCGGGTGGGCGAGGAAGGCGTCGCCCAGCTCGTCGAGCGCCGCCTCCACCCCGTCGCGCAGGTGCTCGCGCACGCGGCCGCCTTCGGCGATCCCTTGCAGGTAGTAGCGCTCCAGCCAGCAGTCGTGGGCGCCCGCGCTTTCGGCTGGGAAGCGGGTCTGGTGCAAGAGCCGGTAGAGCAGGACAAACTCGCTGTACTGGTTGCCCTCCACGATCGCCTGGAGATCGAACTCGAGGTAGCTGGGGCGCGAGATGCGCGCCGACTGCCGCAGCAGCCGGATGGTCTGGCCGTTGGTGAGGAGACCCCAGAGGGCGTCCGACCGGTTCAGGTATTCCTGCACCAGCGCGTGCGGGCTACGCCGGCCACCCTCGGCGCGCTGGTCGAGCCGCTGGTCGATGGCCACGATGTGGATCGGCGGCGCATTCGCGCCGGAGCCGGCGCGATGGGAGACGAGGTAGCTGTCGCCGTCGATCAGCGCGGCGGCGCGCTGGTACTGGGGGCTGAAACCGAGCCGCTCCAATAGCGGGACCATCCATGCTTCGCGGGTGAGGCTGGTCAGGCTCTCCCTCGAGTGGGCGCGACGGCGCGCAAAGGCATCCCAAAAGGCGCGCACATCGGAAAAGGCGCCCTGGACCTCGTCGCTGATTCTGCTATTGGGACCGAGGCCGAAGTCCTTCGGCTGCTGTCCCTCGACCTGTTGACCCGACGCGATCCGGTCGATGAGGTCGGCGGGCAGGAAGCCACCCTCGATGTCGATGCTGACGTACGCCATAGCCTAGACCTCATCCTGACTTCTCCCCGAGAGAGAGGACGATCCGCTGGACGGAGCGCCGTTGGCGCCGCCACTCGGAACCAGCACGTACAGGCCGAGGATGTCGGGCGGTAGGCGGGGCGCCACCTCCAGCCGTGACGCCTTTACCAGCCTGCGCAGTCGAGCGTGCGACTCCTGCAGTTGTCGGACCCGCGCCGCCACGACCGGCGCAAAGGAGTCGGGCTGGGAACGGAGGAATTCCAGCGCCCAGGCGACGTTGGCGGCACGCTCTTCACGCGCCATGTTGGCGACCGGCCTAGCCCGACTGAGCAGCTCGCGGCCGGCGCCCTCCGGCGGATCCAGCCACAGGAGCTTGCCGTCGCGCCGCTGGAAAGCGGCCAGGACGACCTCCTCGGCGAACGTCTCGCCCTGCTCCTTCAGCAGATAGCGCAGCCGCAGCAAGGCAACCGCCGTCCGCAAGGCCACGGCCGAGGTGTAGATGGCGCCGCAGCGGGCAAACACGCGCTCCCCACCGCTGGCGTGGGTAGAGGAAACGTCCAACGCCTGACCCAGCACGGCGTCACAGACCGCGGCAACCAACGGATGGGCGCGGCCTAGGTGGCGCGCGGAATCGCCGGACACCTGCTCGAAGCATACGCGCCACTGGAAGTGCGCTTTCACCGTCGCCGAGAGCCGGCCGGCCAATGTCCCCGGCTGCAGCTCATACACACCGGCCGGCTTCACCGGTCGCAGCCCGCCGTCGAAGCGCTGGAGCGCATCGGCCAGGAAGGTGCGCACCGCGGCGGCGTTTCCCAGTACCGGGTCGGTCGCCTCCAGCTCCTTCTGGACTTCAGCGGGCTGGATGCCTTCCTGGCGGAAGTAGGCGCGCTGGCGCTGCTCCTGTTCGGCGGCGACGTCCCAGGCCTGATGCAACTGACTCACCTGAGGCGAATCCAGCTGCAAGCGAAGCTGCACCCCTTCGCCGCCGCGCAACAGCACGTTCTCGACGACTGCCTCCATCACCTGCTCCGATTGCGCGGGGACCGGGACGGACACGCCGAGCTGGTTGCGGATGGCGCGCGCCTTGCGAACGAGCACGTCCAGCACCACCTGGTCCACTTCATTATTGGAGCCGGAGAGGATGATCGTCTTCACCACGTCGCGTGGCTGGCCGAAGCGGTCGACGCGACCTTCCCGTTGCTCCAGCCGGTTGGGGTTCCAGGGGAGATCGTAGTGCAGGACGGCGTCGAAATGCTCTTGTAGGTTGATTCCCTCGCTCAGGCAGTCGGTCGCCACCAGCACCCGCCGCGGCTCCCGCGCCAGCTCGGCTACCTTCTCGCGGCGCTCGTCGTCGCCGAGCTCCCCTGTCACCGCGCTCACCTGCAGCCCCGCCACTCCCGATAGCAGCCCCGGCAGCCAGGTTTCCAAGTAGTTCGCCGTGGCGATGAAGCGGCAGAAGACGATGGGGTGGAAACCATCGCGCAGCAACTCCCGTACCTCGCCGGCAGCAGCCTGCAACTTGGCGTCGTTCTCGGGCCCGGCGAGATCGTTGGCATGGCCCAGGAAGCTGGTGAGGCGACGCCGCTCCGACGCATTCAGGTGAGGCTCAGCATCCTCGACCGGCGCCGTCGGCGTGTAATCGCCGACGTTCTCCTCATCGAGCGGATCAAGCACCTGGGGGCGGTAGACGGCGTCCGCGTCGCCGCCGTCGGGGAGCTCGACCTGCTCCGACCCCTCGCCCCGTCGCACGCGCCCGCCCAGGACGGCAACAGCGGCCGCTGGACTGGAGAGCAAGCAGCGCAGCATGGCGATAGCCGCCCAATGGCGGACACGCTGGTGATGGCGGCGCACGCCGCTGCCGCTGCCGACCGCTTCCCGGCAGAATTCCAGCACCTGCCGGAACAGACGCTCATAGGCCGCGGAGAGCACATAGGTTCGCTCCTGCGCGTCACGGCTGGGGAAAGGCGTCTCGGCGCCCAACCAGTGCTCCAGGTCGGCCCGCCGACGCTGCACCACGTGCGGCAGCAACGCCTTGCGATCCAGCGTCGCCGGCGAGGCGCCGTTCAGGTCAAATCGAGCATCCAGCAGACCCAGCAAGGAGCGGAAGCTCTCCTCGATGCCGCTGTGCGGCGTAGCGGTCACCAGGAGCAGGTGGCGCAGGCGTCCATTCGACGCCGGCCGCGAAGCCAGCTCGCGCAAGAGATCGTACCGCTGCTGCTCCCCTCGCCCCGGGTCGCCGCGAGGTCGCGCCGCCGTGTGTGCTTCGTCCACGATGATCAGATCGGGCACGTTCTGCAGGAAAAAGCCGCGATTGCGAGCCGACTTGATGAAGTCGATGCTTACGACCAGATGGCGATAATACTGGTAGATGCTCTGGTCACGCCGGGGCATGTCGCTCTCCAGCCGTCCGATGCGTGATGGCTGGACCACAGCGGCGGCGATTCCGAACTTGTCGCGCAGCTCGCTCTCCCACTGGTCGCACAGGTGCGCTGGGCAAAGAACCGCCATCCGGCGTGCGATGCCTCGATCCAGGAGCTCCCGAGCGATGAGGCCCGCTTCGATCGTTTTGCCCACGCCCACGTCGTCGGCGATCAGCAGCCGGACTGGATCGAGACGCAGCGCCATGATCAATGGCACGAACTGATAGGGACGAGGCGTCACGGCGATGTGTCCCAGTGACCGGAACGGAGCCGCGCCATCCCGCAGACGGAGGCGCGAAGCATCGGACAACAGCAGCCCGCCAGCGACGTCGCCTGCCTGTTCGGGATTGGGAAGTGGAAACGCGCTGGGCTGAAGGAATCGCCCTTCCAGGGGGACGAACAGCCCAACCGCGTCCTCGTCGCTGCCAGTAAGCGGACGCAACCGCACCACTTCTGCTTCCTGAGACGGCAAGACGACCCAATCGCGGCCTCTGGCCCGGACGAGGGCGCCTGGTTGCACAGTCGTTAGCGCTGTCGTGGGCACTGTCAACAGTCTCCGCATATCCAAATGAAAGTGGAGGAGACTGTGCCTGACAGACACTCATCTGTCAAGAGCGAGTAGACAGTTTGGGCTACTGCTGACTTCTACTCACCGGCGCCGCGTTCGCACCCAAGCGCCAAGCCAGTGCGCTATCCGCCAACTGTCGTTCGTAGTGCACCGCACCTTCTTCGAGCCGGGTCCGACGATCCAGCGGCGGTGACGCCGCCTCGGCAACGACAGCACCGAGCAGTTCGATGCCGCCTAGGAAGTCGTGCGTGTGGATATACTCCGGCGCGGCCTGCCCATCGGGGCCGAGATTGTGGTAGTTCCCCAAAGGAAAGACCATCCCGGCAGTCACGTAGCCGAACGCCTGGAACGCCCCTGCTTCGCAGCGGCCGCCGCTCATCAGTTGGCGCTGGATTGCCGGCGCTGCCATTCCATCCCGTCGCGCCGCCTGGATGAGCCGATCGCGCGCCGCCAGCAGCAGCGCTTCGCCATTTGGGTGAAACGCCTGTCCGGCATCACCGACGCGAATGACCGGGCCGCCGCCGATCTCCGCGCCCGGCAGTTCTTTACTGCATTCCAGCGACACGACGATCGTGTCGGGCGCGAGCAATCCAGCTTGTGCGACCAGCGTCGCGCCGACCAAACCGATTTCTTCGGCTCGAGTGAAGACCAGCGTGACGTCCATTGGCGAATCGTCGACGGCCAACCGCTCCGCCAGCAACACGAGGCAGGCGCATTGCGCCAGGTCGTCGGCAGCACGCAGCCGGAGCAGGTCGCCATCGCGGACGAAGCTGGGTAGGTCCAGCGTGCCGAACGCTCCGCTGGGAAACTCTTCCTCGGCCAGAATCTCGACGGATGCCCGTCGAGCACCGTCCGCTGGACGATAGCGCTGAACGCTACCGCCTGCCGCGCCGTCGTCGCGGTGGAGTCGCAGCGGGACGCCCGGCGCCAGCGTGCTGGGGCGCAGCCCTCCGAGCACATCCGCATGCAGCGCCTTGCCGTCCGCCGCGGTGACCTCCAGACCCGGATGATCCATGTGCGCGACCAGGGCCAGCGGGCGAGCATGCTCGCCGCGGTGGATACGCGCAAGGAGATTGCCATACGGGTCAGGCTGGATCGAGAGCCCGGCTGCCTTCAGGTGTGCCGCGATGTGGCGAGCAACTGCCGCCTCGTGGAGCGGGGCCGTTGGGATGGCGGCGATGGCTCGGAGGACATCCAGCGAGTCAGTCAACCTCTCCCCCTACCCTACGAAGGGAGAGTGGGGAGAGGTTCACTCGTCGTCGTCGCGTCGCCGGTCGCCATAGGAGTCGCCGCCGCGCCGGCCCTCGAACGGGCGATCCTGGGGCGGGCGGCTCGGCATGCGATAGCCGGCCGGCGCTTGCTGAGGCGCTCCGCGGTCGCTCGCAGGCCCGCGATACTCGTCGGGACCCCCACGGTCGCCGTATCCCGGTCGGTCTCCGCCTGGCCGATCGCCGTAGGGCGCGCGGCGGCTGTCGGGGCCGCGCCCAGCGGGACCGCCGAAGCGGCCACGGGGCCGGTCGTCGCGATCACCGCGTGGGGGGCCGCTGCGCTCGCCGCCCTCGGGCTCGACGTAGTCCGGCAGCGTGACTTTGTGCGACAGGTTGATACGGCCCTGTGGGTCGATGCCCATCACCTTGACGCGCAATCGGTCACCGATCTTCGCCACGTCCTCGACGCGTTCTACGAAGTGGTTGGCCAGCTGATTGATCCGTACCAGGCCCTCTTTCCCGGGCAGGATCTCAACGAAGGCGCCGATATCCATGATGCGCTTGACGGCGCCCTCGTACTCCTTGCCAACCTCGACCTCCTCCACCAGGCCGCGGATCATCGCCATCGCGCGATCCGCCGCCTCGCCGTTGCTGGTGGCGATGTTGATGGTGCCGTCGTCCTCGATCTCGATGGTCGAGCCGGTTTCCTCCTGGATCCGGCGGACCATCTTGCCGCCCGGGCCGATCACCGTCCCGATCTTCTCCGGGTTGATCTTCAGCGAGAAGATGCGCGGCGCGTAGGTCGACAGCTCCTCCCGTGGCGCGGGGATAGCGGCAAGCATCTTGTCCAGGATGAACAGGCGGGCCCTGCGAGCCTGCTCCAGGGCGTCTTCCATGATATCGAAAGGCAACCCCTGTGCCTTGAGGTCCATCTGCAGTGCCGTCACGCCATCGGCCGTACCGGCGACCTTGAAGTCCATGTCACCGAGCGCGTCTTCGACGCCGAGGATGTCGGTGAGGACGGCGTGGCGACTGTTGTCGTCGGAGGTGATGAGGCCCATCGCCACGCCGGCCACCGGCGCCGTGATCGGCACGCCGGCATCCATGAGCGCGAGCGTGCTGCCGCAGACCGACGCCATGGACGTGGAGCCGTTAGACGACAGGATCTCCGATACAACGCGGATGGTGTAGGGGAACTTGTCCTGCGGCGGAATGACCGACAGCAGCGCGCGCTCGGCCAGCGCCCCATGGCCGATCTCCCGGCGTCCGGGGCTGCCGACCCGCTTGACCTCGCCGCTGGCGAAGCCGGGCATGTTGTACTGGTGGATGTAGCGCTTGGTCTCTTCGGGGCCGAGCGTGCGCAGCACCTGCTCGTCGGCGCCGGAGCCGAGCGTGGCGATGGTCAGCGCCTGCGTCTGCCCGCGCGTGAAGAGGCCGGAACCGTGCGTGCGCGGCAACAGCCCTACCTCGCAGGTGATCTCGCGGATCTCCTCCGGACCGCGGCCATCGGTCCGCACCCGGTCGGTCAGAATCTGCTCGCGCACCGTCTTCTTCAGCGCGCCTTCGAACGCCTCGGAGACCTCAGCGGGCAGGGCCTCGGGGAGGGCGGCGACAGCGGCAGCCTTGTAGGCGCTGATGGCCGAGGCGTAGTCGTCCTTATCTGAGAAGGCGATACGCTTCGACTTCTGCTCCTGCAGCACCGCGGCCACGCCCGTCTCGATCTCCTTGGCGATAGAGTGGAGGGCGAATTCCCGCTTGGGCTTACCGGCGGTGGCGACCAGGCGCTCCTGCAGCTCACAGATCTCGACGATGCGCGCGTGGGCCAGCTTGATCGCGTCCAGCAGCAAGGCTTCGGGCACCGAATCGGCACCGGCTTCGACCATCAGCACGGCCCGCTTGGTGCCCGCGACCGTCAGGTCGAGGCGGCTTTCCGCGAGCTGTTGCTCCGTCGGGTTGACGACGAGTTGCTCGTTGACATAGCCCATGCGCACGGCGCCAACGGGTCCGGCGAAGGGGATGTCCGAGATCGAGACGGCTGCCGACGCCGCCACGATGCCCAGGATATCCGGCGGGTTCTCGACGTCGGCGGACAGCGTGGTGATCACGACCTGGACATCGTTGCGGAAGCCCTTCGGGAAGAGCGGACGCAACGGGCGGTCGATCAGGCGGCAGGTCAGGATGCCCTCGTCGGTCGGCCGGCCCTCCCGCTTCATGTAGCGGCTGCCGGGGATCTTGCCGGCGGCGTAGAGCCGCTCCTCGTAATCGACGGTCAGTGGGAAAAAGTCGGTGCCGGGTCGAGGATCCTTGGAGGCAACCGCGGTAGCGAGCACAATGGTCTCGCCATATTGCGCCGTGACTGCGCCGTTCGCTTGCCCGGCAACCTTGCCGGTCACGATGGAAAGCGTGCGACCTGCGAGATCAAGCTCGTATCGTTGGATCATGAATGACATAACTCCTGCGGGTGGGTGGTGTTCCCCCGATTAGCCGCGCAGGCCGAGTTGGGTGACGAGCTCCCGGTAGCGTTCCGGATTCTTACGGTTGATGTAGCGCAGAAGCCGCCGACGCCGCCCGACCATCCGCAGCAAACCGCGTTCGGTGCTGTAGTCGTGCTTGTGTACCTTGGTGTGCTCGACCAGGTGATTGATCCGCGTCGTCAAGATCGCGATCTGCACGTCGGGCGAGCCCACGTCGTACTCGTTGATGCGATACTGCTCGATCAACTGGCGCTTCTGCTCGGTATCGACCGCCACTCGTTGGTCCTTCCCGCCTCTCCGGGCGTGTTTGGTAGAACACCGTTTCTTCTATCTCTTCAGTTGGGCAGTATAGCACGCCGCGTGCCCAAACCGAAAACTGCCAGTCTGCGTGGAGGCCAGGAAGCGCGGCCGGTGCTGAGGCGTGGGGCCCAGGCATCGCAACGCCTCGCGGTGTTCGAGCGTCAGGTAGCCGGCATTGTGCTCCCACCCATAGCCCGGATGGCGCGCTGCCAACTGACGCAGCAGCCCGTCCCGCGCCTCCTTGGCGACGATCGAGGCGCAGGCAACGGAGAGGCACAAGGCATCCCCGTCGACAATGGCGGTACAGCGGCCAGGGGGGAGCTCGCGCATCGGCAGGCCGTCGATGAGCGCGTGCTCCCAGACGCCGACTCGCCGCAGCGCGCGCAGCATCGCCAGCGCCGTGGCGCCGCGCACGTTGTATTGCTCGATCTCCGCGATCGACGCCGCGCCGAGGGCCGCTCCAATTGCCTCGTCAGTAATCGCCAGGGCTAGTCGCGCCCGCTCGCGGGGCGACAGCAGCTTGGAATCCCGGGCATCGCGGAGGCCACGAAAGCCGACCGGCAAGATCACCGCCGCCGCGAACACGGCCGAGACCGCCGACCCGCGGCCGACCTCGTCCACCCCTGCCACGTAGCGCACGCCGCCGGCCCACAGGCGCTGCTCAAAGTCAGTCGTGGGGATCGGATGGCTCGATTGTCCTGCCCCGACGGGCATGGTTGTGGCCATGCGTACATTCCGTATACTGTGCCCGACACCCTGGCGCGATGCCACGCTCGCCTCAAAGGAGGTCCCAGTGAGCGCTCCTATCGTAACCGCGAATGCCGGCCAGCTCGACCATCGCCCCCTGCGAATGACGTTTGAGGAGTACCTGGCGTGGGACTACGAGGGCGGCCTGACCGAATGGGTGAACGGCGAGGTAATCATCTTCATGTCTGCAACTGAGCTGCACCAGCGCGTCGTCGAGTTCCTCATGTTCTTATTGCGCAGCTTCGTTGAGCTCCGCGGTTTGGGCAGGGTGATTGGCGCCCCCTACGTCATGCGCGCCATCCCCGGTGAGTCCGGCCGCGAGCCGGACGCGATGTTTATCGCCACTGAACACCTGAGCCGGCTTGGCGACAAATACCTTGATGGGCCGGCCGATCTCGTCCTCGAGACCATTTCGGAAGACAGCGTTTCGTGCGACCGCCGCGACAAGTTCCGCGAGTACGAGGAGGCCGGGGTTCGCGAGTACTGGGTCATCGACGCGCGGCCCCGCCGGAAACGGGCCGACTTCTACGTGCGCGACGCCTCCGGACACTTTCGACTGACTCCGGTCTCAGATGACAGCCGCTACGAGTCGACAGTGCTCCCCGGCTTCTGGCTCCTCCGAAGCTGGCTGTGGGAGGAGGCTCCGCAGGGATTCGGCGCCCTGGCGGAGATCATCGGCCCGGAGGAGCTGGTAGCCGCCATACGGGCACGCGCCAAACAGACGCCTTAGCCCTCGCCGCCCTCCACGGCCACGGCTTCCGCGGGAGCCTCCTCGGCCCCGTCCGCTGGCGCGGCGCTGTCGACTTGAGCCTCCTCCGACGTCGGCGTCCCGCCAACGACTCGTGCTCGCGATGCGCGAAGCTCGCGAACCCGCGCCCGCTTGCCAACGCGATCGCGCAGGTAGTACAGCTGCGCGCGCCGGACCTCACCGTGACGGAGAATCTCGATCTTGTCCAGTCGGGGAGAGTGCAGCAAGAACGTACGCTCGACGCCAACCCCGTGCGTGATCCGTCGCACCGTGAAGTCCGTCTCCAGACCGCCCTTGCGCACGCGCATCACCACACCTTCGAACGGCTGGATGCGCTCGCGGTTCCCCTCGATGACCTTCACGTGGACCCGGACCGTGTCGCCGGGCCTCAGGTTTTCCGCCTTGGGATTGAGGTACTTCTGCTGGATAATCTGAATGAGGGGATGCATCTCTGTCGCTCCTGCACCTGCTTGGCGACCCGACCCGGCCCCGACCGCTGCCGGGAAGACCGCTACGGGCGCGAATTCGACCTTCCAACACGCGTTCGCGTCCACCAAGCCGTTCGTGCCGAGACGAGCAGCGCGACGCAAGCTAGGAGCATCCTGCCGCTAGCCCAAGCGGAAAGTCTAGCACATTCCTTTATCTTCCGGGACAGAGGGGTCCTCGTCGTCTATCTCCGACAGCCGCGCATCTGTCTCCTGAAGCAGGGCCATTGCCCGTTCACGTTGCCCTGCCCGGAGCCACATGAGGCCCGCCCGTAGAATGGCGCGCGCTGCGCGTTTGCTGTCGCCGACGGTGAGGGCGGCAAGGCTCGCCTGGCGATAGGACCGCTCGGCCTCGTGGAGCTGCCCCGCCGTTCGGTAGCCCAGGGCAAGCCGCTCCAGCGCGGCGACCGGATCATCATCAGCGTGCGCAGGAGGCTCCCTGCCGCTGCCTGCGATAGCGTTGAGCGCGGAAGCGATCGCCGGCTCCTCGGCTGAACGGAGCGCGCCAACGATCGGCTGCAGCACGGCCAGCGCCTCGCGGCGCCTGCCCAACATGGCTTCGATCCGGCTCAGCGCCACGCGCACGGCGGTGTCGAGCCGGGCACAGGCAGTTAGCGAGGCCAGTGCCGCCGCGACGTGCGATGCGACGGTGTCGATTGGTCCAGCGGGCAGGGAATTGAGCAGGCGCGTCGTCAGCTCGGTAAGATCGGTCAGCCCGGCCAGTTCGTTCAGAGCACGGCGATAGGTGACGACCGCCGTCTCCTGGTCGCCCCGCTGCTCGTGAACCTGGGCCAGCCGCCAGAGCAGCTCGACCATCTGACGCCGCGGTGTGACGGCAGCCCACGGCGCGCCTGCGCGCTCCAGGGCGGCGGTGACCTGCGCCAGCGCCAGCCCAAAGTGCTCGAGCGCGGCATGCAGATCCCTACTGGCCAGCGCGAGCTCCCCAGCCGCGTGGTGATAGGACGCGCTGTTCGGAGGCATGGCATCGAGCACAGACTTGGCATCGCGGAGGCGTCCCAGCGCAACGAGCGAGCGAGCCGACCCTCCCGACGGGCCCGGACCCTTGTCTCCCTGGAAGGCTGCCAGCGCTGCCTCGGGGCGCTCGAGGTCAAGCAATGCCTGGCCGCGTTCGCTCGCCGCCGCGTCGGCGCGTTCGATGGCCTGCGCCGGATCGAGCAGCTCGGCGGGGGAGACGCCGAGCCGCTCCGCCAGATAGACCAATGATTCCAACGACGGCAAGACGTCGCCGCGTTCCAACCGGCTCAGCATGGCAACGGAAAGCCGATCGCCGGCCACGTCCCTCAGCGTGAGCGGTGGCTGGCGGCCGAGTCGCGCGCGGCGGAGCCGGCCGCCCAGCCGGACCGCCAATTCGCCGGGCGTTTTACTGTCAGTTATATTTGTCACACCTATTGACTTTCAGTTCATTCGCGGGTAGGCTGCGCCCATCGCGTCGGACAGCGGGGCGAGCAGGACGGGTCTTAGCCAGGTCCAGAACAGGAAGGAGCGACGGCTATGCCACGAGCGCTGATCACGGGGATTACCGGCCAGGACGGCAGCTATCTTGCGGAGTTCCTGCTGGAGAAGGGCTACGACATCTTCGGCCTGGTGCGCCGCAGCAGCGTGCTGAACGACGTGCGCATCCGGCATCTGCGCGACCGCATCAAGCTGGTTGACGGTGACCTCCTGGATCAGCTCTCGCTGGTGAACGCGATAGAGGACGCTGAGCCGGACGAAGTGTACAACCTGGCCGCCCAGTCGTTCGTGCCCACGTCGTTCCGGCAGCCGGTCCTGACCGGCGAGTACACGGCGCTAGGAGTGACCAAGATGCTGGAGGCGCTGCGCAAGGTCGGCCGGCATATCCGCTTCTACCAGGCCTCCAGCAGCGAGATGTTCGGCAAGGTCCAGGAAATCCCCCAGACCGAGCGGACCCCCTTCTACCCGCGCAGCCCCTACGGCGTCGCCAAGGCCTATGGCCACTGGATCGTGGTCAACTACCGCGAGAGCTACGGCCTGTTCGCCTGCTCGGGCATCCTCTTCAATCACGAGTCGCCGCGCCGCGGCCTGGAGTTCTCTACGCGCAAGATCAGCGACGGGGTGGCCAGGATCAAGCTCGGCCTGCAGCGCACGCTCAGCCTCGGCAACCTCGACTCGCGCCGCGACTGGGGGTTCGCCGGCGATTACGTGCGGGCGATGTGGCTCATGCTCCAACAACCGCAACCGGACGACTATGTCGTGGCGACCGGGGAGACGCACAGCGTCGCCGAGTTCGCCGAGCTCGCCTTCGCCCACGCCGGCATACCAAGCTGGCGCGACTACGTCGCCATCGACCCCGCCCTGTTGCGCCCGGCCGACGTCGACATCCTGGTCGGCGACGCCGGCAAAGCCCGTCAGGTGCTCGGCTGGGAGCCGAAGGTCCGCTTTCCTGATCTGGTCCGCATGATGGTCGACGCCGATGTGGAGCTGCAGCGCATCGCCCGCTAGATCGGTAGCATCCGTAGGTCTCTCAGCGTATACTACTCAATGAGCATTGTGAGGGTGGAAGCAGGCAGAGACATCCGACCATGACGCGGCCGGTGGATCGACTCTGTTCTTGACAGTATTGACGTGAGGGACCTGGACGTTGCTGAAGATTCGCCTGACGCGCATGGGGGCGCACAAGCGCCCGTTTTACCGAATCGTCGTCGCGGACGCACGGACGCCGCGCGATGGGCGTAGTGTGGACATCATCGGCTATTACAACCCGTTGACCGATCCGGCCACGGTCAACGTCAAGAACGACCGCGCGCTGGATTGGCTGAACAAAGGGGCGCAGCCGACGGAAGCCGTCGCCCGCCTGCTGGCAAAATCGGGCGTCGAGCACCGCTTGGTACACGTGCCGTGGCACGGCGAGGGAAGCCCCGCCACCGCCACTGCCACCGCGGCCGCAAGTCGAAGCTGACGGTCCGATGGATAGGGATGAAGCACAAGCTGCCGGCCCGATAGGTCAAGACAATGGGCCCGGGACCGACGAAGGCCCGATCGACGTTGAATCCACCATGCAGGAGCTGGTCGAGTACATGGCTCGTGGGCTGGTCGAGCACCCTGACGACGTCTCCGTGACGACAGTTGAAGGAAAGGCGTCGGTGATCTTTGAGCTGCGCGTGGCCGCGGACGACATGGGGAAGATCATCGGCAAGGATGGGCGCGTGGCGCGGGCAATGCGCACCTTGCTGAAGGTCGCGGCCGCCAAGGAACACAAGCGCGCCATTCTGGAGATCGTCTGACGATATGCCGGCTCCGCCCTGGCTGTACGTGGGCCGCGTCGTCGCCCCGTTCGGTATCAAGGGCGAGGTTCGGGCGATGTTGGAAACCGAGTTCCCCGATCGCCTGACGGAGCGCCCCGTCTACCTAGGCGACGACCATCGCCCGATACGCGTGGAGCGCGTCCGGCTGCACCGGCGGGAGGCGCTCCTCAAGCTCGGCGGCGTCGACACTCCCGAAGACGCGGACAAGCTGCGCGGACGCCCGCTCTATATCGCCACTGCCGACGCCGTGCCGCTGCCGGAAGGCCGGTACTACTTCCACCAGATCGTCGGGCTCCAGGTGTTCACGACCTCAGGCGAGCTCTACGGCGAGGTGCGCGACGTACTGCCGCGCCCGGCGAACGACATCTACGTGGTGTTGCACGCCGGCAAAGACGTGCTGGTACCCGCCATCGCCGACGTGGTGAAGAGCATCGATGTTGGCGCCGGCCGCATGGTGATTGATCCCATTCCCGGTTTGGAATAGGGGGCCGGTGGACGCCGGCCCATTTGAGCGCCGCTCCACCGGGACGTATACTAGCCGCTGTTTTGAGCAGACGTGGTGGGCCGGCCTGGCCCGCGGCGTCTCGAGGCAAGGAGTGACGTCTTGTCCGAACCATCCACGCAGCAGGTGCGCATCGGCTTCATTGGTTGTGGCGGCATCAGCCACTGGCACGTGCAGCGCCTGGCGAACGTGCCGGAAGCCAAGATTGTGGCCCTCTGCGATCCGGCCCCGGCCAGCATCGAGCGAATCGTGACGCGCTTTCCCGAGCTGGCGGAGCTTCCCCGCTTTGCCGATCACCGCGAGATGCTGCGGTCGGAAGTCGGTATCGACGGCGTCCAGTTGCACAGCCCGCACACCACCCATTTTCAGCAGGCGATGGACAGCCTGGACGCGGGCATGCACGTGCTTACCGAGAAGCCGATGGTCTGCACCGTCGATCACGCCCACCTGCTCCTGAAGAAGATCGCCGCGACGGGCAAGAAGTTTGCCATCTCCTATCAGCGCCACTTCGAGCGGACCTTCCGCTTCGTGAAGCAGAAGATCGACGGCGGCGAGCTGGGCGACGTACAGTACGTCACCGCCTTTCTGGGTCAGAACTGGTACACGGGGACCAAGGGCTCCTGGAGGCAGTCGCTGACGCTGTCCGGTGGCGGCCAGCTCAACGACTCGGGCAGCCACATGCTGGACATCCTGCTCTGGGTCACCGGCCTCCAGGCCGAAGAGGTGAGCGCCTACTCCAAGAACTTCGACTCCGAGGTGGACATCAATACGGCCGCGGCGGTCCGCTTCACCAACGGCGCTCAGGGGACCATCTCCATCATCGGCAACTTCCCGGTCTGGTGGGAGGACATCACCTTCGCCGGCAGCAAGGCGACCATCCTCCTTCGCCAGGGGCGGCTGTTCTGGGCGGCGTTTGGCGACCAGAACGCTCGCGAAGTGTCGCCCGACGAGATGCCGGCCGGCTCCGACCCCGATCGCAACTGGGTGGAAGCGATCGTCTACGATCGACCCATCGAGACGCCGCCGATCTGCGGACTGCGCGTGATCGAGCTAACGGAAGCTGCCTGGCGCTCCGCAGCCAGTGGTCGCCCGGTGCGGGTGGATCGGCGGGAGCCTGCCGTCGCGCCGGCATAGGCCGCCCGGGTTCCCGCTCCCGCTTATCGATTGGTGGGCACGGGGAGGATGGGCTGGGACGCGGTAGTTGAGAGGAGCTAAGCATGGCACAGCAGGTCAACGTCGCGCTCATCGGGTACAAGTTCATGGGCAAGTCTCACAGCAACGCCTATCGTCAGGTGGCGCACTTCTTTCCGGAGCTTGGCGCCGTGCCGGTGATGACAGCCATCTGCGGGCGTGACCGGCAGGGCGTCGAGCAAGCGGCCCGGCAGCTCGGCTGGCAGCGCGCCGCCACCGATTGGCAGTCGCTGGTCAAGAGCCCGGACATCCAGCTTGTCGACATTGTCACCCCCGGCGATTCGCATGCCGACATCGCCATCGCCGCGGCGCAGGCGGGCAAGCACGTCTTCTGCGAGAAGCCGCTGGCCAACACGGTAGGGGAAGCAGAGCGGATGGTCGAAGCCGTCCAGAAAGCCGGGGTGCGCCACATGGTGGCCTTCAACTACCGCCGCGTCCCCGCAATCAAGTACGCCCGCCAGCTCATCGACGAGGGACGGGTGGGCCAGATCTACCATTTCCGCGCCCGCTATCTGCAGGACTGGATCATGGACCCCAACTTTCCGCTGGTCTGGCGACTGGACAAGAACGCTGCCGGCTCCGGCCCCATGGGCGATCTGGGAGCCCACATCATCGACCTGGCTCGTTATCTGGTGGGAGACTTCGAAGAGGTCACCGGCATGGCCGAGACCTTCATCAAGGAGCGCCCATTGGTCCAGGCGTCCGACGCCGGCCTGGGCGCTACGGGCGGCAGCCAGAAGGGCCAGGTGACGGTGGAGGACGCCGCCGCCTTCGTGGCGCGCTTTGTCAACGGCGCGATGGGGACATTCGAGGTGTCGCGCTTCGCCGGCGGCAACAGGAACGCCAACACCTTCGAGATCAACGGCAATAAGGGCAGCATCCGCTTCAACCTGGAGCGACTGAACGAGCTGGAGTTCCTGGACCTGCAACAGCCCGCCGCCGAACAGGGTTTTCGCAATCTGATGGTCACGGACGGGGCCCACCCCTACATGGCCGCCTGGTGGCCGCCCGGCCACATCATCGGCTGGGAGCACACCTTCACCCACGAGGTCCGTGACCTCCTGGAAGCCATCGCCGCCGGCGCCGAGGTGCATCCCGACTTTGTCGACGGGTTGCGCGTGCAGCAAGTGCTCGACGCCGTGGAGCGCGCCTGCGCCGGCAAGCGTTGGGAGCGCGTGGCAAGATAGAAGACAGAAAGTAGCGTGCAATGCAAGTTGGAATCCTTACCGCACCGTTTGGGCAGGTGCCGTTGGTCGACGTGGTCCGTTGGGCCGGCCAGCAGGGGATCCGGTCTCTGGAAGTAGCCGTCGGTCCGGGCAGCCGGCACTGCGACGTGCGAACGCTCCTGCAAGGCAAGGCGGTCGATGAGCTGAAAACTGCATGCGCCGCTGCCGGCACCCGCGTCACCGCCATCGCCAACTACGCCAACCAGCTCGAGCCCGAACTGGGGAAACGCCGCCAGACGAACGACTACCTCAAGGCCACCATCGACGCCGCCCAGGCGCTGGGGATCGACATCGTCTGCGCCGGCGGCGGTATGGCGCTGCCCGGCAAAGACAAACTGAAGACGATTCGCGAAGACGTGCCGGACGTGTACGGACCCATCGTCGAGTACGCCGCCTCCAAGGGCGTCAAGATTGCGCTGGAGAACTGGTTCGCCACTAACTTGCAGGGGTTCGATACCTTCGACGCGATGTTCGAGGCCGTATCGAACGCCAGCTTCGGCCTTAACTACGACCCGTCCCACCTCATCTGGCAGGGCGTCGACTACCTGGACGGGGTGAGCCGCTACGCGTCGCGCATCTTCTACGTCCACGCCAAGGACTGCGAGATTCTGGAGGGACGACGGCGACTGGTGGGCTGGCTCGGTCGCGGCTGGTGGCGCTACACCATTCCGGGCTCCGGCAGCATCGCCTGGGGACCATTCATCGGACGGCTGCGCAGCATCAAATACGGCGGTCCGCTCTCCATCGAGCACGAGGACGACTCAGTCGGTCGCGAAGACGGCTTCCTGATGGGCAAGGATTTCCTGGAGGGCTTCATCTCAGGAGCGCGGCGAACGGCGCATTACGCGTAGGGAACCTCACCCCCGGCCCCTCCCCTACGAAGGGAGGGGAGCTTGGATCGGTCAGCCAGCTAGCTGATTGCTCTGTCGATTGGTGCAGCCACCATACGACCCGCGGAGCAGCAAGCATGCCATATCATCACAGGAAGCTCCCCTCCCGTCGTAGGGGAGGGGCCGGGGGTGAGGTCACGCCGGCGGCTTCAGCGCGTTGATCAGCTCGCGCGTGCCTTCCTTGTCCTCGAACCAGACCACGTTGATCTTGGTCCACTCGGCCTGGCTCTCGGGGACCGCGTCCTCGCTGAAGATGGCGGTCACGGGACACTCGGGTTCGCAGGCGCCGCAGTCGATGCACTCGTCGGCGTTGATGAAATAGATGCGGTCCTCGTCGGTGCTGTAGATGCAGTTCACCGGGCAGACCTCGACGCACGAGGCATCCTTCAGGTCCACACAAGTCTCGGTAATGACGTAGGTCACGGTTGCCTCCCATCGGCTCACATCCATGGCCCCGCCGCTCGGAGCCGCTCCTAGCTTACCGGCTGTGGCCGGGTGGAACCGTGGCGTGGACGGCACACGACGCCAAATACCAGATTACCTCCAGATGGGTGCAAGATTCCCAACGGGGGCGACGCTCCGTCGATGCTCTCAAGCTGGGGCTATACTGCAGGCATGTCGCACGTCACCGTCTCTCCCGGTTCGGGCCGCCTGCCGGTGGCGCCGCTCGCCGTTTGTGCCGGGGTGGCGATCCTTGCCCTCGTCATTGCCACGCAGAATCCGCTCCTCAGCGTGGCCGCCATCGCCAGCGCGCTCGTCGTCGCCGTCATCCTGCGCTGGCCGGTGGCGGGCCTCTTGCTGCTGATCCCTTCGGTTCCCTTTCAGTCGCTTCGCTCGTTCAGTCTCGGTCCCTTTCCCGCCAGTAGCACCGAGCTGCTACTCGGCCTGACCTTCTTGAGCTGGCTGCTGCGCGTGTTACTGAATCGCCAGCAGCGGCTGGGGCCGATGCCCCTACTGCCGCCCCTACTGCTGTTTCTCACCGGCATCGTGCTCAGCTTTCTGGCTATTATCGCCGCCCCGGTTGGCCAGAGCTCCTTGGTGCTGGGATTCAAGGAGCTGGTCAAGTGGGTGGAGCTGCTGCTCGCCTACGTCCTGGCGACCAACCTGCTCACCACGCGCCGCGAGCTGCTCCTCGCGGCCTATCTGCTAGTGGCCGGCGCTGCCGTCGAAGCGGCGGTCGGCCTCGCTCAGTTCGTGCTGCGCAAGGGGCCGCCCAGCTTCCTCATCCACGGTGTCTTCATGCGCGCCTATGGGACCTTCGACCAGCCCAATCCCTTCGCCGGCTATCTCAACCTGGCGCTCCCGCTCGCGGCGGCGCTGTTGGTCGCCAACGTGCGCCGGCCGGCGGGGCGCTGGCTGTTTTTCGCGACCACGACCATCGCCGCTGCCGTGTTGGCCTCGCTTTCCCGTGGCGCCTGGCTGGCGCTGTTCGTCGCCGCCGTGGTGCTATTGGACCGCGGTGGGCGCCGCTCGCGCGCGCTGGTTGGTCTTGGTGTGGGCTGCGTCATAATTGGCGCCTGGCTGTATGCCGTGCATCTCTTGCCTGCCTCGTTGACGGTGCGCATCTCGACCGCCCTGGCCATTGCCAACGTCGACGTGCTGCACCCGACGCCGGCGACCTTTTCCGCGGCGCAGCGCCTGGCCTACTGGATCGCCGGGGAGCACATGTTCACGGATCACTGGCTGCTCGGCGTTGGCATGGGCAACTACGGCGCCGTGTATCCACAGTACGCGCTGACCGGCTGGGATCTGGGCCTGGCGCACGCCCACGATTACTACCTCAACCAGGCGGTCGAGACCGGCATCGTCGGGCTAGGTACGTACCTGATCTTCCTCTTCGTGGCGTTCCGCCACCTGTGGACGTGTGTCAACCGCACCCGTGACGCCGTCTTGCGTGCCATCGCCGCCGGCGTCCTCGGCATGCTGATCACGCTGTCGGTACATAATTCCCTCGACGACCTCTACGTCCACGGCACGGTGGTGCAGATCGCCACGATGCTGGCCATGGCCGGGCTGGCGGCCAGACTGGGCGATGAGGCGAGGGGGCGATGAGGCGCAAGGGCGAACCGGGGAGGGGAACCTCGGCATGTCGAACGGGCGGGATGATCCCGCATCGCCTCCGGCTTCTCAATCCCCAGTCGCCTCATCGCCCCCTCGCCTCATCGCCCCCTCGCCTAGTGCGTCACTCGCGTCCCCGTACCTGCCCTGGCGATGGCGAGCATATCCAGTCGGTTGGTGTCACGGGCTATGAGCGTGTCCTGTTCGCCCTCCTTGCTCGCCAACTCGAGGCAGAGTGAGGCGTCAGTGGTATCTCCTTCGTCGAGGTAGACGTCGGCCAGGTCTTGCCAGGCAATGCCGTTCTTGATGTCGATGAGGCCGGCGCGCTGGAAGCTCCACTGAGCGGCGCGGTAGAACCATGCCTGTAACGGCGCTCCAGCCGGTAACAGCTCGCCGTGGCTGCGCAGCACATTACCGGAGTTCGTCAACGCCAGGCTGGTCAATGGCGGCACACCTAGACCTACCAGCAGAGCGACGAGCATCGCGCCGATCCCCAGGAGTGCCGCCGCGCCCGGGGTTGCACCGGCCGCGACCGCGTGGCCACGCGGCCACTGCCAGCGCCAGGGCGGCAGGCGGAGGTTCTCGGGAAACAGGCGACCCTGGCCGCTCAACCGCCATACGGCTAGAAATACGGCCAGCGGCACGAAGACTACGTAGAAGGTTCGTGCGTCACCCCAGAAATAGGCGTCGACGCTGCCGTGGGCGAATATACCGACGGCGCTGCCGGCAGCCGCGATCGTCAGCATCCGCAACTCCGCCGGCAATGTCTTGCCCAGCAGATGGCGGATTCCGGCGACGAAGGTCAGGCCCATGACCGCGAGGCCGATGAGCCCGGCAATACCGCTGTCCAGATAGGTCTGCAGCAGAAAATTGTGCGCATGCGGCATATAGCGGCCGTCGTTGGGCCAGGTGTAATAGGGAAACAGCAGCGGAAACGCGCCGCTACCCGGCCCAGTGATGGGGAAGTCGGCCAGGATGCGCAAGGCCGCGTGCCAGATGTACAGGCGATCGGCGCTGCTCCACCCGGTGGGGGTCGTGGTCAGGGTAAACTCGTAACCCGTCACTCCCAGGAGGAGTAGCCCTACCGTGGCGAGTGGTGGCGCCGGAGCGAGCCAGCGCGTCTTGCCCCCCGCCAGCCAGATCATCGCCGCCAGCCCCAGCGACACGCCGAAGTAGGCGCCACGCGACAGCGTGATCACCACGGCGAACAGCAGCCAGAGCACCGCCGACGCCGCGAGACCGCGTCGCGCCAGCGAGCCGGCCCGAACGGCGAAGGCCACTGCGAAAGGAAGCACGGCGACAATCAGCGCCGCCGTGGCGTTTTGACTAAAGCCGACATTGTCCAAATGTGGCCACCGCCGGAACCACCCGTAGACGGCGATACTCAAACTGTTGAGCTTGGCAAAGTCGATGTCAACCTGGATGGTCCCGACAAGCACCAGGCAACACGCCACGACGACGAAGGCGCCCAGGCCCCAGGAGAGCCGGCGCGACGACCGCCACCACCAGGCGAGCGTTGCGGTGACGGCAAATGCACCGGTGATGCCGCCCAGGGTCGTGAGCGACATCCCTAGGTTGGTCGTTGCCAGCAGGCTCAGTGCGCTTCCGCCGACGATCAACGCTGCACCCACAGTGACGCCATCCCGACGCAGGTGCGGCCGCGCGACGCGGCACAAAAGCGGCACGGTCACCAGGAGACTCCACGATGTTGCCGCGCCCAGCAGGACCAGGACGACCAGCAATAGGCACAGCGGCAAAATGGTTTGGGTGAGGCGAGTTAGGGGTGGGGATACGGTGACGGGTAAAGCGACATCCCGGCTCATCGAGCGCTACTGATCCCTCCAATTGCTCCTTACACATCGTGCGCTAGCACAAACCTCGCCAACATCTTACCCAGCCGAAACCGATTGGTGGACGGGTACGAGCGCGGCGCCCGATCCGGTGATAGGCCCAGCCATCCCTGGCCTATTGCAATACCGTGCGCCCTCCGCGACAATCACAAAGGTGACCGGAGCCGAGCAGCGGGGCGCCTTCCCGCGCAGCCCTTCGACGGTCACTGCCGAGAGGGAGCGCCACGTGACGGTCATCGCCAACTTAGCGGCCTTGCAGCAAGTGGATAGCGAGCTGGACCGCTTGCAGCGACAGGCCGCCGATTTGCGCAGCCATATTGCCGACGACGGCGACCTGCGCCAACGGCTGGCGGTACGCGCCGCCGTGGCCGCCTCGCTAAAGCAACATCAGCTGCGCCAGCGTCAGCTAGAAGGGGAGAGTGCGGCCGAGGCGTCGGAGGTCCAGCGGCGAGAGCAGCGGCTCTATGGCGGCCAGATTCGCGACGTGCATGCGATGCAGACCACACAGCACGAGATCGAGCTCCACGCCGCACGCCAGCGAGAGCTGGAAGATAGCTTGCTGGCCGCGATGGAGGATGTCGAAGTGACCGCGCGGAAGCTGCAGGACCTGGATCGAGACGTGGCCGAGGCCAAATCGCAGCGGGACCGCCAGGTCCTGGCCTGGCAAGCGGAGCTGCAACGCACCGACGCGGACAGTGCCACGGCGCAAGCTCAGCGCGCCCAGCGACTCGCGCCTATCCCACCCGGAGCAGTCGAGCTGTATGGCCGTCTCCGCCAGCAAAAGGCCGGCCGGGCGGTGTCAATCGTGCAGGGAAATGTCTGCGGCGTTTGTCGCGTGACGATTCCCCCCTCGACGCTCTCTCGAGCCCGACCGGGTATCGCGTTCGTCCCATGCGACAACTGCGGTCGCCTCCTCTACGTGCCGCGCTGATGAATCACGGGGCAAGGACGGTACAGGCGCCGGGCGGAGCCACTGATCAGGCAACGCCGTCACGCTGGGTCGTCTACGTAGACGGCGCGGCGCGCGGCAATCCAGGTCCGGCGGCAGCCGGCATCAGCATGTATGCACCCGATGGACGGCCGGCGCGGCGGATCGGCCGCCGCCTGGGCAACCTCCCAAACAATCAGGCTGAGTATCGGGCGCTATTGATCGCTCTGGAGGCATTGGCGGCGCGCCAGGCACGGCATGCGCTGGTCCGCATGGACAGCGAACTGGTCGTTCGCCAGATGACCGGCCAGTATCGCGTCAAACACCCCGTCCTCCAGACACTGCATGGACAGGTGCGCCTCGCCGCGGCCAAACTGGGTGACGTGCGCTTCGAGCACGTCCAGCGGATGCGCAACGCCGAAGCCGACCGGCTCGCCAATCTGGCACTGGATGGCGCCCCGACCGACGAGACGTTTTAGGCGGACCCTGACCCCCGGCCCCTCGCCCGCCGAGCGGGAGAGGGGAGCGGACCTTGTCGCGTGGCGACGCTATCGGTCGTCGGCAGGGTTGGGCTGGTGCGGCGGGGGCAGGGCGTATCGCAATACGCCCCTACAAGGCACGCCGGAATTTGGTAGGGGCGTATGGCATACGCCCTGCCCCCGCCGTTGGCGCGCCGTCCGCGAATGGACAACGGCGTCCCCGCCAGCACTGACTGCTCCCCCCTCCTACCTCGTCGACGGCGCGTGGGGGAGTGGAGACCGCGCCGGGCGGACCAGCAGGTGCATGGCGTGAGTCAGGCGGCGACTCCAGTGGCGGCGCGCAAACTGTCGGAGTGAGGCGAGCTGATCAGGCGTCGGCGCCGTTTGCTTGCGGACCACGGTGACGCGGCGCAGAGCATCGCCGGCGGACCACCCTTCCGCCACCAGCACCGCTGCCGCGGCGATGGGGCCGCGGCGGCGTCCGGCCTGACAATGGATGAGCACACCGAGACCTTGGCGCCGCCAGTCGCCCGCTAAGGCCACGATCTCGTCCAGCGCGTCCTGTGCGATGGCAACGCCGTCCGCCACCACAACGCGCTGGTAGCGCAAGCCGTTCCTTTTGGCGACGGCAGGGTCGTCCTCGGGGTCGTCTTCCGAGCGGACTGACAAGAGTGCATCAATGCCGTGGCTGCGCAGCCGGTACATCTGTTGACGAGTCGGCTGCCCACCAACGGCCAGACCCGGTACCACCCACACGAAGTCGGCGTCTACGCCGGGACACCAGTCGCCCATCGTCCGCTCATTTCCGGGCGCACCTGAGGGCACGCCAACACAGTCCCGCTTCTGGTCAGGCGGGTACCATGCTCCTTATGGTAGCAGAAGCAACAACGGGGCCAAGGGCAACGAACCGTCAGCCCATCTACCGCCGCGTTATGGTCGCCCTCGATGGGTCCGCGCTCGGCGAGCTGGCGCTCCCGCACGTCATGGCGCTGGTCCACGCGTTTGCTGCCGACCTCGTGCTGTTGCGCGTCGTGCCCGGTACGCGAGCGGTGCCGGAGCTCGCCGGGCTAGCCGGGGCCGAGACGGGGGTGGGTCTCAACTCCGGCGAGGCAGAGGCCTTGGCGGGCGACGAGCTGGAGGCGGAAAGCTACCTGGAAGCTGTCGCGACTCGCCTCCACGCCCAGGGCGATGTCCCGGTCACCATCGAGCGGCGCGTCTCGCTTGGCCCGGTCGCGCGCACTATCGCCGAGGAGGCCGGTGCGGCCGGGGTCGACCTGCTGGCACTGGCTACCAACAAGCGTGGCGGCGTCGCCCGCATCCGCCTCGGCGCGGTGGCCGAAGAGGTGCTCCGGCTGGCGCCATGTCCGGTGCTGGTACTCCCGCTCCCGGCCATCGCCCAAAGTGATGAGTTCGACGAGCCGGCCGCGGGCCAGGTCCGCAGCTTCGAGGACGACGCCAAGCGTGTTGGCGCGATGGCGCCCAAGCCGCTCGGGTTGCGCACCGTCGATGTCGCCCGCATTGTCGGCAGTGTCGGGCGCGCCCGCGAGCTCGGGCCCGACTTCCGGCCTCCTGTCCGCTCGCAGCGGCGCGGCGACGACGAGCGGTTCCAGGGGATCGTCCACGCCATCGATCGCGGTCAGGTGCTCCCGCCCATAGAGGTCTATAAGCTCGGCTACAACTACTATGTTCTGGATGGCAACCACCGCGTCGCCGCCGCGAAGCTCCGCAATCAGCCGGATATTGACGCCATCGTAACCGAGTTCCTACCCGTCAGCGACGAGGAGAGCGCGCAAGTCTTCAACGAGCGGCGGGACTTCGAGCGCGCCACCGGGCTGACGCGCATCGGCGTGAGCCGGGTCGGCCACTATCCCCGCCTGGAAGCGATCATCGGCCAGTTCGCGGAGGACCACGCCGGCAAAGGCCGGTTGCCGCTCCTAGCGACCGGCGCCGACTTTCACGAGACAGCGCGCCACTGGTATTACACGGTGTACCAGCCCATCACCTATGCCCTGCGCAAGTCGCGCCTGACCCAGTGCTTCCCGAGCGAGCGGATGGCCGACATTTTCGTCCACCTGGCTAACTTTCGAGACGATCAAGGCCGCCTCACCGGCGAACACCTTAGTTGGGAGGAGGCGCTGCACCGGTTTACCGAGAACTATGCCGATTGCGCCGGCAGCATCTGGCGCCGGCTGCCGGGGCTGCGCCGCCTGTTGCGCCCGCGGCTGCCGTCGACCGCGGAGGTCGAGTGACGGGACTGCGTGCTACGATTTGGGCAGCGGAAAGTAGCAGGGAGCCCCGTCTGGGGATGCGGAAATGAACAGTTCGGCAACGCGGAGCGCGGGCGTCCCGCCCGCCCCTATCCTGGCCAGCTATAGCGGCGCTTCCGATCATCCATCCCGATCTGCAGAGGGACCGACCGGGCGGGCGGGACGCCCGCGCTCCGGCCACCTCCGGCAGGCTGATCCTATTGCTACCAAGAACGGGATGCCTCGCCCGGTCGCATTCAATGGAGGGGCATAGCCGTGGTCGAGCTGGCTTATGAGATGGCGAATTGGACGGCCGAGCTCGACCCGGCGGCGTTACCGGAGCGGGCGCTGCACGAAGCCAAGCGGCGGCTCATCGACAGCATCGGCGTCGCCGCCGCCGCGTATGCCTGTCCGCCTGGAGTGGCGGCCCGCGCCTTGTGCCGCCGGACCCGCGCCGAGCCGGGCGCGACGGCCTTCGGCGAGCGTACCGTTACGGCCCCCGAGCTGGCTGCTTTCCATAACGGGGTGCTCATCCGCTACCTCGACTTCAACGACACCTATCTCTCGCTCGAGCCCGCCCACCCCAGCGATAACATCGCGGCGGCGCTGGCGGCGGCAGAGATCGCCGGAGCAAACGGGCGGCAGCTCCTGGCCGCGATCGTCCTCGGCTACGAAGTGCAATGCCGCCTCTGCGACGCCGCCAGCTTGCGGGCGCGCGGCTGGGACCACGTGACCTACGGCGCGATCTCGACTTCCCTCCTCTCCGGCAAGCTGCTGGGGCTGAATGCCGAGCAGCTCCGCCACGCGCTCGCGCTGGCGACTGTCCCCAATGTCACGTTGCGTCAGACACGGGCCGGCGAGCTCTCCATGTGGAAGGGCTGCGCCTTTGCCAACGCCTCCCGCAACGGCCTGTTCGCGGCGCTGCTGGCCGCCGAAGGGATGACTGGGCCGTGGCAGCTCTTCGAGGGTGAGTTCGGCTTCTGGAAACAGGTGAGCGGCCAGTTCGCGCCGCCGCCCTTCGCCGGGGTTACCGGCGACGACTGGATGATCCTCCAGACCTACGTCAAGTTCTGGCCGGTCGAGTACCACGCCCAGAGCGCCGTCGACGCCGCGCTCCAACTGCGCCCACGAATCGACGTGGACGCCATCGAGCGCATCGAGGTCGATAGCTTCGACGCGGCCGTGGACATCATCGGCCGCGATCCCGAGAAGTTCCACCCGACCAGCCGGGAGACCGCCGACCACAGTCTCCCCTATTGCGTGGCCGTCGCCCTCGTTGCGGGGGAGGTGACGGCTGAGCAGTTTGGCGACCGCTGGCTAGGCGATGGGCGCGTGGCCCGCCTGCTGGCGCGCTCGACCATCCAGCGCGACGCCGCCCTCACCGCCGGCTACCCGGATGGCATCCCCAACCGTCTGCGCATCACAATGCGTGGTGGACAGCAGGTGGAGACGGAGGTGCGCTACCCCCGCGGCCACGCCCGCAACCCGATGAGCGACGTCGAGTTGGAGCAGAAGTTTCGCGCCAACCTGCGCGGTACCCATTGGGAGTGGCGGCAACAGGAATTACTCGACATCCTGTGGCGAACTGACCAGGCTGCCGCCGTGACTCCGCTGCTCGCGGCGTTGGCAGCGGGTTAGGATGTGGGCTGACCATGCGTGATGAGCGTCCAGTATTCCAGTTCGGAGCGCGGGCGTCCCGCCCGCCCGGTGGCGGCCAACTGGAAAGCGCATTCCACGATTGTGAGCACCGCTTCCTATCCAACGGCCGGGGCGGGCGGGACGCCCGCGCTCCGAAACTCGCTGGCGACACGCGATTACGGCATGCTTACCCCAGCGAAACGAGAGCGCCGGATGTGCCGAGCGCGCACCCTCCAGCCACCGACCGCATAGTGGAGGCGTGCTGCCGTGCTACGCGGTAGCTCTCCCTCCACCTTCGCCGGGAAGGCGCGCACGTTGCGCGAGCTGCTGGCGACGGAGAAGCCGCTGATCATGCCGGGCGTTTTCAACGGGATCAGCGCCCTGGCGGCGGAGGCGGCAGGGGCTAAAGCAATCTATATCAGCGGGGCAGGCGTGATCAATGGGACTGCCGGATATCCCGACATCGGTCTGCTCTCCATGGCCGAAGTGGCGCAGCAGCTTCGGTACGTCGCCGGGGCTGTGACGGTACCGGCATTCGCTGACGCCGACACCGGATTCGGTGAGGGACTGCTGCTGTCCCGCACCGTGCAGGAGCTGGAACGAGCAGGCGTGGCCGGCATCCACATCGAGGACCAGCAAGCGCCCAAGCGCTGCGGCCACCTGGTGGGGAAGACGCTGGTGTCCCGCCAGGAGTTCGTGCGCCGCATTCGCGCCGCGGTGCGAGCGCGCGGCGACGCCAACTTCGTCGTCTGCGCCCGAACCGACGCCCGCGGCGTCACTGGCTTCGACGACGCGGTAGATCGTGCCAAGGCCTGCCTAGACGCCGGGGCCGACCTGATCTTCCCTGAAGCGTTGACCTCCGAAGACGAGTTCGGCCGCTTCGCGGCGGCGGTCGACGGCCCCCTCCTGGCCAACATGACGGAGTTCGGGAGGACACCGCTGATCAGCGCGGCCCGCTTCGCCGCGCTGGGCTACGCGGCAGTGATCTTCCCGATGACGGGGTTCCGGCTGGCCCTACGCGCCATGCGCGAAGGGTATGCCGAGCTGCTGGCCTCCGGCACGCAAGCCGCGCTGCTGCCACGAATGGACACACGAGCCCAACTGTATGATCTACTCCGCTACGCTGAGTATGGACAAGTGGATGCTGAGCTAGCGGGCAAGGAAGGTGAGCTATGAGTGCAACGTCGACGGCGGACAAGTCCTATTCCCCCGGCCTGGCCGGAGTCATTGCCGGCGAAACGGCCATCTCCACCACTCACGATGAGCTGCGCTATCGCGGCTACCCCATCGAGCAGTTGGCCGATCAATCCTCCTATGAAGAGGTGGCCTATCTACTCCTGCAGGGCGAGCTGCCGACACGCGAGCAGCTCGACGCGTTTCGCACCGACCTGGCGGCGCGGCGGCACGTCCCGGATCAGCTCTGGTCGCTCATCCAACTGCTGCCGTCCGGCGCCGACATGATGGATGTACTCCGCACGTGCGTGTCCTTCCTCGGCTCGTTCTCCGCCGGGAGCACGCAGGAGCAGGCCCGCGACGTGATCGCCAAGCTGCCCACCATCGTCACCGGCGCATGGCGGGTACTCTCGCGCGCCGGTGCGCCGATCGCTCCGACGCACGACCTCTCCCACGCCGCCAACTTCATCTATATGCTGCGCGGCAAGACGCCGCCCAAGGAAGATCTGCGCACCTTCGACGTCTCGCTGATCCTCTACGCCGACCACGAGTTCAACGCCTCCACCTTCGCCGCCCGCGTGACCGTATCCACCTTGTCCGACCTCTGGAGCGGCGTCACCAGCGCCATCGGCACGCTGAAAGGACCGTTGCACGGCGGCGCCAATGAGGGGGCGATGAAGCTGCTGCAAACGATCGGCACGCCGGAGCGCGCGGAGCCGTACATCATGGAGCAGCTCGCGGCCAAGAAACTAATCATGGGTTTCGGCCATCGCGTCTACAAGAACGGCGACCAGCGGGCGCGCATCCTCAAAGAGCGCATGACGGTCCTTGGTGAGCGCTGGCACGAGACCAAGTGGGCCGAGATCAGCCAGATCATCGAAGACGTGATGGCGCGGGAAAAGCACCTCTTTCCCAACGTCGATTTCGCATGCGGCCCGACTTACTACTTGCTTGGCCTGCCCATCGAGCTCTACACGCCCATCTTCGTGATGGCCCGCGCCACCGGCTGGTGCGCCCACATCATCGAGCAGCTCGCCAATAACCGCATCATCCGCCCCAGCTCCCTCTACGTCGGCGTCGACCGCCGCGACTACGTGCCGATCCAGCAGCGTTAGGGGCCATCACTGTTGCCGGCATTGGGTAACGCTACACCCTCGCCGCGCCGCGCTCCAACGTCCGCACCAGATACCGCCCCGTGACGCTGGTTGGACTCGCCGCGACCTGCTCAGGCGTGCCGGCAGCGACGATCTGGCCCCCTGCCTCGCCAGCCTCGGGGCCGAGGTCGATCACCCAGTCGGCGCACTTGATCACATCCAGGTGGTGCTCGATCACCAATACCGTGTTGCCGGCATCCACCAGGCGCGCCAACACTTCGAGCAGCCGCTGTACGTCGGCGAAATGCAGCCCCGTCGTCGGCTCGTCCAGGATGTAGAGCGTCCGCCCGGTGGCGCGGCGCCCCAGCTCGGCGGCCAGCTTTACGCGCTGTGCCTCGCCGCCCGAGAGCGTCGTGGCAGGCTGTCCCAGCCGGATGTAGCCTAGGCCCACAGCGCGAAGCGTCTCCAGGCGGCCGGCGATCGAGGGGATGTTCTCGAACAGCGCCAGCGCCTCCTCCACGGTCATGTCCAGCACGTCGGCAATGGAGTGGCCACGATAGCGGATCTCGAGCGCCTCGCGGTTGTAGCGCTTGCCGTGGCACACGTCGCAGGAAACGTAGATGTTGGGCAGGAATTGCATCTCGATGACCGTCAAGCCCTCGCCTTTACAGGCTTCGCAGCGCCCCCCGCGCACGTTGAAGGAGAAGCGGCCCGGCGAGTAACCGCGCACTCGCGCTTCCGGTACCTGGGCGAACAACTCGCGAATCGGCGCGAACAGTCCGACGTAGGTGGCCGGGTTCGAGCGCGGCGTGCGCCCGATCGCCGACTGGTCCACGTCGATGACTTTGTCCAGGTGCTCCACGCCGTCCAGCGACCCATAGGGGCCGGGCTGGTCGCGCGCGCGGGAGAACTGCTGGGCCAGCGCCCGATACAGGACGTCAACGACGAGTGTGCTTTTACCGGAGCCGGAGACGCCGGTGACGGCGATCAAGCAGCCCAATGGGAAGCGGACGTCGACCCCCTTGAGGTTGTTGGCGGTCACGCCGCGCAGCGTCAAGCCGAGTCCGTTGCCGCGCCGGCGATGCTCCGGCACGTCGATCCGGCGCTCGCCACGAAGGAAACGTGCGGTGATGGAGGCGCCATTGGCGGCGATATGTTCGGGCGGCCCGGCCTCGACAATCCTTCCCCCGTACTCGCCGGCTCCCGGACCGATCTCCACCAGCCAGTCCGCCGCGCGGATCGTCTCCTCGTCGTGCTCGACGACCAGCACCGTATTCCCCAGGTCGCGCAGGCGGTCGAGCGTGCCGATCAGCCGGGCGTTGTCGCGCTGGTGCAGGCCGATCGACGGCTCGTCCAGCACGTAGAGCACGCCCGACAGCCGAGCGCCAATCTGCGTGCCGAGCCGAGTGCGCTGTGCTTCGCCTCCGGACAGGCTATTCGCCCGCCGGTCCAGCGTCAGGTACCCCAAACCCACGTCCTGTAGAAAGCGCAGCCGGTCCAACAGCTCGCGCAGAATCGGCCGGGCGATCAGTCGCTCCCGCTCCGTGAGCGGCGAATCGTCGTCCCCGAGCGATTGCAGCCAGGAAGCGGAAGAGGTCCCCACCGGCAACGCACACACCTGCGCGATGTTCAGCCCCGCGATGGTGACGGCCAGCACTTCCGGCTTCAGGCGCGCGCCGTGGCACTCGGGGCACGGCTGCTCGGTCATGTAGCGCTCGATGTCCTCGCGCAGCCGCTCGTTGTCGGTCTCGCGATACTGACGAGTCAGGATGGGGATCACGCCCTCATAGGTGGTCGTGTACTCGCGAACGCGGCCCTCCCGAATGGTGTAGCGGAGGGGGATGCGCTCGCCGTCGCGACCGTAGAGCAGCCAGCGCCGCTCGTCTTCCGTCCAGGCCGCCAGCGGCGTGCGCGTGTCGCGTCCGACGTGCTCGGCGGCCGCGCGCAGGAGCTGGGGATAGTAGCCGTCTTGCCCTGAGAAGCGCGCCCACGGCGAGACGGCCCCCTCGTCCAGGCTGAGGTCGAGATTGTGAATGATGAGCTCCGGCGCCAGCTCCAGCTTGATCCCCAGCCCCGTACACGCCGGGCAGGCGCCCTGCGGGCTGTTGAAGGAGAAGGTGCGCGGCTCCAGCTCGGGGATGGCGATGCCACAGACTGGGCAGACCCAGCGTGTGGTCAGCCGCTGCTCATCGCCGTCGACCTGGGCCAGGATCACGCTGCCGTTGCCCAGCGCCAGCGCCGTCTCCAGCGAGTCGGTGAGGCGGACACGCGTGGCGTCGCCGTCCTCTCCCCCATGCCGGATCACCAGCCGGTCGACGACAATCTCGACGGCCTGCGCCGTGCCGGCATCGCCTTGATCGTCGGTCGACAGATCCAGGTTCCTGCCGTCAACGCGGGCGCGGACGAAGCCATTGCGACGCGCATCCTCCAGCTCACCCGGAAATCCCCGCGGGTGGTCGCCCGACAACGGCGCCAGCAACATCAACCGCGCCCCTTCCGGCAAGGCCAGAGCGGTGTCGGCCATCTGTTGCGGCGTCATCGCCCGAATGAGCCTTCCGCAGTTCGGGCAGTGCGGCTGCCCGACCCGAGCAAAGAGCAGCCTCAGGAAATCGTAGATCTCGGTGACGGTGCCGACCGTCGAGCGCGGGTTGTGCCCGCCTCCACGCTGGTCAATGGCGATGGCCGGCGACAAGCCGTCGATGGCATCGACATCCGGCTTCTCCATCTGACCGAGGAGCTGGCGCGCGTAGGTCGACAGCGACTCCACGTAGCGCCGCTGCCCCTCGGCGTAGATGGTGTCGAAGACCAGGCTGGACTTGCCGGAGCCGGACAGCCCGGTGAAGACCACGAGCCGGTTGCGCGGGATGTCGAGATCGACGCCCTTCAAATTATGCTGGCGAGCGCCGCGGATCGAAATAACGTCCTGGGACATAGCGATTCATGATACCGACGCGCCGCCCTTCCCATGCCGGCTTCCGTCACCTACACTTGGGGGCCATTGGGTTTCCTGGCGCGTCGTCACGGATGGACTCACTAGATGGGCGGGAGAATGCCGGTTGCCCCACGGATCACTCCCTTCTGGGAGCAGTACCAGCGGCTCAAGGCGCAGCACCCCGACGCGCTCCTCTGGACACGCATGGGCGACTTCTACGAGATGTTCGAGGAGGACGCCCGCACGGCAGCGCGCGAGCTGCACATCACCCTTACGTCACGCGAGTTTGGCAAGGAGCTGCGGGTCCCCCTGGCCGGTGTCCCCTATCACGCCGCCGAAGGCTACCTGGCGCGCCTGATCCGCAAGGGCTACCACGTGGCCATTTGCGAGCAGATGAGCGAGCCGGGCCACGGCCTGGTCGACCGCGAGGTCGTCCGCGTGGTGACGCCGGGCACGCTGGTCGAGCCGGGCCTGCTGCCGCAGCGCGCGAATAACTACCTGGCAGCCGTCGTGTGGCGCGAGGACGCGGGCGGACTGGCCTACGTCGACGTCAGCACCGGCGAGTTCTGGGCCACGGAATTCGATGGCGCCGAGGCAGCCGGGACCTTGGAGGCCGAGCTGCGCCGCCTCGCGCCGGCCGAGTGCCTCACGCCTTCCGATCAGGTCGAGCCTTGCCCGCTGCCCGGCCATCGCACCACGCGCGACTCCTGGCATTTCGACGAGGAGGCGACGCGAGAGCAGCTGCGCCTGCACTTCGGCGCGCAGTCGCTGGCCGCCTTCGGCTGCGATGCCCTCCCACTGGCCACGATCTGCGCGGGCGCTATCGTTCGCTACATCGGTCAGACCAACGAGTCACTGCTCCCCTTGTTGACCAGTCTGCGCGGTTACACCACTGCCAGCTTCATGCAGCTCGACGGCCAGACGCGGCGCAACCTCAATCTCACTGCCGGCGTCCACGGCGGACAGGACGGAAGCCTGCTCGCCGTCCTGGATCGTACCAAGACTGCCTTTGGGGCGCGGCTGCTCCGTCGTTGGCTGGGCCAGCCGCTGATCGCCCTCGAGCCGATCCTCTCCCGCCAGCAGATCGTCGCGGCCCTGGTCGAGGAGACCGACCTTCGGGGCGAGCTGCGCCATCTGCTGGATGGCGTGCTCGATGTCGAGCGCATCGTCGGCCGTTGTCGGAGCGGCGCGGCCACCCCACGCGACCTCACCTCGCTCGGCCGCTCCCTGGAGGTGGCGAGGGACCTGCGTAGGCTGGCTCCGGACCTGGATCAGCCACTGCGCGCGCTGGTCGGCGACCTGGATCCCTGCGCCGACGTGGCGGCGGCCATCGCAACGGCCGTCGCGGAGCTGGGGAGCGGCCGCATAATCGCGCCCGGCTACAGCGGCGAGCTCGACACGCTGCTGGCCGGCTCATCGGACGATCGCACCTGGATCCATACGTTGGAAGCGCAGGAGCGCGCTCGCACCGGCATCAAGAGTCTCAAGGTTGGCGTCAACCAGGTCTTCGGCTATTATCTGGAGGTGACCAAGCCGAACTTGGCGCTGGTCCCCAGCGACTACGTGCGCAAGCAGACGGTCGCCGGCGGCGAGCGCTACATCACCCCGGAGCTGAAGGAGGTCGAGTCGCGACTGCTGCGCGCTGGCGAGGATGCGGACACGCTGGAGCGACGGCTTTTTGCCGACTTGCTGCGCCGGCTGGCCGAACAGGGCGAACGCCTGTTGACGACAGCTCGGCGAATGGCCGAGATCGACGCCTTCTGCGCGCTGGCGGAGGTCGCGGGCCGCAACGGTTGGGCGCGGCCGGACGTGGACGAGTCGGAGACGCTCGATCTGCGCGACGGGCGGCATCCGGTGGTCGAGGCCGCGACGGGCAGGGAAGCGTTCATCCCCAACGATTGCCTGGTCGACTGCGCCGGCCCGCGCCTCCTGCTCATCACCGGCCCCAACATGGCCGGGAAGTCGACCTATCTCCGGCAGGTGGCGCTGATCGTCTTGCTGGCCCAGGTCGGCAGCTTCGTGCCGGCCGCGACGGCCCACGTCGGCCTGGTCGACCGCATCTTCACGCGGGTCGGCGCACACGACGACCTGGCCGGCGGGGCCAGCACCTTCATGGTGGAGATGCTGGAGACGGCGACCATCTGCCGGCAGGCCACCGCGCGCAGCCTTGTCGTGCTGGATGAGATTGGGCGCGGCACCAGCACGGAGGACGGCCAAGCAATTGCCCAAGCCGTCATCGAATACCTGCACAATGAGGTAGGCGTCCGCACCCTCTGCGCCACCCACTTTCACGAGCTGGCCGGACTGGCCCGCACGTTGCCACACCTTGAGCTCTGGACGTTCGCCGTGCTCGAGCTGAGCGGCCAAATCGCCTTCACCCACCGTATCGCGCCCGGCGCCGCGCAGCGCAGCTACGGCCTGCACGTCGCGCGCCTGGCCGGCCTGCCGCCGTCGATCATGGAGCGGGCGCAGGCGATTCTGGAGGACGACGCTACTCCTTCGGCGCCTTCGGAGCCTGTGATGCCAAGGGAGAATGGGCGCCCATCGGGGGACCTACGCCAGCCTGGGGATGAGTTCCACGTGGAGCAGATCGGTCATCCTGAGCGCAGCGAAGGATCTCTGGCCTACCCAGACGCAATCCGAGGCCACATGCTCTCCAGCGGGACCCGGGATAGTCAGACCAACGTAGCCGCGTTGCTCGACACGCTGGTTCGCCTGGACGTAGCACAGACGACGCCACTGCAAGCGCTCCTGAAACTGGCCGACGTGCAGCAGGCGGCCCGCCGACTCTTGGAGAGCGGGTGAGTGGTGGGGCCGCGCCGGCCCATCGCCGTTCTGCCCGCAGCCCTGTCCGAGCGCATCGCCGCTGGTGAGGCGATCGAGCGACCGGCAGCCGCCGTGAAAGAGCTTCTGGAGAACGCGCTGGACACCGGAGCCGTGGACGTCGATATCGAGGTCGCGGGCGGCGGGCTTACGTTGATCCGTGTGGCGGACAACGGCCGCGGCATCCCGTCCGCGGAGATGGAGCTGGCGTTTCAACGGCACGCCACGAGCAAAGTGGCCAGCGACGCCGATCTGGAGGAGGTTGCCTCGCTGGGCTTTCGCGGCGAGGCGCTGGCCAGTCTGGCCGCGGTGGCCGACGTGACGATGATCAGCGCCACGGGTGACGAGCCCACGGGCTGGCAAGTGAGCTATGCCGGTGGCCAGTGCGTGCATCGTGGTCCGATGGCACGACGCCGCGGCGCCACGATTGCCGTTCGCCAGCTCTTTGCCCGGCTGCCGGGCCGGCGCAAGTTCATGGGCGCCGCCGCGGGGGAGACGGCGCGCATCGCCCAGGTCGTCCGGCGCTACGCCGTGGTCCATCCACAGGTTTCCATGGCGCTGACAGCCGACAAGCGACCGCTGCTCCGTACGACCGGCTCCGGCCAGGTGGACGCCGCGGTGGGCGAGTGTTGGGGCAATTCGGTCCGGCACGGGATGCTGCGCATCGAGCGCGTGGAGCGCTCCGGCTTTTCCATTGGGGGCTGGATCGGTGACCGCGCCACCACCCGCCCCACTCGAGCCGGCATCATCCTTGCCGTCAACGGCAGGCCGGTGACCATGCCGAGTCTGTTGGAGGGCCTCGAAGCCGCCTATCGCCCGCTGTTGCCGCGAGGGCGACATCCCTGGGCCGTGCTCTGCATCGCCTGCGCGCCGGGCGACGTCGACGCCAACATTCACCCGGCGAAGGCGGAAGTGCTGCTGCGCCGTGGCGGCGAGATTGCCCAGTGTCTGGCGCAGGCATGCCGCGCGGCGCTGGCGTCACTCCCCGACCGTCCGCGCGAGACGCCCTGGGCGGTCGGGCTGGCCCAGGGCGTCTTGCCGCTGGCTCCGGCGATGGCCCCCGGATTGCGCGAGCGGCGAGGTCGTTACCAAACGGCCGAGGAGCGTGCGGCCGAAGCGCGGCGGACGTTGACGGAGCTGCCCGGCATGCGGCTGCTCGGTCAAGTACATCAGAGCTTGATCTTGCTGGAGGGGACGGCCGGCTTCTACCTGGTCGACCAGCATCGGGCGCACGAGCGCATCCTGTACGAGCGACTCACCACTGGCCCTTCGGCGGTCACCGCGCAGACGCTGATCGAGCCGGTCGTGCTGGAGATCAAGCCGCATGACGCCAAGCGGTTTCAGGCGCGGCTGGCGCAGCTCGAGGCGCTCGGCTTCCACGTCGAGCACGCCAACGGCCTCACCTTCCTCGTCCACACCGTCCCCACCGTCGAAGGCTCGGCGGAAGCGCTGCTCCCATCCGAGGGGTCGGATGAAGTCTGGCAAGAGGCGACGCTGCCGGGCGACAACTGGCTGAGCCGGCTGCGGACCGCCGTGGCCTGCCGCACCGCGTTGCGTCGGGGGACGCCGCTGCCGGTAACGGTGATGCATCAGCTGCTGTATGACCTTGCCGCCTTGCAGGCGCCCGCCGTCTGCCCGCACGGCAGCCCGCTCATCCTGGAAGTTACCACCAGCTTCCTGGCACGGCAGTTCGATTGGCGATAGCCGAGGGAGGCGTTAGGTGTATTCCGGTTTCCGCGGGGGCGGGGGGCGGCGCACAGCCAGGCGGCCCTGAAGGTGCGGGTGCGCCGGGAGCGCTGCACGGCGGTGCTGGCGCTGAGCCGCATGTCGCCCCAGCCGGTGGTGGTCGACCGGGCCGGGCGGCGCCACGCCCCCGTCCTGGCCTACTGGGACGACCTCATCGACCAATGGCTGGGGACCACGGATATGCCGCTCTTCATTCGAAAATCAGCACTTCGCTTCGAAATGCATCGGCAACCGGCGGGACGTGAGATCATCTTTGTTGACAACTCCCCCGCGCATTGGTGCATGTCCTGTGCGCTTGACGGCACGCAGCCAACCCTTGATGAGGTTCGTACCGAGCTACAACGCGGCAAATTACCGGTCGTCTATGCCATCAGGAACACGATGAAAAAGATAGCTCGCCCAAGCACAAGTCGCGGAACACAGAGCCAAATGAGCGCCACCAACCTCAACGAGCGCGGATACAAAGTGTGCCACATCCAGCCCGTCGGGATGAACACCGCAGCAGCCGTCGAGTCGATCGCCCTCGATGACCTTGCCCGGTACACGCGCCGCCTCCTTAATACTGCAGCTCACTTCCCATGGCCCCCTCAAGAGAGCCCCGGTGGGCAAAGCAGCCAGATGATGTTCTTCCATCTGGAGCTACCAAGCGCCGGAGAGGAAATGGGGCTGTAGTATTAGACCCTACGACGGTCTGCCTTGCCATATCCTTTGCAGCGGCTCGTAGCTGAGCAGCGTGATCCCTTCCTCGCGGATGATCGCACGCGCTTGCGGGGACACCAGGAAATCGAAGTCCGCTCGCCGCACTGGCCAGCCGTCTGGATCGATAGCCTGCGACTCCGCGTCGCCCAGGCTCGGATGCACCGCCCACTCGCTCAGGCCCACGGGCAGCTCTCGCAGCATCTGGGCGTAACGAGCCGATTTATCATCGATGCTCAGGGCAAAGCTATCCAGCAGATCGTAATCATCCGTGGGTAGGCCCTGGCTCTGAACCTGGTCAATGTACGGGTGCGAAGCAACACGGAGCGCCAATCCGTATTCCTTCGCCAAGCCCATTGTCAGGTCGAAAATGTCAGCCCGTCCACCGCTGTGCAGGCAGTGCCAATCTAGGTGGGTCGGCTCGAGCTCGGCAGCCGGCACCGCTTCAATCTGCGCCCGGAATTCAACTTCCAGCTCGTCCAGTTTTGCCCGCTCCAGCATCTCGGACATCCGCCCGATGCTGTAGAAATCCCCGTTCTCATCGAGCAGGGACGACACCTTTTCCTTGGGCGTAAGCGGACCCCACCGGTAATGGTCGATGTCGCGGATGACCGAGAGGTGAACCCCGAAAGCGAGATCTGGGTTATCTTTGAGCAGTTGTAGCGCCCGCGACGCGCCCGGGCAGGGTATCATCAGGCTCGTCGACCGGACGATACCCTCTTTGAACGCGCGAACGATGGCCTCATTGATGGCCTGATACATCCCAAAATCATCGGCGTTGACCAGCAGTAACCGCGCGTCGTCTGGATACCCTAGGAGCTTGTTGGTTTCGCCTTTGTGCGCCTGGCTCATCGTTCTTGATCCTTATCGTTCTTGGGGAGGGTAGGAGCGCGCGGGACGGTTGACCGTCGCGATCGGCGCCGACGGCATCCGTGAGGCAGGTCGGAAGATGTCGCTTGTTCTGGGTGCCGGTCGCCGCCACGGCTCGGGTAGGGCAGACCCCCTCCCATACGGTATGCAACGACGGCAGGCTCATCGAGCGAGCCGGCGACCACGCCGCACCACCTCCACCCGAACGTCATCATCCACAGGTCTTGGCTACTGCTCCCTTCGCTGCCAATCTGGCCGCCACGGCACAGGACCAACCGGGCCTCCCGCGAGCTCAGACTTGGTCTACCACGGGCCGTACATGAGCCTAGAATAACGACTGTTGGCCCCTAGCGGACGCAAGAGGACGAACAGTTCGCCACCGTTTAGCAGGAACGCGGCCGCCTGCTGAACCATAAAGTCCCTACCACGCGGAAACTCCTCGAGTAAAATGCCAACAATCTTTTCCAGTAGACGGTGCTGGTCCTGGACATAGGTCCGCCGCTCTTCGCGAACATAACCCCTCTTGTCCCTTGGCCAGATCTCGTGCTTACCGTTGCACCCGAAGCCGTTCCATCCGGACAGACGGAGAAGCCCATCCATCTCCTCGGTGTAGATCAGTCGAGGAAGCTCCCAGCCGCAAACAGCACATCGCTCGAAAGCTGCCGTCTCCTCCGGACCAACCGTTTCTAGGCCGTCATGAGGACAGGGCAAACTCGCCAAACCTCGCACCTCCCAGGGTTGCTCTCAACTCCAACGCACGGAAAAACCTACGCCGCGATAGCGGAATCTGCCTCGCGGGAAAGGCCAACTAGCGGCCAATGAGGCCGAAGTCCGACAACGAGATCATAGAAGAAAAAGCGTCTCTTTGCCAAACGTGCTGTCACTGTAACGGGAAGAGCCACATCCTGGGGACCCGTGTGCGAGAACGACCGCGGCGTCAGCAAGCAAGCCACGTCGCTCGTCACTGACGCTCCGCGAAACGCCGACTCCAATGCGTCCGGTCACTCCGATCTCGCGCTTTGCGGCCCACCTTCGCGGCGCTACGGTATTGCAGATTCACCCTACAGGGGGGACACATCGGCGCAGTCGGCACTACGGTCGCCTTGCGGTTGTACGTCCCCCAACGGGGATCCCCGTTTTGCGTCTTCCCAGTGGACGTGTCCACGTTCGCGGCAAACTGCTTCGCGGTACTACGCTGAAGATGCGTCTTCCCGGATTGTCCAACGGACCGAATTTCGCGCCGCACGACCGGGTCCTGGCTCAAAGAGTCTCCGCAAAGGGAATGCCGGCAGGTCGCGCATTGCTGTATACAGACGCGCTTCCATTGAACGGCAAGGCGTCTTCCCGCCGGACGGTATGAGCCCCTCCAGCAAAGCCTCGTCAGTAATCTGCCGCGTAGTAAGTGGTCCGGTCGCCTTGCTCAGAACCGTAACAGCGGCTGTCAGGTATGCACTCACCTGACCGCAACCTCCGCCCCACTCCACAAGCCGATCGGTCGGCAGTCACACATAGGTAGGTGTATCGCTCCAACCTGCCCGTCTCATCCAATGCCTTATGATACTGCGTACCCCCTACGACCACTAGGTCACCCCCGCGATAACCAGAGAGTGAGCGCCCGCCACGGCCCGGACATCGGGCGCACGGCAAGGTCGGAGTCCATAGCGGCTAACACCCGTCCCCGGCCTATAGAACATCTGTGTATACTCTGCCTCGACCGAGCCAGGACCGCACACTGCGCCCTGCAGCCCAGGGGAGGGGTCCGATCAACCGGCGCGAAACCGCCGTATCGATGCTTCCAATGTACCCGTTCACGGCCTGTGGGCTGTATGGGCGCGGCGGGAGTTGCCAGGAGCGGTCGTCGGGACCAGACGGTCGCGGCTGGACACCGAGCCGCTGCTGGCGGGGACGTGGGCCGCGGCGCCTGCCGGCAGCCGCGCGTGGTGGGCGGCCCGGGCGCGGGGGCGGCGGGAGCAGGCGGCGGTGCAGGCGCGCCTGGCCGACCGCGCAGCGCGGCTGGGGCCGACCGCCGCGCATTGGTCGCGGCCGCCATCGTCGGACCCGCCATCGTCGGACCCGCCGTGGACGCCCCCACCGCCGGCTCGGCGGGCGCCGA
>CALBSQ010000112.1 GCA_937967325.1 uncultured Chloroflexota bacterium
CTCCGCTCGCTACCACAGCCCCTCCGGGTCCACCTCCACCGTCCAATGCGGTGGCACGACCGCCAGCAGGGGCTGGACGTTGCCGGCGCGCAGGTGGATCTGCCAGCGATAGACACCGCGCACCAGCTCGACGTGGGCCGGCGCCGGGCCAAGGAGCACGTCACGCTCGCCTGGAAGCAGCTCCGCGACACGCTGGGCGAGGGCGTCGCGGAGACGGATGGCTTCATCCTCGCAGCTCTGGCGCGAGCGGGCTCGATAGGTCAGGCGGGCCAGTTGGCGGAAGGGAGGAAAACCGCGCTCTTGACGCCGCCGCAGCTCCTCGCGGTAGAACAGGGCGGGGGCGTCGGTCGCCAATGCCTGTAACACCCAGTGCGAGGGGGCGTAGCTCTGGAGGATCAGCCGTCCGCCGGGCGCCACACGGCGGCGCAGCGCCGACAGGATCTCGTAGCTCCGCTCTGCCGCTCGATAGTCGGGCAGATGGAGGCCCACGTCCGCGGCCGCCGCCACGGCCAGTGGTACGGGTACCAGCTCTTCGGCCAGCGCGACCAACTGGGTCCCGACGAGCAGGTCGAGGCCCCCAGAGCTAAACTGCCGGGTCAAGGCCGCGTCGGCGACGGAGTTGGCAGCGGCATCCCTATCCCAGCGGGCCAGGCGAGCGTTGGGGAAGGCGGCTTGTAGCTCGTTGGCTAGCCGCTGCACACCGGCGCCCAGCTCTTCTAATGTGGGGGTCTTGCAGCGCGGGCACAGGGGCGGTCGTGGCGCCGAGAAGTTGCAGCAGTGGCAGCGCACGATCCCCTCGTCGGCATGGCAGGCCAGCGACGTGGTGCAGTGCGGGCAGCCAAGCGGCACGCCGCAGCGACGACAGGTCAGGACGAGGGCGCTGCCACGGCGGTTGAGCATCAGCAGCGCCTGGCCGTGGACGGCCAGCGTGTGACTCAGGGCGCGCCGAGCGGCCGCGCTGAGCAAGGAGCCACGGCCGGCACGCAGCTCCTGGCGCATGTCCACCAGCTCGACATGGACGGGGGCGACGCTACCCAACGCGAAGCGTTTGATGCCGGCTCGCTGTCCTCGCCATAAGGTTGCCGGGTCGGGAGTAGGGCTTACCAGCACCGTGGTCGCGCCGGCTAGCCGCGCGGCTTGCAAGGCGACTTCCCTCCCGTGGACGTGCGGGGCGCGCTCGCCCGCGTAGGCAGGATCGTGCTCGTCCAGCACCACGACCAACCCCAGATCGGGCAGCGGCGCAAACGGCGCCCAGCGCCCTCCGACGGTGAGGAGCGGATGCTGCGCGGCAACGGCACCGAGGCCCGCCTGGCCGCGCAGCACGACGCTGCTGGGAAAGCGAGCGGTCAGGTGGGCGATGCCGCTGCCGGCCCGCGCCGGATGAGGCGCCAGCACCAGCGCCTGCTTGCCGGCAGAAGAGGCATGGTGGATGAGCTGCTCGATCGCGGCCAGCGGCCACTCGGAGCAGGTCGTCAAGAAGACGCTACCCCGATGGTTGGTCAGATCGGCGAAGATGACGCTGCACATCTGCTGCATCGAGCGGTCTAGCGGTAACGCCGCTGGCGGCGCACTGGCCCGTTTGCTGGCGGCTACTCCAGTCGCCGGCGGTGGCAAACGACGGAGCACTCCCGCCCGCTCCAGCGCCGTCAGCAGCTCACCAGTTCCGGCCGATAGGAGTGACCAGGCGCGGTCCAGGCGGAGCGGGCCGCGAGCGAGCCGCGCGAGGAGACGCTGCGCGGGTTGATGGCGCTCATCGTTTGCGCACAGCGGCGTCTTGCCCAGGCTGATGCGCGGCAGGGAGCGGCTCAGCAGCGCCTCAGGCAGCGCCGGTCCCAGCGCCTTGGCGATGGACACGTGGGCGCGGCGGCTGAGCCAGCGGGCCAGGGCGATTTGGCGCTCGCTGACGCTGGGCGCATCCGTCAGCATGTCGACGATCGGCTTGGTTTCCGCCACTGGTGACTGCTCGGCCAGCTCCAGCAGCCAGCCGCGACGTAGACGCCGGCCGAACGGCACGATGACCATGCAGCCGGGCCGCGACATCGCATGGAGCTGCGCTGGGATATGGTAGTGGTGCGGCTGGTCCGGACGGGAGCGTACGTCGTCGACGGCCACGACCGCGTAGCTTCCCATAGTTCAGGCGCAGTCTAGCCGGGACGCATCATCGCACGACGGAACGTCAGACCAACTCCAAGGCGGCGGCCCTTTCGGGAGCGCCGATGGCGGGAATGCTGGAGGGGCGGTCGTGCCGTGCCTTGCAGGCCGCTACAAAGCCGGCGAACAGTGGGTGCGGCTCGTCGGGGCGGGACCGAAACTCTGGGTGGAACTGGGTGCCCACGAACCACGGATGATCCTGCAGCTCCATGATCTCGACCAGCCGGCCATCCGGCGAGAGTCCGCTGAAGCGCGCCCCGTGCTGCTGGAGCAGCTCACGGTACTCGTTGTTCACTTCGAAGCGGTGGCGGTGGCGCTCGAAGATCACCGACTCTCCGTAGGCCCGCAAGGCATGGCTGCCGGGCTGCAGACGGCATGGCCACAGTCCCAGGCGCATGGTGCCGCCCTTGGCCGACACATCCCGCTGCTCGGGCAGGAGGTCGATGACGGGGTAGGAGGTGTCGGCGTCGAACTCGCTGCTGTTGGCCAGCTCGTTGCCCAGCGCCGCGCGACTCAGCTCAATCACCGCGCACTGCATGCCGAGACACAGGCCAAGGAAGGGGACGCCTTCCCGGCGCGCCCAGGAGATGGCACGAATCTTCCCTTCAATGCCGCGCGCGCCAAACCCGCCCGGCACTACCAGGCCGTCGACCCCTGCCAGCCGGGCGGACACATCTTCCGATTCCAGCTTTTCAGAGTCGATCCAGCGAATGTTCACATCGACCTCGTTGGCGAGGGCTCCGTGGCGGAGCGCCTCCACGACCGAGAGGTAGGCGTCGTGGAGGACCACGTATTTGCCGACCAGTGCGATCTCCAGCGGCGCGCGTGGCCGCTTGATCCGGCTGACCATCCCCGCCCAATCGGTCATGTCGGTCGTGGTGCGCGGCAGACCGAGCTGGCGCACGATGTAGTCGCCCAGGCCGTGCGCCTCCAGCAGCAACGGAACCTCGTAGATGGTCGGCAACGTCGGCATCGGCACCACCGCGGCGGCGTCGACATCGCAAAATAGGGCGATCTTCTCGCGCACGTCGTCGCTCAACGGCTGGTCGGACCGGCAAAGGATCACGTCCGGCTGGATACCGCTGCGCCGCAGCTCGTTCACCGAGTGCTGGGTCGGTTTGGTCTTCAGCTCGCCGGTGGCCGACATGTGCGGCACCAGGGTCACGTGTATGTAGAGCACGTTGTCGCGACCCACGTCCTTGCGCATCTGGCGAATCGCCTCCAGGAAGGCCAGTGACTCGATATCGCCGACCGTGCCGCCCACCTCGACGATCGCCACCTGCGCCCCGGTGCGACGCGCCGCCAGGTCCAGGCGTTCCTTGATCTCGTTGGTGATGTGGGGGATGACCTGAATGGTGCCGCCCAGGTAGTCGCCGCGCCGCTCCTTGGCGATCACGGCCGCGTAGACCTGGCCACTGGTGACGTTGCTAGCCCGTGACACGTTCTCACCGGTGAACCGCTCGTAGTGGCCGAGGTCGAGGTCGGTCTCCGCCCCGTCGTCGGTGACGAAGACCTCGCCGTGCTGGTAGGGGCTCATCGTTCCCGGATCCACGTTGATGTAGGGGTCCAGCTTCTGGACCGAGACCTTCAGCCCACGGCTCTTCATGAGCCGCCCCAGGGCCGCCACCGCGATGCCCTTGCCGACGGAGGACACCACGCCGCCCGTCACAAAGATAAACTTCGTCACCGCCCCCCTCCTCCGCGATTGCCAACCGGCTCCAACACGACCACCTGAGTCTCTCCCGGCAACGAGGATTTCGTGACGGAGAGCCTCGGCTGCGCCGTCCCCTCGGCGCGACCCATCTCCTTCAGGAAGCGCTCTACCGGATCGAGCGCCGCCGTGTGCTCGGCAGACGTCCGGTAGTGCATCGGTATGACGATCTTCGGCTGGAGCGCGGCAACGAGCTCCGCGGCCTGAGCCGCCCCGATTGTGGAATGCCCGCCCACCGGCGCTAGGAGCACGTCCACGTTGCCAATCGCCTCAATGGTCTGTGACGTCAACGCGTGTCCTAAATCCCCCACGTGGCAGATCGTTACCTCCTCCAGTGAAATGGCGTAGATCACGTTCTTGCCACGCGCCTTGCCCTGGTCGGCGTCGTGGTAGGTTTGCACGCCGGTGATGAACACCCCGGCAACTTCGTAGTCGCCCGGGCCAGAGATCACGCGGCAGCCTTCGCCGCAGATGTCGCCATAGTTGTGGCCGGGATGGTCATGGCTGAGGGTGACCACGTCGGCAGCAAGGCGGCTGAGCGAATAGCCCAGCGCCGGTCGTGGAGGATCGGTGATGACAGTCGTCTCACGGCCACGGAGGCGAAAACATGCGTGACCAAGCCAGGTGACTTCCACGTGTACTCCCGCGACCGGCAGGCGCACACGTCCAAAAGAGCCGTACCGGCCCTTGTTGCCCGCCAGGACAGTCTACCACGCACGAGCTATCAGCTTTCAGCCGTCAGCCGTCAGCTTGCCGTGCCGGCCTGTCACGACGAGCCCCTGATGGCTGATACCTGACGGCTAATAGCTCGTCAACGGTAGTACGGATTGGCGCCGTAGCGGAGATCCGCGGACTGGAACGTGATGCCGTGGGCGAGGAGAGCGGCCAGCACGCGTGTCTGGAGCGCCAGGTCGCCGGTAGCGTCAAACGTCGCTTGCCAGCCGGCGGGTGAGGTGATGCGGAGCGAGCGCGGATCGACGAAGGCGAACTGCTGCGCATCCAGACGTTGTTCAGCGAGCAGGCCGCGCAGGGCAAAGGCGGCACGCAGATTGTCAACCCTGACGCTGTCGCCGTGGCGGAGGCTCGCGGCGACGCCGTCGGTGATGTGGAATAGGTTCGGCGCGTCGCCGGGCTTGATGACCATCCCACTCGTCGTGATGAGGTAGTTTTGGCCACCGGCTACCCATACCGCGGCAGACTCATAGGCGCTCACCTGAATCGTCACGGTGTTGGGCAACCGCAACCGTACTTTCACGTCGGACAAGTCGGGAATGACGGCGATGCGCCGTTGTACCTGAGCCGGGTTGATGGCAAACAGGTCCTGATCGGCAATACCCGCTCGTTGCACGATGTCCCTGGTCAGCGCACCGGGCGCTCCGACGACGCGGACGTTATGGACGACAAATAACGGAGACTTCAGCAGAAAATAGCAGGCCGCCGACACGCAGGCCAGCAGGACACAGGGGAACAGGCGATCGCGCAGCCACAAGGCGTCGGCCCGCCGGAAGCCGAGCAGTGACCGCCAGCGGAGCGCGCCCTCGGGCGTGCTGCGCCGGCGGCGGCGGTGTGCCGAGCTAGCCGGCCAGCGCCGTGCCGTCCCATGCACCGATCAGCTCCACTTCCAGTTCCAATCGCACCCCGCTGTGCTGTTCCACCGCCCGTTGCACGGCCAGCGCCAACCGGTAGAGATTGGTCGCAGTGGCGTCACCTTGATTGACGAAAAAGTTGGCGTGCTTGGTCGACACCTGTGCCCCGCCTTGCCGGTGACCCTTCATTCCGGCTGCCTCGATCAGGCGTCCAGCATTATCATCCGGCGGATTCTTGAAGAACGAGCCGGCGCTGGGATGGTCGAGCGGCTGCGTCGCCGCCCGGTGCTCCAGCCAGCGCTTCATCTGCTCCAACAGCGCCGGCGATTCGGCCCGCTGCAGTCGGAGCGTGGCGCTCAGGATGTACTCTCGCAGCTCGGGCGCGCTGCCCAGTCGCGATTTGAAAGGGCTCGTCCGGTAGGCGAAGGTGAGGGCCGAAGCCCCATGCTCCCTGCTCGTACCGGCAAGGTCGACGGTGCGCACGCTCGACACGACGTCGCCCATCGACGAGCCGTAACAACCGGCGTTGTTGGCGATGGCCCCGCCGACCGTGCCGGGCACGCCGCAGCCCCACTCCAGCCCGGCCAGACCGGCGCGAGCCGTGCGACGCGCCAGCACCGGTAACGCGATGCCGGACTCCACCGTGGCGACGGTCTCCTCCAGGTCCATATTGAAGGATCGGCTGACGTTGCGGATGAGCAGGCCACGATAGCCGGCGTCGGCGGGCAACACATTGGCGCCGCTGCCCAGCGTCCGTACCGGGATCGCGGCCTGGCCGGCCAGACTCACCGCGCATTCCAGCTCAGCACTGGAATGGACGGTGAGGAACAGGTCGGCCGGTCCCCCTACGTGAAAGGTCGAGTGTCGCGCCAGAGGCTCGTTGTGGCGTAGCCGGTGCCCGAACGCCGTGACCAGCGCCGTGTCGTCCCAGTCGCTCACGTCGGCGCCCTCAGCAGTTGCAGCAAGGGCTGGGCAGCCAGGTAGATGTCGCCGGCGCCGAGCAGCAGCACGACATCGCCAGGGGCCAGTTGGCTCGCCAGCGCCTCTGGGACCGCATCCTTCCCTGGGAGGTAGGGCGCGTCCAGCCGAGCCGCCAGGTCACGGGCCTCCTGGTCGGCGTTGACCTGCTCGCGCCCCGAAGGCGCGTAGGTGCTCACAATCACGGTGCGGTCCGCCTCGGCGCAGGCGGCCACGAAGTCGTCGATAAGCAGGCGTGTCCGGGCATAGGTATGGGGCTGGAACACTGCCCACAACCGGCGACCCGGATAGCGCTGACGGGCTGCCCCGATTGCCGCTCGCAATTTGGCGGGCAGATGGGCATAGTCGTCGAGCACGGTGACGCCGCCGGCCTCCCCCGCCAGGTCGAAGCGCCGGCGGGCGCCCTGGAACTCGCCCAGCGCCGCGGCCGCCACGTCTGCGCCGACCCCAGCGGCCGCCGCGGCGGCGCAGGCGGCCAGCGCGTTGCGCACATTGTGCAGCCCCGGCACTTGGAGGGCGCACTCCGCCGCGATCCGACCGTCGTGCAGGATAGCAAACCGTGTGATCGCGCTGGTCTGCCGGACGTGTATTGCTTGCCAGTCGGCGGGACCCAGACCAAACCTGACGGTCGGCGCGGCAGCGTAGGGCGCCAGAGCACCGGCCCCCTCGTCGTCGGCCCCCAATACGACCAGTCCGTCGGGCGGGACGCTCGCGACAAACTGCCGGAAGGCGCCAACTAGCGCTTCCAGGGACCCATAGTAGTCCAGGTGATCCGGCTCCAGGTTGTTGACCACCGCGCACCACGGCTCAAGGCGCAGGAAGCGGCGGTCGTACTCGTCCGCTTCCACCACGAACCAGGGTCCGGCGCCGGCGTGGCCGCTGCTGGCCAGGTTCCGCATCTCTCCACCTGCCACCGCAGCCGGATCGAGTCCGGCGCTGATCAGCACCCAGGCCAGCATGCTGGTCGTGGTGGTCTTGCCGTGCGTGCCGGCGACGGCCAGCGTCCGCCGGCCGCTGCCGAGCCGTCGGAGCAGCTCGGCGTTCTTGATGACTTCGGCGTCGCGGCGGCGGGCCTCGGCGATCTCCGGATTCTGCTCCGGGATAGCCGAGGAAACCACCACGATCTTGGCGTTGCCGACGTTGCTCGCCGAGTGGCCCACGTGTACCGCCGCGCCGAGCCTCGCCAGCGCGGACAGCGCCTCCGAGTCCTGCAGGTCCGATCCGGTCACCGGCACGCCCTGGGCCAGCAGCACCTCGGCCGTGGCGCGCTGACCCACGCCGCCGATGCCCACAAAGTGGACGGGACCAGCAATAGCAGGAGTAGGCAGCTCCTTTGGTCCGCTCATCGCTTGCTGCTCCCGTGCGCTCGATCCTGCTGGAACGGCATCCTACCACGGCGGGTCGTCGGCTCAATCGGTGGGGTGGATTGGGCTACCGTCGCTGCCAGGGCCAGCGGTGCTGCTGAACTGTGCTGGTGGGGGGCGTCCGGCGGGCGCGCACCTCCACCGCGACTTCGCCGCGTAACTGTTCGACGATCGCCTGCGGCAGGCGCACCGGACCGCGCTGTAGCGCCGGATCGTTATCGGCGACCATCCGGCGATACTGCTCCTGCGACGTGGCCCGGATGCGGTCGTCCAGCAGTCGCTGCGCCAGCCGCAGCTCCTCCGGCGTGAAATCGCTGGTGTCGCGCCCCACGGTCAAGCCTCCACACGCATGCTACCGCCTTTCGCCGGCAGGGGTGTCGTCCATGGCAACTACCGGTTCCGCTGAGCCGTATTGACGGTCGGTGACGTTCGAGGACGGCGGGGCTTGCAAGATGGACCGCAACTTGCTACGTTCTCGGCGAGACGTGCGGCGGTGTGGCCGGGAGCAGTGAGAGCGAACATGGCGCGGGTAGTGTGGGCATGCGAAGGTTGCTGGACGCAGTTGCTCCAGCGGGGTGCGCGATTGTGCGGGGGCGGGCCTCCGCCTGCTCAGCAGTGCGAATGCTGCCGCGCCGCGCTGCGCCCCGGCCAGCGTGTCTTGCGCTTCGTGCTGCCGGCGAAGTGACGCTGGACGGTGCATGGCGCGGTTGGGGAGGTGGGCTGGTGGGGGGACGGACCCTCACCAGCCCACCTCCCCAACCGCGCCAAGTATCGGCAGGCTAACGTGCCGTGAAAAGCCACACCACGACACGCGGTCTGACCGTCCATGTCCAAAAAGCCAGGAGGGGGTGGGAGCCATTTGGCTCCCACCCCCTCCTGGTCGCGGGCTGACTGCCCCTTCAGACGCTGGTAGCGGTCTCGGCCGGCGGCGCTGGCCGCGCCTGGGCAGGTCCCGGAGCCGGCATCAGTAGCGGCGTATCGATCCGGCTGCTGCAGTACGGGCAGGCGTTCCAGTCCTTCTGCAAGTCGGTGCCGCAGGTGGCGCAGCGGCGCTGGATCAGGTCGGGGGCGACGTACTTGCGGTAGCCGCAGTTCGGGCAGGTTGCCCAGTTCCGCGATACCGGCTGCTCACAGGAGGGGCAGAAGATGCCCTGTTCCACGGGGGCCGGCACGCCGCCGGGGCCTTGCGAGCGGAAGTTCAGCGATGGCACGCGGGGCGCGTTGCTCCCCGACAGCCATCGGTAGATCAGGTAGCCGCCGCCGAAGACGACGAGCAGCGGAATCAGCCCGCCGAAGGCCACCGCCAGCAACGCGCCGATCAGTCCAAAGACGATCCAGGGCGCCGGCCCCGGGCCGTGATGGTGCATCATCATGGGTCCTCTCCATCCAAGGCCGCCGTGCCCCGCCGTAAGGAGCAGGAAGGCGGCGACGATTCCAATGCCGAGTAGTAATGCCATGAGTCGCTCTCTTTCTTCAGTGCTCTCCATGAGCTGGTCTGCCTCCAATCATCCCGCTGCCCGTCACTTCGAGCCGATCACTTTGGTCGTCGTGGCGGGCGGTGTCGATGGCGCCGGCGGCGCGGCAGGCACGTTGCTGAGCTGGCTCTGTATCGACTGCAACTGGGCGGTGAGCCGTGCCTCTTCCGCGGTCAGCCGTGCCCGCTGCGCTTGCTGCATCGCCAGTTCCTTTGCCTGGCGCGCTGCCTGATCTGTCCGTTCCTTCGCCTGTTGCGCCGCCAGCATCGCCTGCTGCTTGAACTGCGCGGGGTCGCAGCCGGCCGCCGCCGCGTCGTCACTGACGCGGACCGTGCCATCCTGGCCTACGACCACGGTCTGACCGGGCAGCACACTCAGGCGCTGCGTCGCGCCTTGCGACCCTTCGATGATCACGGTGCTGGCGACGCCGGCAGGGAGGCATCCGTAGACTGACGCTCCCTGCTTTCCCATCCGGACCCGCGGCTGGGGCGACGTTGCCCCGACGTTCCCGGTCAGGTCGCGCTGCAAGTCGGCCAGCGCGTTATCCGACGGCTGCCAGAACGTGGTCAACCGAAACTCGGTAATCCAGGCAACGCTGAGGGCGACCAGGATGCCGATGCCCACCCATCGCCAGAACGGTTGCATCCTCACCTCCTCGACTACTGGCCGCTCAGGCGCGGCCGTACCGGTTCATCCGACACCCTAGCTTCGCGGGCGGGCCGCGGCCCGCTTGCATCCGCCCCCCTTGCATTGCTCCGTCCTTTCATTGCTCTCAGGGTAGGGCGAGGACGTGAATGCAAGGATGGGAAAGCTAAAGCTTGCCTGAAGATTGGAGGAATGGCCCTACTTGCGCGACGCCAGCGCGGGAGGAGCAGCGGTGTTCCGGCGGTCGCCGCGACCGACGGCAGGTTTGGCCGGGGCCGGCCGGGTGATCGCGGGCTTCGGCAGCGCCGGAGTCGCCTCGACCTGCAACGGCAGGTCGACGATAAACGTCGCACCACGGCCCGCAGGACTGACAGCGACGATGGCGCCGCGGTGCGCCTCGACGATGGCTTTGGCGATGGCCAGGCCGAGACCCATGCCGCCGCTGCCTCTGGAGCGCGAGCTGTCGCTGCGGTAGAAGCGGTCGAAGATGTGCGGCAGGTCGGGGCTGGGGATGCCGGGGCCGCTGTCGGTGATGCGCAGGCGGGCCACGCTCCCCGCGCGCAGCGCCGACAGCGTCACCAGGCCGCCTGGCGGCGTGAACTTCAGGGCGTTGTCGCCCACGTTGAGCAGCACCTGTTTGAGTTTGTCACAATCGCCGACCACCGGCAACGGGCCATCGCCGTGAAACTCCACCACGGCATGCGGGCCGACCAGGCGCAGCTCACCCGCGACCTCCGCGGTCAGCGCCGCCACGTCCAGCGGCGCCACGTGGAGCTGCATCTGGCCTTCCATCCGCGAGAGCTGCAACAGATCGTTGACCAGGCGCGTGAGCCGCTGCAGCTCCAGATCCATCGTGCGCAGCACCTTCTGCACACGCTCGGGGTCGCCCTCGTCTGCTCCCAACAATAGGAGCTCCACGGAGCCGCCGAGCGCCGTGAGCGGTGTGCGCAGCTCGTGCGCCGCGTCGGCGGTGAAACGCTGCTGCGAGCGCAGGCTCTCCTCCAGGCGGTCGATCATCTGGTTGAAATTGCGGGCCAGGAGGTTCACGTCGCGACTGCCGGTCGGCCCGCTGAAGCGCCGGCTCAAGTCTCCCTTGGCGACGGTCTTGCTGACGGCCGCCATCCGGTCCAGCGGCAGCAGCAGCCGGCGCGTGACGGACAGCCCCACGACCGTGCCCGTGCCCAGCGCCGCCACGACGCCTACCAACAGCGAGTAGCGAAAGATGCGCAGGAAGGCATCCACTTGGTCGAGCGAGGCTCCCAGCTCGAGGACGCCCATCACCCCGGTTGAGGTCGACGCCGGCTCCAGCAAGATGTCGTAGCGCCGCGGCTGCTGCCCGACGGTGTAGCTGTTCGTGCGAGCCATGCTGTCGAGGAAAGTGATCTCCTTGCTATCGGGGACGGGCATGCCGTCGAGCAGGCTCGGCGTGCCGGTTTGGGCCAGCACCTTCCCATCGCCGCCGACAAAGCGCACGGCCACGTCGGTGTTGACCAGGCGATCCAGCCCCAGATTGGCCGCGGTCGGAGGAGACGCATCGCTGCTTGGCGGAGGCACGGGCGTTGGTGTCGCGCTGACCGTCTTGGACAAAGCGCGCAGCGGGCCCGGCATCGGCGGCATGACGCCTTTGGCCATGCCGTCGGTGATCCGGAGGTGTGTCCGGCCGCTGGTGGTGGAGGTCACCTCCTGGAGCTGCCCGCTCTTCACCATGAGCGTCGCGTCGTCCTGGAGCTGCTTGTCCACGCTGGTCACGAGGATGCGGTCGACTTCGGTAAACAGCAGCAAGCCGAGCAGGCCGAGGACGGCTCCCAAGATTGCCACATAGAGGATGGCGAGCTGCCAGCGGAGGGGAACCTGAGCCAGAACTCGCCGCATCCGCCTATCCCCCGCCGGGCAGCCGCAGGCAGTAGCCGACGCCGCGCACCGTCTGGATCAGCCGGCGATCGACGTCGCCCAGCTTGTCCCGCAGCGAGCTGATGTGGACCTCCACCACGTTGGTATCGCCGATGTAGTGATACCCCCACAGCCGGTTCAGGATCGTCTCGCGCGAGAAGACCTGCTTAGGATGGGAGAGAAACAACTCCAGCAGGTCGAATTCGCGGGGCGTCAGCGCCACCGGCGCGTTGTTTCGCCAGACCTCCCGCGTGTCTCGGTTGAGCACCACGTCGGCGTAGCGCAGGATTTGGTGCAGCGTCTTGCCGCGGCGGCGCAGCACCGCCCGTACTCGCGCCAGCAGCTCCTGAAAGCGGAAGGGTTTCACAATATAGTCGTCGGCGCCGCCATCCAGGCCAGCCACGCGATCCTGCAGCTCGCTTCGAGCCGTTAACATAATGATGGGAACGTCGCTAGTGGCGGAGATGCGCCGGCACACCTCCAGGCCGTCGGTCCCCGGCAGCATGATGTCCAGGATGATCAGGTCCGGCTTGACTCGTGTGGCCAAGCGGAGCGCCGTAGGACCGTCGGCGGCGGTTTCCACGTGGTAGCCCTCGTGACTGAGGCCGAGCTCGAGGAATTCCCGAATTGTCTCCTCGTCGTCGACCACCAGAATTCGCGGGGCCGCGTCGCCCGCCGTATCGGTTGGGGGAGCTTCCGTGAGAGCCATCGGCAGCACATCCTACGTTAACGTTCGCCAAGTACATCATACCCGCGTTGCTTAAGGCTCTACGTGGTCAATCTGAAGATTCGTTGAAGACGCCAGGAGTCGCCTTTGTTAGGCGTATACTCCCCTGCATCGGCTGATCATGGAGTGCTGCCTTGGAACTGCTGTATCTCGGGACCGGCGCCGCCGAGGGCTACCCGGCGCTGTTTTGTCGCTGTGAACACTGTGTGCAAGCTCGCCGGTTGGGTGGTCGCGATCTGCGCCGCCGCACATCGGCGTTGATCGACGGTGAGCTGCTCATCGACGTCGGCCCCGACCTACTCGCTGCCGCCCACACCAACGCGCTGGACCTCAACGCGGTGCGCTGGGTGCTGCAGACGCACCAGCACTCCGACCACCTGCTGGAGAGCAACTTCACCTTTCGCGGACCGGGATTTGCCGGGACGCCGCCGGAGCCATGGGAGCTGTGTGGCTCCGGCAAGACCGTCGAGACCATCCGTGGCTACGGCGACTTGCCGGCCATCCGCGTCACTCCGCGTTCCGTCTCGGCCTTCGAGTCGTTTCAGCTCGGTCCCTACGCGGTCACGGCCTTGCTCGCTCGTCACGACATGGCCATCGATCCCCTGTTCTACGCGATCCGCCGCGAGGGCAAGGCGCTGCTGTGGGGCAACGATACCGGTCCGTTCTTCGAGGAAACCTGGCAAGCCCTGCAACAGCTCGGCGAGCAGGGTGTCCGCTTTGACGTCGCCTGCATCGAGGCCACCATGGGAATTCGTCCGATGCCCAACGATGCGCCGCCCTGGGGCCACATGAACCTGGAGCAGTGCGGGCAGCATCATCGGCAGCTGGCCGAGCGCGGTCTTCTCGTCGAAGGGGCGCGCTTGTTTGCCCAGCACTTCTCCCACATCTCCACGCCGCTGCACGCTGAGGTGGAGCAAATCTTGCAACCGTATGGCGTGGCGCCGGCGTACGACGGCCTGACCGTGCGGTGGTGAGCAGCCTGCGTCGCCGAGCGGCCTTGGTATACTGGCGCCATGGCACGGTATCGCGCTCGACGGTCGTCTGACTCGTCATCCGACGAACCAGAAGACGCGGACGTTGCCGCCGCGGCCCCGATCACCGACGCGTCGTGGGCCGGTAGTGAAGACGCGCCAATCCTGGCCAGGCTCCAAACTGCGGAGATCGTCGCCTGCGAACAGATCCCGCAAGGTTCCAACTACGGCTTCGTCGTCGGCCTTAGCGACGCGGGTACCGACATCGATCTGCTGGCCGTCTACAAGCCCAGGCGCGGCGAGGCCCCGCTGTGGGATTTCCCCGACGGTACGTTGTACAAGCGTGAGTATGCCGCCTATCTGGCTGCCACAGCGATGGGCTGGCGATTCGTCCCCCCAACGGTCATTCGCGAGGGCCCCTACGGCATCGGCTCGGTCCAGCTGTGCATCCGGGCGCGACCGCGCAGCTATTACCAGGAATGGCGGCGGCAGCACGGCGACGCGCTCATGCGCGTCGCCGTATTCGACTACGTCACCAACAATGCCGATCGGAAGGCTGCCCACTGCCTGCTGGATGAGCAGGATCGCGTGTGGGCCATCGACCATGGCCTGACCTTCAACGTCGACCCCAAGCTCCGCACGGTCATTCGCGAGTTTTCCGGGGACCCGCTGCCCGACTGGCTCAGCGCCGAGCTGCAGGCATTTGCCGGCTGCGACGAGGCCCGGCAAGGGCTGAACAGTCGGTTGCGCCCGCTGCTCCATCCCACGGAGATAAAGGCATTTGCCACGCGTTTGGAGCGTGTGATGAAATGGCGCGTCTTCCCACGACTGGACCGGTATGACAGCGTGCCGCGGGAATGGTGGTGAGCGAAGGAGCCTCACCCCAACCCTCTCCGGCGCGGCGAGGGGAGGCCCGGCGGCACCGGCGCGGGGGATCGGCAACAGGCGCGTGTGATGAGGTGCAACTGGCCGTGCAATGCGCAGTCGGTGACCCAGGTGTGATGGTCGTCGCCGGGCCTGGTGATGCGCCAGATCCCCTGGGCCGCGCTTGACGAGTCGAGCCGTGCTCCGTTACCCTGAACGCTATAGATAAGTAAGTCGCTTCACTCCATTGAGAACCGAGGGTGACGCGGACGGACCAAAGGAGACATCGTGGCGGCGAAGCCGGTTAAAGTGACCATCACCTATTGCGCGGAGTGCGGCTACGAGCCCCAGACGCTCGCGCTCTGCGACGCGTTGATGAAGACCTTCCTGCATGAGCTCTCGTCCATTGAGCTCATCCCCTGGTACGAAGGCTCATTTGAGGTTCGCGTGGACGCCGATCTGGTGCACTCGATGTACCGCGACGGTGGCTTTCCAGAGCAGGACACCATCATCCACGCCGTCCGAGATCACCTGGTCCGCGCTGCCTGAGGCGCGAACCTGCCCGGCAGCGCCGGATCCCTCCGCGCGCCGCTAACCGTCCTGGCGGGCATCGGGAACCCTCACCAATCCTGCACGCTACCGTCCAGGCGCCGCGTCGTGGGTAGGTAGGCGCGCTGGTAGGGATATCTGGCGGCGGCGGCCTCGTCCAGGTCCGTCCCCAGCCCCGACACGTCACGAACCTGGAGGTAGCCGTCCTGGAAGGTCGGGCCACCGGGCATCACTTCCTGCTGTTGCTCGGAAAAGAACACCATCTCCTGCACACCAAAGTTGGTGGTTGCCAGGTCGAGGTGGACGTTCGCCGCGTGGGTGTGCGGGCTGATGTCGCCCGGCCCGTGCCAGGCGGTCTTGACCTGATAGGGTTCGGCGATGGCGGCGATCTTGCGCCCCTCGGTGATCCCACCGCTGTGGGCCAAGTCGCAGCGGATGTAATCGATGAGCTGCTCCGTGATCGCCGGCAGGCATTCCCATTTGTTGTGCCAGAGCTCACCCATGGCGATGGGGATAGTGGTGTGGTTGCGCAGCAGGCGGAAGCTCTCCTTGTGCTCTGGACGCAGCGGATCTTCCAGGAAGAAGAGGTGGAACGGCTCCAGCTCGCGGGCCAGCCGGGCCGCCTCGATCGGCGTCAGCCGCTCGTGGACGTCGTGGAATAGCTCGATGTCGTCACCCAGTGTCGAGCGCAGGTGCGCAAATAGCTTCGGAATCGCCCGCAGGTAGGGCGCCGGCTCCCATATCTCCTCCTCCGGCAACCCCTCGCCGCGAACTGGTGAGGCCGCCACCATTTGGTCGGTCAGCCGCCGCTCCGCGGCGCCGACGCCGTAGGTGCTGGTGACGCCCGGCGACTGGATGGCCACCTGGGCGCGGATCACCTTGAAGCCCCGCGCCATCAGGCGGCGCACCCTGTCCTCTACCTCTTCGGGGTCGCGACCACCGGCGTGGGAGTAGGCGAGGACCCCTTCCCGCGTCTTGCCGCCGAGCAGCGAGTACACCGGCAGCCCGGCACGCTTGCCCTTGATGTCCCACAGCGCCGTATCGACGCCCGACAGCGCGGACATCAACACCGGGCCGCCACGCCAGTAGGCGCCGCGAAACAACGACTGCCAGATGTCCTCGATGCGGTCAGGGTCGCGTCCCAGCAGCAGCGGCTTGATGTGCTCCTCCAGCGCCGTAGCCACGGCCAGCTCGCGCCCGTTCAATGTGGCATCGCCCACGCCGTACAGCCCCGGATCATCGGTGACGATCTTGACCAGCACAAAGTTGCGACCCGGGCAGGTGACGACCACGCGCACGTCCACGATCTTCAAAGCAAGATCCCCTCCCACGCCGATCCCGTGGCGCCGCGGCCGCCGGCGCATCGTAGCACAGAGGTATGTCCGCTGAGATGGCCGGCATCTACACGGGCCGCGTCATTGCTCGCCAAGACGACCGGCTGGGCTGCCAATCGGCTTGGGCTGCCAGCAAGCCCAATGTCTTCCTAGCCGAGCATACCGGTCTTGCTGGCCGACCGCGCGAACGGCCATCGCGCCGTCCGCTGGCTCGCTCGGCTGTCGGTTAGAATGCGGTGAATACTGGCGATCAACGGCGCTGTATGCCTGCTCCGGCTTGGATCCAGAGAGGAGGAACAATGCCCACCACCATGACTCGTCGCATCGCCATGAGGCGCCCTGATGGGACTGTCCGTGGCTACCTGACGGTGCCGGACACTACGGATCCTGTATACCAGGCGAAAATGGGGAAGCTCCTGGACGAACTTGACGCTGCGCTAGATCAGGCGGCGAAAGAGAGCGGGCTCACCCGCGAGGAGCTTGCCCGCGCCCTCACCGAGCCGGAGGAATGATCCGGCTCGTCGTCGATGCCAACGTTCTCGTCGGCGAGTTGTTGCGGCTCCAGGGTCTCGCCCTGCTCCGTAACTCCTTGCTCGCGCTTCTTATTACGGAACGGGCGCGCGACGAGTCGCAACACGAGCTCCGGCGCCGGGTCCAGGCCATGCTCCACCATGGTCGTCTGGCGCCGATGGCGGCGCATACCCTGCTGGCGGCCGCCGAGCGCGTATTGAGGGAGCGCTTCGCTCTCGTGCCGGTTGCCGACTATGCAGCCGAGGAAGCTATCGCTCGACGGCGGATCCCTCGCGATTCGGACGATTGGCCAACTGTCGCGGCGGCCCTCGCCACGCAGTCCTCGATCTGGACGAACGACGCCGACTTTCTGGGCTGCGCCGTGCCTGTCTGGACAACGCAGACGCTGCGCCTGGAACACAGGGGACTGGTGAATGCCAAGGGCAGCGTATGACACGAACACCTGCGTCGCACCAGTTGCCCGTTCCCCGGTGTCACGTCACATCATCGGCCATCGGGGCCGGTTCCCGAGCGCGAACGTCGGCCGCCGCCACCTCCGATAGCCGCAGGAACTCTGGGTCATTGCGTGCTTCGGAGACTGCCCGGGAGCTTGCCAGGAATGTCTCCAAGCCGGCGTCGCCGCTGCGAGCGGCCATACCTTCGATGATTTCCTCGACAGCGAGACCCGTCTCGGCAGCTAATTCGGAGATGCTACGCTCGTTCCGCTCATAGGCGGCGGCGATCGCATCGATCAGCACGCGTCGGGCAGCCTGTTCCGCCGCCTGCTCCACACGTCGTGCCGCGGCCTCATCCAATACGACCGCCAAGCGCTGGTGTTTGGTCTGCACGTCACGATCCTCTCCCCTATAGCATACCAAGGGCCTGCCGGATCATTTCCGGGCTGACCGTTCTTGGCTGCGCGAGACGGGCGAGCATTCTGCGCGCTTCCAGCGTGTCAATGGTGTTCTCCTGAACGATCTCGGCTACCAACAGCGGGGTACACACGACGTTGATCCCCAATCGCTTTGCTTCCTCGTATGGCCTGCGATCATCGAGGAGGAGGAACCAATCCCGGCGATCGAGTACGACGTTGATCGCAGATCGTTCACCTGGGCTAAACATCCGAACCTGCTGGCGCAGCGGAGTGACCTCGTCCAGCTCTCTCGCGCGAACCATGCGCCAGAACTCACGCCCGCTGGGGAACCGCTCACTCAACTCCCTGCCCACCTCGAGCGTGTACCATACGGAGAAGCGCGACAGGACATACGGCAACAAGCCGGATCGGTAGGCGTGAATCCAAAACGAGCTATCGACGGTCGCGTCCGGCCTCGGCACTACAGATCGTCCGACCCGAAGCGGATGTTACGACGGCTGCCGCCTTGCCATGCGCCTATGTCCTGTTGGGGTGCATCGCGCATGTTGTATCCGGCTCGTCCACACTGTGCCGACGGGCTAGTGTAGCGTCTGGCTGCTGACGTCAATTCACGGTGGACTACAGCGGTATCGCCGCCGGATGTCCAGGTCCGCTGCTCCCCCGCTGGTATACTCCGGGCTGTGGGTGCGAGTGCGACGGCGATCGGGGCGGGGCTGAATGCCGTCCAGCGGGCGGCCGTGGAGGCGGGGGACGGGCCGCTGCTGATCTTCGCCGGTGCCGGCTCGGGCAAGACGCGGGTGCTAACCAACCGCATCGCCTACCTGCTCACGGCTCGCCTCGTGCCGCCGGAGCAGATCCTCGGTGTCACCTTCACCAACAAGGCGGCTGGGGAGCTGAAGGCGCGGCTGGAGGCCATGATCGGTGAGGAGGCACGGCGGCTGACCGTCGGCACCTTCCACGCCATCTGCGCCCGCTTCCTGCGACGGGACATCCACCATCTGGGCTGGGACCACCAGTTCACCATCTACGACGACGACGATCAGCTCGCCCTGGTCCGGCAAGCCTTGAAGCGGCTGGACATCGACGAGCGGCACTTCTCGCCGCGCTCCCTGCTGGGCGGCATCTCCCGCGCCAAGAACAACATGGTCGAGCCGCTCGTCGTCGCCTCCCGCGCCGACAGCTACTTCGAAGAGGTGATGCATCGCGTCTACCGCGAGTATCAGGAGCTGCTGCAGGAGAACGGGGCGCTGGACTTCGACGACCTGCTGCTGTTCACGGTGCGGCTGTTCACCGAGCACCCCCAGGTGCTGCGGCGCTACCAGGAGCGCTATCGCCACATCCTAGTGGACGAGTTTCAGGACACCAACCCGCCGCAGTACCAACTGGTGAAGCTGCTCGGGCAGGCGCACGGCAACGTGCTGGTGGTGGGCGACGACGACCAGTCCATCTATCGCTTCCGCGGCGCCGACGTGCAGAACATCCTCAGCTTCGAGCGGGACTTCCCCAACGCTCAGGTGTTCAAGCTGGAGCAGAACTACCGCTCCACCGGCCATATCCTGCAGGCGGCGCAGGCCATCGTCGAGCGCAACGCCAATCGCGCCCCCAAGACGCTGTGGACCGACCTCGGCGCGGGCGAGCCGGTGACGCTGGTTGAGGTCTACAATGAGCAGGAGGAAGGACAGTTCGTCGCGCGGGAGGTCCGGCGACTCAACGCGCGCGGAGTGGCCCGCTACGGCGAGTGCGCCGTGATGTATCGCACCAACGCCCAATCCCGCGCCGTCGAGGAAGCGTTCCTGCAGGAAGGCATCCGCTACCGGCTCATCGGCGGCACGCGCTTCTACGACCGCAAGGAGATTCGCGACGTGCTGGCCTACATCCGGCTCGTCGCCAATCCCAACGATAGCTTGGCGCTGCAGCGCATCATCAACGTCCCGCCGCGCGGCCTGGGGGCCAAATCGCTGGCCGAGCTCAACCGCGAGGTCGGCCAGCGCCAAGGGACCCTGCGCGGCGTATTGGAGCACGCCGACGAGCTGACGGCGCTGGGCCCCCGCGCCCAGAAGGTGGTGGGCGAGTTGCATGGCCTCCTGCTCGATCTGACCGAGGCGGCGGAGCGCAACCCGGTGCCGGAGCTGTTCGATTTCCTGCTGGAGCGCACCGGTTACGCCGCCTACCTGCGCGACGGCACCCCGGAAGGCGAGGAGCGCTGGAACAACGTCCTGGAGCTGCGCACGGTCGCCCTCGACTTCGGGCAGTTGGCCCCACGGTCCGGCCTGGAGATGTTCCTGGAGCAGGTGGCGCTGGTGGCGGCCGGCGACGAGCGCGGCGAGGAGAATGACGCCGTCACGCTCATCACGTTGCACGCGGCCAAGGGACTGGAGTTCCCAGTGGTGTTCATGGTCGGCATGGAGGAAGGCCTGTTCCCGCACAGCCGCACCTTCGATCGCCCCGAGGAGCTGGAGGAGGAGCGCCGCCTCTGCTACGTCGGCATGACCCGCGCCATGCGCCGCCTCTACCTCCTGTCGGCCTTTCGCCGGACCCTCTTCGGCAACCCGGTGGTCAACGAGCGCTCTCGTTTCCTGGCGGAGCTGCCGCCCGCCGCGATCCAGCGCCAGGCCCAGACGGATGTCTCCTGGACCACGGCAGGTGGCGCGGCGCCCAGTGCGAATGGACGCTCCAACTTCGCCGTTCGGAATGCCGACAATGGTTGGGCCGCCCAACCCGCCCGATCTCCCTTGCGTCCGGCGCCTGCCGCGCGCGTGGTTGGCAGCGCCTCCAGCACGACGCAGGCCGGGCTCCGGGCGCAATACCAGGCAGGGGACAAGGTGCAACATAAGATATTCGGGGAGGGAGTTGTGGTCAGCAGCCGGCTCATGTCGGGAGACGAGGAGGTCACGGTGGCATTCGCCGGCGTGGGCGTGAAGAAACTGGCGGCGAGCTTCGCCTCGCTGATCAAGCGATGAGCCTCACCCGCGAGCAGGTAGCCCACGTCGCGCTCCTCTGCCGGCTCTCCTTGACCGAGGAAGAGCTGGAGCGCATGCGCGGCCAGTTGTCGTCAATCCTGGAGCACGTCAACCGCCTGCAAGAAGTCGACACCTCGACGATCCAGCCCACCGCGTCCGTGCTCGATCTCCGCAACGTGGCGCGCCCCGATGCCTCCCGCCCCTCCCTGCCGCCGGAGGACGTGCTGGTCAACGCGCCCGACCGCGAGGGCGACCTCTTTCGCGTCCACGCCATCCTGGAGGAAGGCTGATGGCGTCTGGACCGCTGCCGACGCTTGGCGAGGCGTCCGCTCTCTTGCGGCGGCGCGAGCTCTCGGCGGTCGAGCTGACGGATTGGGCCCTGGATCGCATCGCCCAGGTCGACGGCCGCGTGGGCGCCTTCCTGACGCTCTGCGCCGACCAGGCGCGAGTGGATGCCGCGACTGCCGATGCGCGGCTGGCGTCCGGCGAGGCCGCGCCGCTCACCGGCATCCCCATGGCCTTGAAGGACGTTCTCATCACCAGAGGCGTCCGCACCACCGCCGGCTCGCGGATGCTGGAGCAGTTCGTCCCACCCTACCAGGGCACGATGGCGGCGCGGCTGGAAGCGGCCGGCGCGATCCTGCTCGGCAAGCTGAACTGCGACGAGTTCGCCATGGGCTCCTCCAACGAGAACTCGGCCTATGGTCCGGTCCACAATCCCTGGGATCTGCGGCGCGTGCCCGGCGGCTCCAGCGGCGGCTCCGCGGCGGCGGTGGCGGCCGGAGAGACCATATTTTCCCTGGGCAGCGACACCGGCGGCTCCATCCGCCAGCCGGCCGCCTTCTGCGGCGTCGTCGGCATGAAGCCGACCTACGGGCGTGTGTCCCGCTACGGCCTGATCGCCTTCGCCTCCTCGCTCGATCAGATCGGGCCCTTCACCCGCACGTGCGCCGACACGGCGGTGGTGCTGCAAGCCATCGCCGGTCATGACCCCTGCGACGCCACCTCCGCCAACCTGCCGGTACCCGACTACACTGCCGCCCTCAGCGGTGACGACCTGCGCGGACTCCGTCTCGGCGTGCCCCGCGAGCTGTTTGTCGCGGGGATGCAGCCGGGAGTGGATCGGGTGGTCCGCGACGCCATCGCCACATGTGGTCGCCTGGGAGCGACCATCGAGGAGGTCGAGCTGCCCCACGCGCCCTACGCTTTGCCGGCCTACTACATCATCGCTCCAGCCGAGGCCAGCGCCAACCTCGCCCGTTACGACGGGGTGAAGTATGGCTACCGCGCCGAGGGGACGACCATGTGGGACCAGTACGCCCAGACGCGCGGGCAGGGCTTCGGCCCGGAAGTGAAGCGCCGCATCATGCTGGGTACCTATGCCCTATCTGCCGGGTACTACGATGCCTACTACCTGCAGGCCCAGAAGGTGCGCACCCTGATCCGCCAGGACTTCGATTTGGCCTTCCGGCAAGTGGACGCCCTGATCGCCCCCACGGCGCCAACGGTCGCCTTCGGGATAGGCGAGAAGTCCGACGACCCCGTCGCCATGTATTTCTCCGATGTGTGTACAATTCCTCTTAACCTGGCAGGGCTGCCGGGTCTTGTCCTACCGGGAGGACTGGCGGGCGGCCTGCCGGTCGGCGTACAACTGATGGGTCCGGCCTGGGGCGAGGGCACGCTGTTGCGGGTCGGTCACGCGCTGGAGACCGCCATCGGTCGCCTCGGTCAACCGGCGTTGTGATCGCTTAACTGCATTGAGTTGAAGGAGAGGGAACGAGCCCACGGACGCGCCGCTAGGCTAGGGTGGGGAGACCCTGCTGCCGGGGCGGCCTACTAGTGGTCTGTCATGAAACGTTTGCGATTGTGCTGTAGGGGCGAGGCAAGCCTCGCCCAGGTGGGCAGGGCAAGCCCTGCCCCTACACCATCCCCGCATATCTTGCATGGCAGACTACAAGCTCAAATGATATTGCCGCCATTGCGAGCGAGGGGGACACGAGGGCATGCCCGTCGAAGTGGGGTTCATCGGCACGGGGAATATTGCCAATCAACATTTTAACAGTCTGGAGAAGATGAGCAACGCGCGCGTCACCGCCGTCTGCGATGTCGCGACCGACCGGGCGGAGCAAGTGGCCAGGCGCTTCGGAGCAAAGGTATACCCTGATCATCGCACGCTCATTGAGCAGAGCGGCATTCAAGCGCTGTATGTCTGCGTGCCGCCCTTTGCGCACGAGGATCAAGAGATTCTTGCTGCCCAGCGCGGCATCCACCTCTTCGTCGAGAAGCCGGTCGCCATCAGCGAGGAGAAGGCGAGGGCGGTGCTCGCCGCCATCAGGACGAGCGGCGTGATCAGTAGCACCGGCTACCACTGGCGGCACTCCCCGCTGACCGATCGCGCGAAGGAGATGCTGCAAGGGAAGACCATCGGCATGATCCACGGCTATTGGCACGGTGGCATGCCCGGTCTGTCCTGGTGGCGGCGCATCGACCAGTCCGGCGGGCAGTTCGTCGAGCAGACTACCCACATCGTGGACCTCGCCCGCTATCTGGTTGGCGACGTCAAGCGCGTTTCGGCGCAGTATGCGACTCGAGCGTTGGGGCACCTGGAGAACTTCACCGTGGCGGATGTCGCCACGGTCAACATGCGCTTCGAGAATGGCGTCGTCGGCAATATTGCCACGAGCTGCATGCTGGGTCAGGGCTACACCGTCGGCTTACACGTCCTGTGTCAGGGCCTCATCCTCGAAGAGCTTGCCAACACCCTGCGAGTCATCCAGCCGGGGCATACGCAAGAGTTCCGCTCCAACGAGAATCCCTACCTGCTGGAAGACCGGACGTTCATCGACGCCGTCCAAAATGGCGACCCCTCAGCAATCCGTGCCCCCTACGAGGAAGCGGTCAAGACGCTGCTGGTCACCTTGTCCGCGAACCGCTCCGCGGAGCTGGGCCAGCCTGTCGAGATACCGGCTGTGTAGTCAACCTCTCCCCCGGCCCCTCCCCTGGGAAGGGAGGGGAGCTTCAACTGTGAGGCTCGTGCCTCACCTGACGACTCAGCTAGCGACAGAGATACAATAGACGGGCCATCAAGTCCGTCCAAGCTCCCCTCCCTTCCCAGGGGAGGGGCCGGGGGAGAGGTTGACTACAGCAACTGCACCGCCTGCCCGGCGGCCGCCGATCGATAGGCGGCGTCCATCACCCGCGTGACTTCCAGCGCCTCGCGGCCGGGGGTCCAGGGCTGCTGGCCGGCGAGCACGTCGTCGACGAACTGGGTGGCCACCTTGCCGAAGTAGCGGCCCTGACTCTCTTCCTCGGGGATGAGCTGTTCCTCGATCGGCTTGCGGTCGGGCCCGGCGGTGATCTTGGTCAGCGGATTCAGTCGCAGGCCGGCTTCGGTACCAAACACGAGGAAGGCGTCTGCGCCGGTGACGTTGGATGCCCAGGCGATCTCCAGCAGCCCGGAGGCGCCGTTGGCGCAGCGGAACGACACCACCGCGTGGTCCTCTACGGTCTGGACGAGCGGGGCCGGCGCCGGATCGCCGATGCCTTGGTAGGTCGTAGCCAGCACGGTGGTGACGCGCGGATTCCCCAGCATCCACAGCAACAGGTCGACCTGATACACGCCGATGTCGATCAGGGCGCCGCCGCCGGCTCGCTCCTTGTCGATGAACCAGGTGGCGTCGGTGAACATGTCGATGCCCGGCCGGCCGCGCACGCGGAAGCTGCTGGAGCGCGCATGATACACCTTGCCCAGGCTGCCGTTCACCGCCAGCTCGTGCGCTTTTCGAGTGGCGGGCGCATAGCGGTAGCGCGAGGAACAGACCGCCAGGAACCGGCCCGTTCGCTCCGCCGTTTCTACCATCTGTTCGGCTTCCGCCGGGACCAGCGAGAAAGGCTTCTCGCAGAGCACGTGCTTGCCGGCTTCTAGCGCCGCGATGGTCGGCTGCGCGTGCGCGAACGGCGGCGTCGAGACGATCACCGCGTCGACGTCACGCCGCGCCAGCAATTCGTCGAGGCTGCCGGCAACGTTGGGGATGCCAAACTCCTCGGCAAACGCCGCCGCCCGGTCCTGCAGCACATCGAAAATGGCCACCGTGTTCGCCGGAGCATGTTGGGAGAGCGCACGCATGTGACTGTGCGCGATACGTCCGGTGCCGATAATCGCGACTCCGAGTTGACCCACTGTCTGGTCCTTACGTTCATTTTGGTGCTCCGCCGCGGCGCTCGGGAAAGCATAGGCTCTGGCGAGCACGCTGTCACGGGTTGCCTCGTCCCACACTGCTACCATTGCCGCCAATCTGATCTCAGGAAAGTGGTCGCGATGAATGAACATCGTCAGCAGCCGAATATCCTCTTCGTCATGGCCGACCAGCTCAGCGCGCTGGCGACGTCGCCCTACGGCAACGGCGACGTGCTGACGCCGCACATGGCGGAGCTGGCTCAGCACGGCATGCTGTTCGAGCGCAGCTATTGCAACTCCCCGCTCTGCGCCCCCTCTCGCGCCTCGATGATGGCCGGCCGGCTCGCCGGCCGCCTTCCGGTGAATGACAACGCCGAAGAGCTACCGGCATCTGTGCCGACATTTGTCCACCATCTGCGCCGGGCCGGCTACCTGACGGTGCTCTCCGGCAAGATGCATTTCGTTGGCCCGGACCAGCTCCACGGCTTCGAGGAGCGGTTGACCACCGACATCTACCCGGCCGACTACCTGTGGACCAAGCTGTGGTCGGTGCAAGGCGACCCGCCGCGTCGCGTCGGCCTCCCCGGTGACCAGGAAGTGGCCGGCAGCTACGCCCGCTCGATGGCGCAGATGGTGAAGGAGTCCGGCCCCATCGCCTGGAGCTACCAGCTCGACTACGACGAGGAAGTCCACTTCCGCGCCTTGGAGCGCCTGCGTGGTTTGGCGCACCGTCGCAGCCCCGGGAGCGAGCAGCCCTGGTTCCTCTGCGTTTCCTACACCCATCCGCACGACCCTTACGTGGCCACGGCGGAGTTTTGGGATCGCTACGAAGGCAAGGCGCTGACGATGCCGGAGGAGCCGCCGCCGGGCTATCAGCCGCACGACTCCGACATCTGGGTCAACAGCTACCACGGCGTCGACCGTGTCGCGCCGACGCCGGACGACATCCACCGTTCCCGGCGGGGCTACTACGCCTCCACCAGCTACATCGACGACAAGCTGGGCGAACTGGTGGCCGAGCTGGGTCGGTTGGGTCTGCGAGACACCACCGTGGTGATCTTCACCAGCGACCACGGCGACCAGTGCGGAGAGCACGGCATGTGGTTCAAGCGAATCGTGCGGGAGTGGTCGGCACGCGTGCCGCTGATCGCGGCAGGCCCTGGCGTGGCTATGGGACGGCGCGTGGCGCAGAACGTCTCCCTGGTGGACCTCTACCCCACCTTCCTCGAACTCGCGGGCATCTCGCTCCCCGACGGCATCCCCTTCGACCTGGACGGCCACAGTCTGGCGCCCTTCCTGCCGGGCCGGATGCCCGCCGATTGGCCGGATGAGGTCTTCCTGGAGAACAACGGCGACGCCACGATCAAGCCGATCCGCGCACTGGTCAAAGGCCCCTACAAGTACATCTACGTCCACCAGCGACCCGACCAGCTCTACGACCTCGCCGCCGATCCCAACGAGTGGCGGAACCTGGCAAACGACCCGGCCCAGGCGCAAACTGTCGAGCGGCTACGCCGCCGCCTGATGGAAGGCTGGGACCCGGCGCTGGCCGAGCAGCGCATCCTCGAAAGCCAGTGCCTTCGCATGTTCCTCAAGGAGGCGCTCACCAAGGGGCGCCATGCCTCCTGGGACTACCAGCCCTTCGTCGATGCCAGTCGCGCCTATGTGCGGCGGACCTCCAATGTGCAGTGGGATCCGGATTTGGGGCGAGGGGGCGAGGGGGCGACTTGGCGATGAGGAGAGTTGGTAATGGACGGGATATTTGCAGATTCCGCGCTCTCGATGCATGCGGCCTGTCACGCATCTCCGTCGCCAGTTCCCCTCATCGCCCCCTCGCCTCATCGCCCCGGCTGGTCCTACGGCAGTCCCCGCGCTCCAGTCAGAGCGCGGTAGGCATCCGCCTCCGCTTCATCCTGCGCCAGAGCCACGAAGGCAAGGAAGCTCTTCTCCTCCAGCGGCCCCAAGCGCAGACCGGCGGTGACGCCACCGTGCGCGCCGAGCGCGCCCCAGTCCATCCGCTGGACGTGCGGGTCGGCCTCGCCACGACAGCAGACAATGGCTACCGACCGCCCGTTGCGACTATTCCGAACCACCGCCAGCTCCTCGCCGCGCACGGTGATGGTCCGCTGCATCCGGTGTAGGCGCTGCCGGCCCTCGCGGTCCAGCAACAACTCGGCGTCCTCTACTGTGCCGCCCGGCTGCAGATAGGCGACCAGCGCGGCGTCCACCGTCAGCGTGGCGCCGGTATGGTTGCACACGGCCACCCGCGCCGCCAGCAGGTTGCTGCCCGCCGTCGTCAAGTACGTTGCGCGCAGCTCAAGCCCTTTCAGGCCTTTGCTCCGGAGCATGCCGCGCACCGCTAGCCCGCGCCAGGTCCGGCCGTCGTGCCCGGCTTCCTCTGCCGGCCCAACCTCGAAGCGCTCTTCGTAGAGCCGCGCCGCGGAGGCGAACCAGCCCTGGCCCGGACTGTAGACGGCGGCATGGATGCCGCCGTACCACGGGCGCATCCAGCCGAACTCGCGCGGCGCGGGGAACGCGCTCAGCGCGTGGTTCACGCCGTCGTCGACTGTCTCTAGCGCAACGATGCTGCCCATGAACTCCGGCGCCAACCGGAAGCGCAGGTGGCCGTTATCGACCGTCAGTAGTCGGTGGCCGTCCCTCGTTTCTTCCCGAATGGCCACCGCGCTGCTTGCCACGCCGAGGTCGATCGACGCGCCGTCGAAGACTCGCTGTGTCGCCCGCTCCCCGTGCAAGGCAGCGCGAACTGCCGCGGCCCCCGGGCGTCCTCCAGCGTGGCTCACGGTCGCGGTCAGCTCCTGGTCCTTGCCGATGCTGAGGTCGCTCACCTCCGCGCTCGTTGGGTTGAGCGTCCAACCGTCCGGGACGTCCCAATGCAGCTCACCCTCGATCGCGCGGCTGCCCAGGTTGCTGAGACGGACCTGATTGGCCCGTCCGGCCAGCAAGACTTCCGGGGCCACTTCCCCCTCCAGGGCGACCACGGCGCGTGCCGGTGGCGCCACGCGCGGCGCATCGGGCGCCAGCAGGTTGCGCCAGAGTGCGCGCACCGTCTGCCAGTCCCCCGGGCCGGTGTACAGGTAGATCGGCGACAGCACCCGTCGCGCGCCCGGCGCCAGGACGCCCTCACCTTGCCGCAGGCTCGCCAGATTCCAGCGGCCCACGTCGATGCGGGACGCCTCCGACCAGAGCAGGCCGGCAACCTTGCCTTCGCCCTCGCGAGCCGTCCAACCCTCGCCGAACATGGAAGGCTGTTTCAAGTGTATGTCGCCCCAGTCGGGGAACTCTGGGTCCTCGGTGCGAACAAGGCCATACCTGGTGGGCAGGATCGCCCGCGGCAGGTGACCGGCGTGGATGTCCAGCGCCGCTTGCGCTTCCAGCGGCGCGTGGCCGGTGTTGGTAATGGCGGTCGAGATCCGCAACAGCCCGTCAGTGGAAAGGTGCAGCTCGTGTTCCACGACCGCCGAGGTCAGGTGGGGCGTCGCCCCGCGCAGGCGCACCGTCGCCGCGCCCGGCTGCTGCTCGACACTGACCTCGTGGACCACCCGCTCTTGTAGATTCCAGGCGAACGGCGGGCCGGCGCTGACCATGCCGCCGGCCAGGTGTGCCCCCGTGGCGGCGTCTTCCAGGTGGAACTGACCCTCGCGCAGCGCGACGACCAGACGGTGGGTGGCGGTCTCGACGCGCAGCTCGCGCTCGCGCACGTCACGCTCGGCGTGGTCGCCGCGCGGCCGCTCGGTCTGGAAAGCGACCGTGGCGCCGCGAGCAATCACCGGCGCCGGCAGCCGCACCGGGACCATGGCGATTCGCTCCTCGCCTATGCTGACGGTGGCGTGTACCTCCAGCTCCTGAGCCCCGGCCTCCAGAGCACGGAGGCGCGGTGTCGCGCCGGCATAGCTCTCGGCCTCGATCGGCAATTCAATGGCGCTATCCGCCGTTTTGCCCTCTCCTCCGGTTGTCTCCAGCGCGAGTCCGGGAGATGGCACGAGTGTAAGCGTGACGGTGGCCTGATCGTCCAGGTTGCTCTTCACTTGCAGCACCACCTCGCGCGCTTCGCCGACCGGCAGGCTCAGGCGCCGCGGCGCCAGCCGTAGCTCAACCGGCTGCTTGACCTCCACGCCTGTTTCCAGTCGCATGGGCAGGCCGTCGATCAGCACCAGTGACTCCACTCGCGGCGAGCGCTGCCCGTACGCCGGAGTCTGGTAGCCGTCCTCGACGATAACTGGCGCCTCGGTGACGTACCGATCGTCGATGGTGACGGTCGCATCCTTGACCAGGCGCAGGCCGGCCGCGCCCTGGGCAGACAGCGTGAGCGACAGCGGCCGGCCGGAGTGATTCTCCACTTCCCAACGCGCCGTGCGCGGCCGGCCCACGATCAGCCGGCGATCGTCCACGCGACAGGAGATGCGCCAGCGTTCCGTCTCCAGGCCAGTCAGGCCCCGCGCCGCGGCGTCGATGGTGGCCTTGACGAAACGGTTGTCGTGGTGGAACTCGTACGGGTAGATGCGCATCTTGCCGTCAAGGAAAAGGTCCTCCTTCACAGAGAGATCCCGCACGTACGACTGATACCAGTCGGCATCCCGCCAAAAGTCCGCCAGCGCCGGAGTCCCCAGGAGCAGGGGTAGGTAATTCTCCATGTGGACGTGCGTGTCCGGCGCCCAGAAGTAGCCGCTCTTCTTGTAGAGCGGGACGGCGCGCATGTTGCCGTCCCAGGTGTGCAGATCGAGGCGGCGGTAGCCAAGGTCGATGGTGCGCTGCAGCGCAGCCCTGAGCAGGTCGCGGCCGTGGCCACGGCCGCGGAAGGCGCTGGCCGAGTTCAGCAGGTCGACGTAGCCGGCGACGCCGCGCTCCTCGGGGTACTCGCAGAAGGAGCACCAGCCGGCGCAGGTGTCGCCGTCCCAGGATAGGAACACCGCCAGCGGCCGGTCGCTGTCCACATAGTCGCGGACCATCTCCGCGGTGAAGTGCTGGCCGCCCCCGAAGCCGCCCGGCCAGCCGTCCTGGCTGCCGTTGAACATCTCCGCGACGGCGGCGGCATCATCCGTTCGGTACTCCGTGATGCGCCGCTCTCCGTACGGTGCGCTCCCGGCGGTTAACTCATCTTGTTGCGTCGTGGAAGTAGTCAAGCGCGTCACTCTCCTTTGCTGACGGGCGGCCCAAACACAGCCGACACAGTGGGAAACAGGAACGACCATACAACCGGTGCAGGAAAGGAACGCCGCTGGGGCGTTCCCCCGGCGACTCACCGCGTCGTTAGCCGCGGCAACTCCTCAGGAATGACCCTTAGGAGCACGACGGGAGGCGTCTCTACCGGTCGCGGTCCGGTCGGTGCAGTGCATCGAACCGCCTCCAATCTCGCGGCGATCGCTCAGCACCCGTGGGTGGGCGCATCACTCGCCACGTTGGGAATATAACCGAGCATTGGTGGATCGTCAATGGACGGAGCTTCGTGATTACCCATAACTCAGCCGGCGCCATCGCGGCCTCACGCCGGCATGCCGCGTCCCTGGTGCGCCCGCCCCCGGCGCGCCGTTTCCTCTCGGTGCCCGGCGATCACCCGTATTCCCTCGTCGAGTCTGGCGACGATGTTCTCCGGCGACGCCGACTCCAGGAAGGCGATGCCGTGGCGACGGCAGGCGGCGAAGATGCGCGCCCTGGCCTCCGCCATTTCCGGCGGGTAGGGGTCGCGAGGCATGGTCGTGTAGCCGAGGGACAGGCTCAAGTCCCCCGGTCCCATCTCCGCAAAGCCGAGCCCCGGCGTCGCCAGGATCGAATCGCAATTCGCCACGCCCTCGGGACTCTCCAGCTTCACGCCGAGCAGCAGCTCCCCCTGGGGATTGAGCGGCCAGGGGTCGCAGCGCTCCACGTACTCCCCCTGTGAGAGTCCCCACACGGGCGCCGCGGTCGGCTCGGAGCCGCGACCGCGGGTACCGACCCCCAGCCAGGGTCGGCCCTCAGCACCGCTACTGGAACTCCTCGTGCCGCGGGCGCCGCCCGTCGCGCCGCGCATCCGCTCGACCGGTGTCGGCAACTCGGGATCGACGCCTGCCAACTGGTGCGGGTAACGGCACGACTGCACGAAGGCCCGCACGGCATCCGCCGACTCGGCCTGGCAGAGCAGGATGCCGTGGACGCCCCGACCCAGGATCTGGCGGAACTGCCAGGCGTTGAAGCGGACATTCGCCTCGTCCGTCCCATTCACCGGCGCCTCGACGATCACGGTCGGGGTGCGGTGACCCGACCGCGTCGGCCCGCCGTCCACCAGCCCCCGCATGTACTCCGCCAGGCCGGCGAGATCAAAGGAGCCGTGTTCCATGCCCACATTGATGTAGTCCGCCCAGGTCGACACGTCCTCCTTGCCCTGCGTGTAGGTCAGCACGTGTCCGGTGTGGCCGCCGACGTAATAGATCGCCTGATCCCGACTCAGGAGCTCAATAGCACGGTTGACTCGCGTCACAACAAACCTCCCAGAGTGAACACTCGTCGCGCCAGGGCCTGCCGCTCAGGCGAGACGGCAGTCAGCTTCCCGTCTGCTCTCGAAACCGGCGCACGGCGGCGGCTACCTCGTCGCGGTCGTGCCGCCCGTCGCGGCAGAGCTGGTCGAGCGCCGCGGCGCGATCGGCGAGCGCAGCCTCGACGGCCACTGTCTCCATGCCGGCCCACGCTGCCAGCGCGGCCACGCCGGCGGGCGGCACGGCATTGTCCAGGCGGCCTGACGCCGGGTTCCATGTGGACAGGTCGACAACGCGCACCCCTGTCTGCGTCGGTTCGAGCAGCCCGACCTCCACCACCCGGCGCTCCAGGTCACTCTCACCGCGTGGAAAGCGTCCGCGCTCGGGCGGATGATTCATGACGCGGATGATGGCGACGACGGCGGGCTGCGTGATGTCTTCTCCGGTCAGTCCTACCTCGCCGTACAGGTCGTCGACCGCCTCCGCCACGCTGTCGGCGTGCAGGGTCCCAACGATGCGCCACCCCCTTGCGAGCAGCGCGAAGGCACGCCGTGCCGCCGGTCCAGCGACGTAGGTCGGCCGGCCGTGCGCACTCAGCTCGGTGATCAGGAGGATGCTCGGCCCGTTGGCGTTCGGCACGGCCAGCGGATCGTCGGCTCCGGACATCACGTACACGCGGGCCGCGTCGGGGAGGAAGCTCAGCGCGGCGTTCGCCAGCGTCGTCTTCCCCGCCCCCGATGGCCCTCCCGCCGTCAGCAGCGACGCGCCCCGTTCCAGTGTCCACCAGAGCAGGGCAGCCGGCTTGGCCGGTATGGTGCCACGCACCAGCAGGTCAACGATCGTCAGCGAACCGTCCAGCCCGCTCCACCAAGGGGCGGGGTCGTTGATAATCTGCATCCTCAGCTCCTGCAAGCGATACGCTGCCTCGCAACGATTCCTGTATCCGTCCTCGGTCGGTACAGCGTCGGAATTGCTGTCGATTGTACACAAGCCTGTCCCGACTCAGGGCCCCGACCGGAAGGGATTCGGCCTTGCGCGTGGTAGGCTCCTAGCGCACGCCCGCGCTAGTGGTCAGCCGTGGCGAAACCAAGAGGACACGTCGATGGACCTTGGACTGGCCGGTAAGAGGGCATTGGTGACGGGCGGCAATGCTGGGATCGGCGCCGCCTGTGCCCGCGCACTGCATGCCGAAGGCGTGAGTGTCGCTATTGTCGCCCGCGACGAGCAGCGGCTCCACGCTACCGCGCACGACATCGCTGCCCAGCCGAGCGAAGGCGGCCAGGCCATCCTGCTGCCGCTCCGCGGCGACCTTGCGCGCGCCGAGGATGTCGAGCGCGTGGTTGCAACGGCCCTCGAACGCTTCGGACACTTGGACATCCTGATCAACAATGCCGGTTCGGCGCGGACAGGAGCCTTCCTCGATCTACCGGACGAGGCCTATCTCGAAGCTTGGACCCTCAAGCTGCTGGGGTACATCCGGTTGGTGCGCACCGTCGCTCCACATATGATCGCACGCCGCGATGGTCGCATCGTCAACATCGTGGGCGGCGCGGCGCGGACGCCCTCCCCGGCCTTCCTGGCGGGGAGCACGACCAACGCTGCGCTCATCAACTTCACCCGCGGAGTCTCCAAGGAGCTCGCCAAGCACAACGTCCGCATCAACGCCATTTCCCCCGGCATGACGGCGACCGAGCGGGCGCACCGACTGGCCGAGCAGCGCGCCGCCATCAACGGCCGGACCGTCGAACAGGAGATGGCCGAGTCGGTTCGCGCTATCCCGCTCGGCCACATGGTGGACCCGGCGGAGATTGCCGCGATGGCGGTGCTGCTGGTGTCCGATCGCGTGCCCTCAATCACCGGCGCCGAGATCCTCCTCGACGGCGGGGCGACGCCGGGCATCTAGCCGGATGGTGGATCGGGCGAAGGCGGCGTCCGGCGAGCGGCCCGGCTCACGCATCGACGCGCGCGCTCGTATAGGGGGGCAGTTCAAGCACCAGCAGTCCCTCTGGGATCTCTATCCTCTGGCCAGAATGTCGGAACTGCTCCGGCTCCTGCGTGGCCTGCTCCACGGTGGCCGCATTGAGCATTCGGACCAGCGCTTCACGCGCTGCCAGCGGTTCTATCGTCACCTCCTGCGCGTCGCCGGTCAGGTTGGCGACCAGGACGTGCAGCGAACCGCCATGATCCACGGCCAGCCCCGTCACGGCCAACGGTCGGTTGCTCTCTAGCTCGACGAGCGTTCCCGTCTTCCATTCCGCCAGGTCGGCAAACACGTGGTAGAGCGGAAAGGCCATCCCCGGCTGAGAAGGGAACAGCTCGGGCAGCGGCGCCCCCGACTCCGCTTCCAGCAGACCCCGCCAGCCGGTCGTCTCGTAGTACGTCACGGCCGCCACCCCGCTCTCGCTGAGCGCCTTGATGCTGCCCACCGTCCAGGCGGCGCCCAGCAACGACGCCTGGCGCGGGTCAACCGAGCTCGGCAGCCGGTCGGACCGCTGGCCGGCCTCGGTCGTGCGGGCGAACGGGTTGAACCGTTGCCGCAACGTCACGGGGCTGACCACAATCGGCGTGCCCGGCGCCAAGGCTTGCGCGCTGCGCACCGTTTCCGCCTGTGCCTCGATGGTTTCGACCAGGGATAGGTCGTCGAAGGCGTGTACCTGCGGGTTGATGGCGTAGCAAATAGCGTCCATGGCCACGGCATCCGGGCGCGTCCGGTTGAGCTCGCAGAAGTTCATGTCGCTGCCGCCGGCGAATGTCGCATCGGGAGCCGCTCCGCCCAGATGGCGGCGCGCCAGCTCCATCAACTCCGCCGATGTCGTCTCCGAAGGTTCGCCGGTGCGCGCGTCGGCGTTGTAGATGAGGAAGCGCACCACTCGCGACCTGCCGCGCAAGCGCGCGGCCAGGTCCGCGAGCTGATCATCGGCGCCGATCGAGATGTGGAGCGCCGCCTCCAGCGCGCAGTCCAACTTGGCGCTGGCGTCCAGCGCCTGCTCCAGCGGCACGGTCCAGTCCGGAGGAGCCAGCCGCAGGTCCACGCGCAGGTGGTCCGGACGAGTGGCGCGCAGCAGGTTGGCCTCGCGGACCGTGAGCGGCGCCTCGGTCGACGACATGCCGTAGCCGATGGCCGGCAGCCTCCGTCCGGTCCGGCTTCCCAGCGTCAGGCGCGGCGGTGCATCCTCCGGGGCGACTGGCGGCACACCCACGTGGAGCGAGAAGCCGACGCTCTGGCGGATGACCTGGCCGGTCGTAGCCGTGTGCGGGAAGCCCATTGCGATCGGCGTGGAGTACGTCTTGAAGGAGGCGTCCGTCCAGTTGCGCTGGTCCTCCATCTCGAACAGGTCGCCCTGGAAGTCGAAGCGACCGGCGACGTCACCGTCGAGGTCGATGGTCAGCATGTTCACTGATGGGAAGAGCGCCTGCAATCGGCCATTCACCGAGCGCTGTGGTCCGATCAACGCAGGCAGGCGGCCACTGATCGGCCCGCTCGGCGTTTCGCCGCGGAAAGGGCGTCCGGCGCACTCACGCATTGGGTGCAGCACGCACAGGCCGATGCGGTTGTACCGGAAGTCGCTCCCCGCTGTCCCGTCGATCTCATAGCGGATGATCCCATGGGCCGTCCCCTCGATCTGTCCCCGCCAGTGAAAGTCCAGCGGTCCATCGCGATGTCTGGCCTCAAATGCCACTATGAAGGAGTCAGGTCTAGCCTCCACGCGCAGGTTGCTCGTCTGCGCGGGGATCGTATTCCAGTGCTGGTCACGAACCGCCACGTACAGTCGCCGCACTACTTCGATTGTCCCGACGCGGACGTAGCGGAGGTCAATCCCGTCGAGCAACGCCGTGACCGGTCCCGCCTGCAGTGTGCTCAGCACAGTCGGGGGCGCGTCGCTGCCGTGAAGGCGTTGGTAATCGCTGTGCGCTTCCATGTCTCGCCATCCACCTCCCCGTCCAATCCCGACCCCGCCTACCCCTGGTTCCCCCGGCTTCAACTGGCGGCGCCGGCAATCCTCCTCGACTCCTTTTCGGGCCGAGCTCAGGCCAACTCCGCCAGCCAGCGCTGCAAGGTCACGCAGTTCGCCCTGCTCGCGGCCACGGGCGGCAAGGCGCTGCCGCCCTTGTTATAGCGCGTGTGCGTCTCGATGGCGACATACCCCCGGTAGCCGTCGGCCTTCAGCGCGCCTAGTTGCGCCCGCAGGTCGATGTCGCCCTGGTCGAATAGCATGAACTGCTTCTGTACCGCCGAGTAGTTCTTCAAGTGGACATAAGCAACGAGCCCTCGCACGGGCTCGTACGCATCGGGGAAGGCGTGAAAGCCGGCGGCTGCGACGTTGCCGGGATCCAAATTGGCGCGCAGGATCGGATTGTCGACCCCTTCGATCACGCGGCGCAACGCCTGCGCATCGTCGCAGTAGGTGCCGCCCAGTGGCTCAACTGCCAGCGTCAGCCCCGATCCGTGTGCCGCGTCCGCGACCTTGCTAAGTTGCTCGATCACCCACGGTTCGCCAACACCGGCAGTTTTCCGGAAGCTGAAGATGATCATCGTGGTTGCACCCAGGAAGTGCGCCAGCTCGATGCTGCGCGGGACCGTGTCATCCAGCGCCCGCCGCGCCTCGCTGTCCGTCGCCTCGCCGCGGATAAATAGCCCCGGCGAGATCGTCGGCCAGTCCACGCCGTACTGGTCGGCAAGGCGCCTGAGCTGGCGCCGCTGCTGGTCGGTAATGTTGGGGACGCGGCGGTCCTCCCAGAGGGTCTTCAGCTCGAAGTGCCGGATACCCCAGCTCACTCCTAGCTCTACCGCCGTCTCGGGGTCCATGCTGACTTCGCACGTCGGCAAGACAATGCTGCCGCTCTCCATGCTGGTGGAGCCTCCTTGCCGCGATATCTCAGACGCCGGTGCGCCGTTGGCGCGGTATGCCATTCCCACGCCTGCTGGAGCAGCGTAGCGGCAGCGCCGAGCCGGCACAGCAGGAAGGTCCTCAGCTCCCGAGTCAGTGTATCAGTGAAATTGTGACAGGCAGCCGTTGATCTGATGAGCCGGCTACGGTCGGCGCCTTCCTCGGCCTGCTCGACACCGCCGGCTTTCTCCGCGACCCCCCTTAAATGACCACTTCCAAGCGCACAGAGAAAGGTAGGCTGCCAATGACAGTCTCGGTGGGAAAGGTCACCGAGCAGGAGAGCACTATAGGGCCAGACACGGGCCGAGCACCCGTAGTCATCGTCACCGGGAGCAGCAGCGGTTTTGGCCGTCTGACCGCGCAGACGCTGGCGCGGCAGGGGTAAACCGTCTTCGCCACCATGCGTGGGGTCGAGGGCAAGAACGCCGCGGCGGCCGTCGCGCTGCGCGAGGTGGCCGCGCGAGAAGGCCTCGCTCTCCACATTCTGGAGCTTGACGTTACCGACGAGGCTTCGGTCGAGCGCGCGGTCGGGCGTGTCGTCGAAGCCTTGGGCCGGGTCGACGTGCTGGTCAACAACGCCTTCGTCGGGTGCATGGGGCCGACCGAGGGCTTCACGTCGGAGCAGGTGCGAGACCAGTTCGAGACGAACGTCGTCGGCGTGTTGCGCGCGAACCGCGCCGTGCTACCGCAAATGCGCCATCAGGGGTCGGGGCTGCTCGTTTACGTCAGCTCGGAGATGGGGCGGCTTGTCTTGCCCTTTTCGGCCGTGTCAGTGGCGACCACATGGGCGTTGGAAGCACTCGCCGAGGCGTCGCGATACGAGCTGGCGGGCTTCGGGATCGACGTGGCGACCGTGGCAGCCGGGCAGCTATCCCACAGGGATCCAGGACAAGGTCGTGTCGCCCGCCGACACGGCGCGCCTTGCGCCGTACGGCCCCGCGCTTGACACCTTCAAAGCGGCGCTGGGGGCCGCGCTGGCATCGTCCCACTCGGGCGACCCGAGGAAGGTGGCCGACGCGATCGCTGTGCTCATCGCCACGCCGGTGGGCCGGCGCCCTCTGCGGACGGTAGTGACGACATCGGATACGGAGCGGCAGGGGACGCGGGCGATCAACGAGGCAGCGGAGGCGGCGCAGCAAGGCTTCCTGTCGGCGATGGGACTGGGACCGCTCGTCACGCCGCGGGCGCCAGGGGCAGTGGGCGCCCCGTCGAGGCGTTCGGTGGACGCGCTGTCGATCTGCCGGCCACCGCCGGTCGCCGCCGGCTGGCGCTCGTCAGCCGTCGTTGGGCGCCACGCGGGGCCACGCTGTAACACGGCCAGCTCGACCGGCTCCAGCGGCCGCGGCCGGGCGATACGGCGGATCCCGCGGACAATCAACTCCTGGACGTCGTCGAAGATGGTGTACATCGCCGGTACGAACACCAGGGTGAGCAGCGTCGAGGTGAGAAGGCCACCCATCATCACCAGCGCCGCCGCCCGAAGCAGCTCCGATCCGACCTCGAAGCCGACCGAGACGGGCGCCAGGCCAGTCAAGATCGCCATGGTCGTCATCACGATGGGGCGGAGCCGGGTCGGACCGGCTTCGAGCAGCGCTTCAGTCCGACTGTAGCCGCGTTTGCGCAGGGTATCGGTGTAGTCGACCAGCAAGATGGCATTCTTGCCGACGATCCCGACGAGCATCGCCACCCCGAGAAGGGAGAACAGGGTGAACGAGCTACGGCTCAGCGCCAGCGCTCCGAATGCGCCGACTATCGCCAGCGGCAACGACATCAGCACCGCCAGCGGTAGCGTCACCGAGCCGAAGAGGAGCAGCATCAGCAGGTACATGAGCAGCAGGGCAAAGCCCAGCGCCTTGAAGATGTCGGTGAACCCGGTCTGACCCTGGGCGGCTTGCCCCTGGTAGGTGATGCGATAGCCGGGCGGCAGGGATACCTGCCCTAGACGCCGCTGGACGTCCTGCTGGACGACGCCGATCGTGCGCCCGCTCACCGACGCGAAGACGCTGACGCTCCGCTGGCGGCTCAGGTGGGTGATCTGGGTCGGGGCCGAGCCGCTGACGATCGTGCCGATCTGGCCGAGAAGGACGATCGTCCCCTTGGTCGAGAGGAGCGGTAGGGAGACCAGGTTGGCCGGTGAGGCGCGGAAGGCATCGCCGGTCATCAGACGGATGTCGACGTTGCTCTGGCCCGGCTGCTGGTACTCGCCAACCACCAGCCCGTCGACGGCGATGCGCAGAGCCGTGGCGGCGGACTGGCTGCTCACTCCCAGGTTCGCCGCGCGCGCCCGGTCGACCTGTACGACGTAGGCGGGCTGGACGTTCTGGTTGGTGCTGTTGACGCCGACGGTCCCGGGGACGGACTTCACCGCGGACGTGACCTGATCGACAAGCCGGTCGAGCGTCGTAGGATCCGGGCCCTGAACCGTGACCTGGATCGATTGGCTCACGCCGCCACCGCCGCGATTGATGGCGCTGGGCAAGCTCACGTCCAGTCGGGAGCCGGGCATGTGCGGGTCGAGCAGCCCGCCCAGCTCCGCGGCAATCCCGGCTGAGCTGCGATGGCGCCGATCGGTCGGCACGAGTAAAATCGTCAGGTTGGCGATGTTCCCTCCGGCCGTACCGACGCCTCCGCCGGGGCCCGCGGTCCCGCCGGCGGCGCTCCCGATGCTCGCATAGACGCTTCGCACCTCCGGGACAGTCCTCAGCTTCTGTTCTATCTGCTGCACCGCCGCGTTGGTGGCCTGGAGGTCCGTCGCGGCGGGCATGGTCAGCGTGACGTCGACTTCGCTCTGATCGCCGCTCGGGAAGATGTCGATGCCGATGAGGCCACTCCGGAACAAGGCCAACCCGGCGACGAATGCGACGAGTCCGAGCGCGATGACCGCCCAGCGCGCGCCGATGCGGAGGAATCCGAGGTCGACGATCCGCCCGATGAGGATCGCGCGGAGCATGCCCTGGTACGTCCGGCCGAGCGCCGCGAAGCCCCGATCCCAGAGCTGCCCGAAGGCCGGGAGTAGGCCAGCCCCGTCCGCGGGTGACTCGTCCCGATGGAGCAGGCGGCTGGCCAACAGGGGGGTGAGCGTGAAGGAGACGAGCAAGGACGTGAGCGTCGCCGCGGCGATGACCAGGGCGAAGGGTCGGATGATGTCGCCAACCACGCCCGAGATCAGCGCGATCGGCGCCCAGACGACGACGTCGACGAAGGTGATCGTGATCGCGGCGAGGCCGATCTCGCTCCGACCGGCGATGGCGGCGAGGATCGGCGGCTCGCCCAGGCCCAGATGCCGGAAGATGTTCTCCAGCACGACGATGCTGTCGTCGACGAGGATGCCAATCGAGAGGACCAGCGCAAGCATCGAGAAGAGGTTGAGGTTCATTCCGAGCAGGCTCATGAGCCCAAACGTCGTGAGCAGCGAGGTCGGAATCGCGACGAGGATGATCAGGGTGCTCCGCCAGGTGTGGAGGAACAGTAGGAGGATCAGCCCGGTGAAGAGCGCCGCTTCGAGCAGCGTCGTCTGGATGGTGTGGAAGGATTGTTGGGTATACGTCGCGGCGTCGGTAACGACCCCCAGCGTCATCCCTGCCGGGAGGGTTGGCTGGAGCTGAGCCATCGCCTGGCGAACGCCCTGGCTCACAGCGATGGTGTTAGCGCTGGCCAGCTTCGTCACCGTCACGCTGACGGCGGGCACGCCGTTGACGCGGTCGAGGACCTGGATTCTGGTGTGGCTGTCGGCGATGGTGGCGACGTCCTTGAGATAGACTGTACCAGCGGGCGAGCTCGCGAGAACGATGGTCCCGAGCTGGCTCGGCTGGGCTGCCAACGCGTTCAAGCGGACGCTCACGTCCAGGTTGCCCGACGTCAGCGTGCCGGCCGGTTCCTGTAGCTGGGCGCTCGAGATTGCCTGCTGGACGGTGTTCAGGCCGATACCGTAGGCCTCGAGCCGCAAGGGGTCGACCTTGACCTGAATCTCGCGATCTTCGCCGCCGCCGGTCGCGACCGATTGCACCCCGAGTACGGCCGCGAAGGCCGGCTCGATTTGATTCTGGGCGACGTTCTGCAGCTGCTCCAACGACTGGGGGCCGGAGACCGCGACGGTGATCACCGGGATGGCACTCGTCTGGGCCTCGGCGATCGAGGGCGCGTCGGCGTCGGTGGGGAGCTTGCTCCGCACCGCGCTGACTACCCGCTCGACGTCGACCGGCGCCAGCTTAGGATCCGCCGTGGTCGCGAACTGGACGACGACCGACGAGACCCCTTCGCCGGAGGTCGAGGCGAGCGTGTCGATATTCGGAAGCGTGGCGACCGCGTCCTCGATCGGCTTGGTGACCTGGGTCTCGATCGTCGCCGGGTCGGCTCCCGCGTCCGTGGTGACGATCGTCACGACGGCTTCGGTCAGATTGGGGACAAGGCTGATACCCATGCTCAGGTAGGCCGAGAGTCCGAACAGCGCGATGGCGAGCGTCAAGGCGGCGACGACGAGGGGGTTGCGCAGGGAAAACTCGGTGATCTTCATCGAGTTTCCACCAAGCAAGCTCGAAGCGCGCGCCCAGCCGCGGCAACCGGCGGTCGAAACAGCGCCGAGGCGACCGCGGAGGGAGGAGCGGGCCGGGTCACGACCGATCTCCCCCGCGACCACCATCGCCCGCGGAGCGCTCCGCGGCGCCGTCCGCGGCAGCGGCGGAAAGGGCCCGCAGGCCGCGGATCAATGCGGCGAGGTCGTCCTCCGAGAGCAGAGACAGGCCGGTGAAGAGGCGGCGCAGCACGTCGTCGCGCACGCCCGCCATGATGCGCTCTCCCTCGGGCGCGAGGCGGACTAGCGCCCGACGCCTGTCGGCCGGGTCATCCGTTCGCTCGACGAGACCGGCCTGGACCAGGCGCTCCACCAGGAGACTCGCGGTGGGCTGGGCGATCTGGAGGCGTCCGCCGAGCTCGCTGATCGTTGTCGGGCCGCGACGGAGGGCAAAAATCCCCTTCAGTTGGCCCATCGTCAGGCCGAGCCGGAGCCACAGCGGATCCACAAAGGGGTTGTAGGTGCGGAGGACGAACACAATGAGCTTTGCCGCCTCTTCGGCCGGCCCTAGCCGGCCAACCGATCCGGTCCCCGAGTTCGGCGCTCGCCCGGATACGTTTGCGTCCACCGTCGACCAACCCATTCCTAACGCCGGCGCCTTGGCCACCGCTGCCGTGAACCACTCTAGCATAATAGATTGCTTTATGCAATACTATTGCTATTAGCGATGGGAATGCAAGCGAGCGGCCTGAGCGACTCTAGTTGACTCGATCCGATAGCAGGAGGCGGAGCCATGAACAGGCCAGGATCCGACGACAGCCCCGTGCGATCAACGGGACCGACCCGCACGGACGAGGGGGATGCTGATGAGCAGTCGGGGGTGGTTGGCAACGAGCGGCTGACCGCCCTGGCGGGCGCGGCGCTCCTCGTGCTGATCGTGGTCGAGCTCGTGACCATGCCGAACCTGCGCAGCTTGATGTCCGCGCACGTCTTCGTCGGCCTGCTGCTGGCCGGCCCGCTCGCCGTCAAGCTTGGCAGCACCGGCTACCGTTTCTTCCGCTACTACACCAAGAACCCCGCCTACCGGCGCAAAGGCCCGCCCCGCCTGGCCCTGAGGGTGCTGGCCCCACTGCTGGTCGCCGTGACCCTGGTGCTGGTCGGCAGCGGGATCGGCCTTTTGCTGACCGGCCCGATCCAGCCTGGCCCAGTCCTCGCCCTGCACGCCATCAGTGCCGTGCTCTGGCTGCCGGTAATTGCCATCCATGTGTTCGCCTACGTCTGGCGGGAACCACGGCTGATCGCGGACGACTGGCGCCAACAGCCCATAGAGCAGGCGCCTGGCCGCGGGATCCGGCTCGGCGTGAACCTCGGTGCGTTGGTGGGCGTCTTGATCGTCGCCTTCCTCATGTACCCGCTTGCTTCACCGTGGATCGCCTGGATTACGACGACCGGGGACCCCCCGGGCCAAGCCTTCTTTATTGTCGGCAGTGTTGCCGCCGTCCTTGCGCTCCTTGCCACCAGACCTCTCAGGTGGAGGTAGATGGACTGTGACTCACGGGCCCGGCGGTTCGACGGGAGCGGGCGCGTCGAGGCTAATTTAGGCGCGGACGCTCAGCACTTGCCGGTCGTACCATACTTTCTCGCCGCCGAACTTCCCGGCGGTTGGGTCCCAGGGGAAGTAGATCACCACCTGAAAGGCGACCGGCTTACCGGTTGGCTCGATGCCATCCCACGTCCCCCGGTGGGTGGCCGTGACGTTCGCGGCCTCGAAGACGCCCTGAGGCCCGAGCACGAGGTCGAACAGGTCGAAGTGGATATCAGGGAATGCCGTCAGCAGCTCGGTGTAGAAGGCGCGAGCGCCATCGTGGCCCTCCCAGTGCCGGCCCGCCGGCATGATCTCATAGACACAGTCCTCCGCCAGCGTCGCGATCAGCCCCGGTAGGTCACGCCGGTCCTCGGCCTTGGAGTGGTCGATCCAGAGGCGACGGACCTGCTGGTACCGCTCCGGGCTGATGGTCCAGCCCAGGCGCTGGCGGATCGTGGGTGCAGCCATGCTGTTCCTCCCGTGTACGCGCAACGTCGCTATGATAGATGCTGCTTCGACGTGGGAGAGTTCTTGCCCGCTTCAGAGCTACGACGTAGCCCGCAGGCGTCACCACTCGGAGCGATAGCAGGGGGGGAATAGGCGAAGGAGAGCACAACATGGCCATGGAAACCGCAATTGTGGGTCAAGGACCGTTTACCTACGAGGTCGACAATCGCTGGGGACGCGGAGAAGGCGGCGTAGCGGCTTTCGGACTCGTGTCGGGAATTGCTTGCGACTCCCAGGACCGTGTCTACGTCTTCAACCGTCTTCCCAATCCGGCCGTCCTGGTCTTCGACCGTGCCGGCCGGCTGCTGACGCGCTGGGGAGAGGGGCAGTTCCGCCACCCCCACGGCATCTGGATCAGCCCGAGCGACGAGCTGTACCTGACTGATCGGGAGACGCATCTGGTCTCCAGGTGGACGTTCGAGGGAAAGCTGCTCCAGCAGTGGGGGACGCCCAACCGGCCCGGCGCGCCGGGGGAGCCGTTCAACGAGCCGACGCACGCAGTCGTCACGCCGGACGGTGATCTCTATGTCTCGGATGGCTACGGTCAGTCGCGCGTCCATCGTTTCGCTGCCGACGGACGGCTGCTGACCTCCTGGGGCGAGCCGGGCAGCGGACCGGGCCAGTTCAATTTGCCGCACGATGTCTGGGTGGACAGCCGCGACCGCGTGCTGGTGTGTGACCGCCCCAACGAGCGCATCCAGCACTTCGACCGCGACGGCCGTTACCTTGGCGAGTGGCGAGATCTGCGGGTACCCCAGCAGGTGTTCGAGCGTTACGGGGTGCTCTACCTGGCTGAAGGCGGCCCGCGTGTCACGCTAATGACGTTGGACGGGGACACGCTGGCGCAGTGGGGGTCGCATGGCGATCGTCCCGAGCAGTTCACCGACTCGCCACACGGTATCTGGGTGGACTCGCGTGGCGACATCTATGTCAGCGAGGTGACCTCGCACGACAAGCTACAGAAGTTCATCCGAACCGGCGGGAGTGCTAAGAGCCAAGCCTAGTGCGTTAACTGGTCCGCTGTCGGGCCAGGTTTGAGCCAGGACAAGGTGTCCCCCCGCAAGCGGGGACCCCGTCCCAGACCTCGCCCTTGCCGGGCACTGGGAATCGCTGCTCAGCGCCTGCTGGTCGTACAGCACCTTCATACCGGACGTTCGTCGAGCGGCGTCCGTGGCGCCTTATTCATTGCCGAAGATCCGTCCTTCAGGAGCACCGTCCCGGCGGCGCCGTCGACGATGATCTCCTGTCCATCGGAAATGAGCTCGGTTGCCCTTGGTACGCCGACCACCGCCGGGATGCCATACTCGCGCGCCACTACTGCGCCGTGCGACATCGCCCCGCCCATCTCCATAACCAGTCCACCCGCTGTCAGGAAAAGGGGCGTCCAGCCGGGGTCGGTCGATGGGGCGATTAGGATCTCACCAGGCGCGAGCCGGGCGCCAAGCGGCTCCAGGATGACGCGGGCGCGGCCCCTTGCCTGGCCTGCCGAGGCCGGCGCGCCCCGTAGCGTGTCGTTACCGGTCTCTGTCAACGGTGCCTCTGCCCGCGGCTCAGTGCCGTCGGAAAGCAGCAGGCGCGGAACGTGGCGCCGGCGCAGCTCCGCGGTGTAGCCGGCCCGGCGCTCGCGAACCACGGCTCGTAGGTTGGCGCCGGCGATCGCCTCGCTGATCTCGTCGAACGAGAGGAAGAAGATGTCGTGAGGAATGGCAAGCCGCCCGGCGTCGGTGAGCAGAGCGCCAACCGGGATCAGGAGCGCCCTCACCTGGGAGAACAGCAACACCATGAGGAACTTGGGAACCTCACGCGTCCCGGCCAGCGCTCGACCGCGTCGCAACAGAAAGGAGACGGCGATGCCGCGCAGACGGCCGCGCTCCCTGGCGCGCAGTTCCAGGCTCCGCCGCGTGGACTCCGCCACAGCCGCGGCCTCCCGGAACTGCGCGGTGGGGGTCCGCGCCGACTCCGGTAGCGCCAGGTAGTTCATTAGGGTTTGCAGCAGGTGGGTCGGATCCTCCGACCAGCGGGGCAGACCGAGGTCGATCTCGGCCACGGCGCGATGCCCGTAGCGGTCCAGGAAGGCGGACAGGTCCGCCTGCAAGGCAGCGGGCAGCGTGCCGTTTTGGTAGGCGATGGACAACTCCGGAGCTGGCAGAGTGCGAAGCGCAGTCGTGGAGGCTGGATCCGTCCGCGCTCGCGCAGCCAATTCCCACAGCGCCAGGTTCATCTCGGTGGTCGGGTTGTGCGGCAGGGCACGCCTGAGCGCGTCCCGTTCCTCAGGCGAGGCCAGCCCATCCAGAAACCGCTCGGCCAGGGCGAAAGACCCTAGCCCCGAGATCAAGAGTGGCGCTATGCGCGGTAGGATGCGGGCAGGCCACGTCAGCAGCAGCCACTCGGCTCTATCCACCCGGTCGGCGGCGCTGGCCGCCTCTGGAACACTGCCCGCGGCGACCAGTTCCCGCTGTAGGCGCCATGCCGACGCTCGGGCCGCCGATGGTGTAACCAGCGCAGCGGCTACCCGTAACGGTAGCCGCGTTACCCGCAGGAAGTGAGTGATGGGAGGGAACAAGCGTCGCCAGGGCAACCTGCGCGGCGCCAGCCTGGGGTCGTCGAACAGTTGCCGCAGCAGCGGCTCGCTCAGCGCCTCCACCTGTGCGAATACAGCGGCGAGGAGCCGTCGCCCCTGGGTTGAGCGAACCAGTCCGGTCACGTCCAAAAAGAGCCGGCCGGCGGCCTCTGCCAGCACCGGGGCGTCGCCGGATGGCTTGGGCGGAGAGGTGCCGAGGAGACCTACAATGGAGAAGCTAAAGAGGTGGAACGCCTCAATTCCCAACGGCGTAAGCGGCCCAAAGACTCCCTGCATCACGTTGGCGCAGAAGTAGACGCGCAAGTCGTCATCGTCGCTCGGCGCCCCTGCCGGCAGCGGGAATAGGGTGGTGATTGGCCGCGACTGGGTGAGCCAGACGTGGCCGGTCGCATCGACAGCGAATTCGATGTCCTGCGGCGAGCCGAAGTGGCGCTCTACCTGGCGGCCCAGCCCGACGAGCGCGTGTACCTGGCCGTCACTGAGACAGGGTAGGGCGGCTGAGGCGGCGACTTCGACGCGCTCGGTTCCCCCACCGGCATCGGGCCGGATTTGCAACGGCTTGTCGCTAATCCGCCGCTCCAGAACCGTGCCGTTCTTCGAATCAACCACAAAGTGATCGGGGTTGATCATACCGGCGACTACAGCTTCGCCGAGCCCCAGGCTGGCGTCGATCACGGCTTCGCCGCGCCTGCCGCTGAGCGGGTTCGCCGTGAAAAGTACGCCTGCCGCGGCGGCATCGACGAGGCGCTGCACCACGACGGCAAGCTGCACCGTACGTGGATCGATGCCGTTAGCCGCTCGGTAGCTGACGGCGCGATCGGTCCACAGCGACGCCCAGCAGCGCCGCATAGCGTCTAGTGCCGCGTCGGTTCCGGCCACGTTGAGGTAGGTGTCTTGCTGGCCCGCGAAGCTGGCGAATGGCAGATCCTCAGCGGTGGCCGACGAGCGCACGGCGAGCGGCGCTTGCGCACCCAGCGCCGCGATGGCGGCACGAACCGCCTGCGCCACGTCGTCGGGTATTGGCGCGTCGAGCAACCGCTCGCGGACCTGGGCGGCCAGTTCCTCGAGCCGCTCTTGGCTGGAGGAAGGGACATCGCCGAGATCCTCGAGCAGACTCCCCAGTCCGGCTCCGGCCGCGGCTCGGGCATAGGCAACCGTGGTGACGCAGAAGCCCGCCGGCACCGGCAAGCCGGCGTGGAGAAGCTCGCCCAGGTTCGCCGCCTTGCCGCCCGCCCAGGGGAGACTGTGGCGACCGAGAGCGGTGAGCGGGACGATCAGCGGACCGGCGAGATTGGCTTCGGTTGGGCTCGACGGCGCCGTGTCGTTGACAGCGTTAGCTGACATGGAGCCTCCCAAGAGGGCTGGTCGATCGCCGCGAATCGCCCGCGGATGGGAGTGACTGGGCCGCCTGCTTCGCCCTTACTTGCGGACGGCGCGGGCCGCCTGTATCTTGCCGTTCATCTGCTGCGCCAGGCTGGTGAGCGAGTCCTTGGCGCTGCTCTTCCCGTCGTAGACGGCTTGCACCGCCGTGCTCATGAAGTTCCAGGCGTCGTCCTCGTTGACATAGGGCGTGCCGTCCGTCACGGTGGAGTCGAGGGCGGGCTTGAGCGTCGTCCGTCCGGCGGGCGGACCGGACACCTGCGGCACGAGATAGGTCTTCTGCGCCGAGTCGAGGCGCATCGGCGCCTCGGCAAAGGTGGCGGTGATGGTGTCCTGCACCTCGGTGGTGGTCAGGTAGGCCAGAAATTGGAAGGACTCGTCGCGATGCTTGGCCCCGGGGTTCATCACCAGGCCGCGCACGTTCGACCAGTTGCCGGTCTTGCCGGTCTTGGGGTCATAGGGCAGGAAGGTGGCGTCCCAGTTCACCGACGTCTTCGCCTGCACGATGGCCTTGAAATTCCAGTCGCCGGTGTATTGCATCGCCAACTTGCCGGCGGTGAACGGCTCCATGGAATTCTTGTACTGCGTGGTGATCGTTTTCCACCAGGTCGGCGTGGCGATGATGCCGGATTTCGCCGCCGCGGCGGCGAAATCGAGCGCTTCGACGCAGGCAGGGCTGTCGATGGTGCATTGATCCAGCGTCTCGTTGTAGTAGCTGCCGCCATTGGCGAGCGCCAGGCTATACCAACTATTCTCGTAGCCCCCCCAGCTCAGGTAGGCGCCGGCGCGGTCGATCCCTTGCGCGTTCCTGACCGTAAGCTTGGTGGCGTACTGCAAGAAGGTATCCCAGGTCCATTGTTTGGGGTCGCTGGCCAGCTCGGTCGGAGGCGTGAGACCGGCGGCGCGCAGGAAGTCGACGTTGTAGAGCACCACGCCGGCGCTGTAGTCCCAGGGCAGGCCGTAGCTCTTGCCGTTGTAGGCGTACCACTGAACGGCGTAGGGCAACATTTGCTTGAGGTTGGCGCCCACCGTCTTGTCTTGTGCAACCAGGTCGTCGATCGGGCCTTCCAGCCCGGCGTAGGCGCGGTTCTTGAAGCCGTCGCTGTCGGACAGGAAGGTGTCCGGCCCGGCGCCGCCAGCCTCCGCGACGGTGATCTTCTGGTTGTTGTTGGTCGAGTATTGCATGACCGTTACCTGGATGCCGCTGTGCTGGTCATTGAACGCCTTGGCCCAGCCTTCGAAGCCCTTCTGGTAGTCGGAACCCCACTGCCAGAATTCGACAGCGACCTTGCCTTTGGCCGGCGCGGCTGACGCGGACGTCGCCGCGGCCGCGGCCGAAGATGCCGTCGTGGTAGCGGCGGCAGAGGTCGTCGCGACTGCGCTGGACGTGGCAGCCTGCGTTGCGCTGCTGGAGGGGGCGGCGCTGGACGTGGCGGCGCTAGAGGCGGCCACGCTGGCCGACGCGACAGTCGACGCCGCGGTGGTCGCCGGTGCGCTGGAGGCGGAGCTGGTGGTCGTGACCGCGGCGGTCCCGCCACAGGCGGCGAGTAAGGGCAGCGCCACGCCGGCGCTGAGCAGTGCCAGCGCTCGGCGGCGCGGCAAGCGTGACGAAGCGAAGCCGGGCCGGTCAGGCTGGCGCCGAGTGTATTCCATGGCTTCCTCATTCCTCTCAGGGACGTTCGCCAAAACCAGCGGCGCCGCGAGCAGGCGTCCGCTCCTCATATGGTAATCGCTACTGGTCGAGTGGGCAACCTGAGGCGCATGCTCGGGTGCGCCCTGGCCCATTGAGCTGGCCGGTCGACCGAACCATAAATGGTCCTGTGAGCCGGACGCTTCAGCGTCCGGTGGACTCTCAATCGGCGGCGAACGCCTCTAAGGATGCGGCGCCGATTGCGCGCATCTGGTCGACCGTGCGTCCGGGCCAGCGGTAGCTCACGGACAGCGCGCGCGTGGCGAAGTGTTGCGCGCAATGGGAGAGGGGAGACCTGCCGTCCGGTCGCGCCAACGTCCCTTTCCAACGGTTGCGGGCCAGCGCCGGCTGGTCGGCCGTCCCCGCGAGGAACCGATCGGCCACGGCCTGATCGTGGTAGTGCAAACCGTCCTCATCCGCGTGCATCCAACCGTGGATGTCCAAGTAGCGATCGGGCCGAAGCTGCTCGATCAGGTCCAGCAATGCGCGCGCCTCGGCGTCCCCGCTGCCGACGGCTTCGTGGCTGATATCAGTCCCATGCAGGCCCGTACGCTTGCAGAGGCCCAGGTAGACGCCGTCGGGATTGGGCATGGGTACCACGACGACATGGAACCGGGCGAGCACCCGCGCCTGCGCCTCCCCGGGCATAGTCAGCCAACGCAACAACCCTTCAGCACAGAACGACGCCGCCGTCTCGTAAGGATGGACACGGGCGATCACCAGCAAATTCCGCTGCCCGGCCCCCAAGTGGTAGGCGTCGATGGCTCGCCCCTGCTCGCTGCGGCCGATTAGCTCGCGCTGGAAGGATGTCGCCAGAGTTTGGGCGGCGAAGACATCGTGATCGGCCCAGCCATAGGCTGGGCTTACGCCGATGCGGCTTTCGCCCGGTGGCAGCAGGCAGCGCAGGCGCGAGATCGAGCCGTCGACTTCGGCTGGTACCAGCCGCCATTCCCCGCTGTGGCCCACGTGGACGAAGTCGCGACTCACCATGTATTTGTGATCGTCCCAGTCAATCTCCAGGGTCAGCGGGACGCTCACGGCTGCCGAATTATGCGCGCGCACGTGCAGCGCGAACTTGTAGTTGCCGTCACCGTCCTCACTGAATGGGACCACGCGAAAGTGGCCCTCGTCCAGGCGCTGAATCGCGCCCGTCTCTCGTGGATTGCCGCCGTCTTCGGGCGCTTCAATGTCGATCATCTGACGTCTACTCCTTGCGACTGGTTCGCTGCCGGCGCCGGCTATGGTAGCGTCTGGCCCCCTTCCTCGAGCATGCGGTACAATGGCAACGTTCGGGATGCAAGGTCTGCTGGCACTTGCGTTCGTGCTCTAGGGAAGGGGCAAGAACCGGCGACACGACGTAGGGTAGGGTGTGACCGTCGCTCCTGGCGGCAGTAGCCCCTAGCCGGTTCAGCCCTGGTCAACAATCGATGCCCACGTGGCTCAGGGGTAGAGCGTCTCCTTGGTAAGGAGAAGGTCACGAGTTCAAATCTCGTCGTGGGCTCGCTTTCCGATGAGCGGGGCGCGTGCCGAGGCACGTAGCGCCGGGTGACTCCCGGGTAAGGAATGAAAAGGACAGATGGCGAAGCAGCGGTTCGTGCGGGACAAGCCGCACGTGAACGTGGGGAC